>JANLQX010000246.1:0-31231 GCA_031368095.1 Actinomycetes bacterium | reverse complement strand
GGTGCGTTTCTCACGGCGTCCGACTGGCGGGCCCGGGCGGCCGCGGCCGACGGGACGAGCCACCACAAAGCATCAGCGGATTTCGCCACGCTGATCACGCGTCCGGACAAGATCTTTTGTGTGGGACTCAACTACCGCGGCCATGTCGAAGAAATGGGGAACGCTGTTCCCGAATACCCGACGTTGTTCGCCAAGTTTACCGGCTCACTTATCGGGGCGAACGACACGATCGCCATGCCCAGCGTCTCGGAAAAGGTCGACTGGGAAGTCGAACTCGGCGTGGTGATTGGCTCCACCATCCGTGGCGCTACTCACTCGCAGGCTCGCGACGCCATCGCCGGTTACACGGTGGTGAACGACATCTCGATGCGAGACTGGCAACGCCGTACCGTCGAATTTCTGCAGGGGAAAACGTTCGAGCGATCCACGCCGGTCGGGCCGTTCCTTCTCGTTGACGAAGGCGGCGAAGTACCAACGTTCGATCTTCGGTGCTCCGTTGACGGCGTGGTGAAGCAGTCGTCCAACACGTCTGATCTCGTCTTTGATCCCGTGGACCTGGTGAAGTACTGCTCGCAGATCATCACCCTTCGGCCCGGTGATGTGATCGCGACCGGAACTCCCGGTGGCGTCGGTGCGGCCCGAAACCCACCCGAGTTTTTACGCGTCGGCTCGGTCGTGGAGACCGAGGTCGTCGGCATTGGCATCTGTCGCAACGTCTGCGAGGCCGATCCGTCGGTGTGAACGGATGTGCCAGGGTGCCGCACGACACGGCGTTCATGACCGATGACACGGTCTGAACCCCTAGGCGAAGCGGCCGTCACGTCCTACCGTGACCTCACTCGTCCGGGTCGCGCTCGCCGCCCGTGAACAAGGGAGATCACATGTCACGCTTCACCGCCACTGCTGCTCGCGTCGATCACCTCGGCCATGTGCCGCTCTTCTCGGCGTGTTCCAAGAAGGAGCTCCAGGCTCTCGTCCGACTGGGCCGCGATGTGACCGTGCCCGCCGGGGCAACGGTGATCCGTCAGGGAGAGTTGTCCACGGACTGTTTCGTGATCCTCGACGGGTCGGTGTCGGTCGAGATCGACGGTACGGCCGTGGCCACTCTTGGGGTCGGGGAGTGCTTCGGCGAACTGGCTCCGCTGGACCACCGGCCGCGCTCGGCCACCGTGACGGCCCTTACCGAGTCGACCTTCTTCGTCCTTGACGACAAGGAGTTCGCCGAAGCCGTTGCGACCATTCCCGGTCTCACCCGGAAGGTGCTCGCCAGCCTCTCGACGCGGGTGCGCGAGTCAAACGTTGCGGTCGGCGTCGGCCGCTGATCCCGCCCGACGAAGCGCGTTGCCAAGCTGTGCCGCGAGCCACTCCACCGAGGAGGGCGAGGAGAACACGTGACCGGCTCCCGGCACCGTGAGAATCCGGCACTGGCCGGCGTCGACGAGCTGGTCGAGGTGACCGTTGCCGTGCATGCGCAGATACACCAGCCCGGTCTCCTCGTCGTCGAAGAGGAACGTGGTTGCCACCCCACCCCGCCGGACGATTTCGAGATCGCTGGCAAGACCGTCGAATCCGCTGATCCGATTTTTGGTGGTCAGGGCGGCATAGCGGAGGAGGCGGCGGGTCGAACGTGCGATGTTGATCTCGCCGCGAAAGACCGCCTTCCACTGCTGGCGGTTGGAAAGCGACTGCCGGGCCCGAACGGCGATGGCCGGTGATGCTTCGGTGAGATCCCAGGAGTCTTCACCGAAGATGATTTGGTTGATGAGGACGACCTCTCGGGGCGCCGTCCCGTCGAAGCCGCGGAGGGCACTGTGCCAGGCCGCCCAGGCGCCCGAGCATGTTCCGGCGAGGACCAGCCGCTTGCTTCCAACGATGGCCGGGGCCTGTCGGAGGATGGCGCTCACATCGTCGATGTGGGCGGGGTCGTAGGCGTCGACGATACCTGGGCCGTTGGACGCCCCACGGCGTTCGACCCGCAGTGTCGCCATGCCGTCGGCGGCGAGCTGGCGCGCCACGCGCGTATGGAAGCGGCCCGGCCCGAAACGTGGGTTCGTTCCGGTGGAGAGCAGGACGAGCGCCGCGTGAGGTTCGCCACTCGGACGGGTGGCGATGGCGGTGAGCAAGGTTCCGTCTTCCATCGTCAGGGTGACGGGAAATTCTGTCCAACCGGGACCGTCGACGGAGCGGGGATCGTCAAGGTCGGACATCGATGGACACTGTCGGTCGAGGCGGGCGTCGGCGTCATCGGGGGAGCACGTGGCGGCCGCGCTGATCCATCGGACGACGGAGGTCACGGCGAATTCGGGTACGGCGCCGAGTTCAGGATCTTCGACGCACACGGCACCGAGCGCCGCATCGACATGCGTTTCTACGATGGCCGCGCTCGACCAATGGGTGGGTGCTTCTTGGCGAGAACCATCATTCCCGGAGCTGACCAGGAGGACCCGTGGACTGGGGGGTGGTAGCCGTACCAAGTCCAGGTCGGTCAGCGAGGCCAGGTCGTCGGGACTGAGCACGTCTCCGCCCGGGGCACTCCACCCCTCGTCCAGCCCGGCTGATGTCGAGGAGCCAAGCATGAGCAGCTCGCGCCGATACGAACGGCCGCTAGAAACCGGTGACCACAGCACGGCGCCGTCCACCTCTACCCCGTCGACGGTCGCCGCTTCGAGCGCCTTCGTCATCGCGAGCGCGCCGAACCGGAAACCAACGGCAAAGCATGAGGTGAGACCGCGGTCTCGGAGGTATCCCACTCCCGCCAGCGTTGCCGCCGCGAAGTTCTCGACCAGCGTCGACGCACCAGGCCCGTGGCGGTCGATGTCAGAACTGTCGCCGGTCCCGACGGGGTCGATCTGGACGACGGTGTGACCTGCCGCCGCCAGTTCATGCGCCAGCGCCATCATCAGGCGGTCGGCGCCACTGCGCTCAATGCCGAAGGGGGGCACGAGGAGGACGCCGACGTGGCTGGCGAGCGTGGCCGAACCCGGCGTCGTGACCGCTATAACGCACGTGCCGGCGCCAACGGCAAGGTGCCGGACCTCGGTGACGTTCACGTGGTCGGGTCCGTCGGTCGCGGCGGAACGGCGATCCGGGACGTGGTGTTGGTGTTGACGGCCGCCAGGTGCACAACGCTCGGGAACGCTTGTCCAGGCTCGGCGTGGATGAGGAGGCGCCTGGTTTCGCCGGGCACGATGTCGACGTGATGACGCTCGACGTTCAACGCGTCATCGTCGATGCGAACGAAGCGGGCGAGTCCGGGGCTGGTGACATCGACGCCGAGGGTGTGCTCGGAAATCCACGCAGCAGACGCTTCGACCGCCACATTCTGGCGGTTCAGCGAGCGTCCGCCCGAGGTGTCGAGCACGCTTCGCCCGAGCGTTGTTCCGTCGCCGTTGACGAGACGAACGCAGATGGCGTCGTGGGCTGACGGTCCGAACAGATAGGCGTCGCTCGGGTCGGTGAAGGATCCGGTGATTTCATCGGCGCGCAGACGAAAAGACGTACGCGCGCTGACGGTCACCGAACGTCGAACGAGCTGACCGATCAGCGCACCGCCAAATACGCGACTCAGTTCGATCGTTGCATCCAGCACTGTTGGCCGGTCGTTGTGGACCCATACGTCCACGCCGTTCGCCCCTTCGTCCGACAGGGCTACCGCGACCCGTGCCCACGCGTCGCCAAGGCCGTGGAATGCGGCCTTGGCTATTCCGTCGCTATCGATCAGGCCCCAGCCGGCGCCGCGCCACAGGTCCCGCAGGAACCATGTGATGGCACCACCACATGATGACGACGGCCGTCTCCACTCGTTCATGGTCGTGGTCATCACGATCGACGAAACGATTCGCGAGAGCTCCAAATACCGGCCCACGTCGCGCCAGCGAACGGCCACCGGATCATCACCCGTGACCAATCGAAAGTAGTGATCACGAACATCGTCGAAATCCCACCCCACTCCACGGTCACGAGCCACGCGCTCTTTCCACCGTGGATTCGTCGGGGCGAGCTCTCCGTCACCAAGGAATCGCGTGATTGTCAACGGTTCGGGAACGTTGGCGAAGGCAAGACATTCCGTGGTGAACCGGACCGAAGCGTGCCGGGCGTCGGTCAGGGGACGGAGGTACGCGCCAACGCCGTAATAGTGCGACACGCCAGAGTCCACGGCAAAGGGGAGATGCCCCCCACTCGGAGAGCAGGCGACAACGATGGCGGTGGCCGCCTGCTCGACGGCGATGTCGGCAAGGAGTCGTGCCGCCACCGCATCGGTGACCACGTCGGGGCCGAGGCCGAGCATGGCCGCCTGCTGCTGACGCTCCGTCCCTCCGCACAGCGCGACGACCGATGGCGATGAGCTGAGTCGCCGGACGTGATGACTGATTTCGGTTCTGGTACTGGACGTAAACGCTTCGTCCACCGGTTGGTCGAGGGTGGCGAACGGGAGGTCCTGCCACACAGCGATGCCGAGCTCGTCGCATAAGTCGGTGAATTCGGATTGCTCCCAGCCGGTGATGCCGGAGAGGCGAATCATGTTCATGCCGGCGTCGCGACATCGCACCAGCTCGGTCCGCAGTGCGGCTTCACTCGACCACGGATGTCGAACGTCGATCGGCATCCAGGCGCTACCGCGCCAGAACGGCGCCGTGCCGTTGAGTTGAAGGGAAAAGTCTTCACCGCCAGGTTCGGTCGTCACGCTAAGGTGTCGAAATCCGGTGTGGCGAAGCGGCCAATCGTGAGCCGATCCATCCGCCGTTGTAAGCGTAATCACGACGGGATAGATCGACGGGATGCCGTGGGTGTGGGGCCACCATGGCTCGGTATTGGCGACGACAAACGTCGCTTCCCAGAATCCATCGGACTGGCGGGTGGCCGCCGCCGTGGTGTGATGACACCGAACAGAGGCGTCGATGACCGGGGTCGTCGAGGTCGTTGTGGTCGTCCTGAACCGCACCGTGAGGGTGGCCGTGGCGAGGTCAGCGGAAAGCGTGGGCTGAACCGTGAGCTCTACCGGCCGCGGAGGGCTGTTGACCGGCGTCGACGTGAGCGTGACCGGGCCGGCGAGGCCAACGACCGGGACCGGCGGGGTCCACGAAGGAATGCGTCCGAGGAGCCCCAGCCGGACGTGGCGGAGCCGCTGATCGGTGACAAGTTTTGTTTTCCACCGACCGCGGGGCCGCCGTTCGGCCTCCAGCCACGGGGTCAGGGCATGGCAGGTGACCGTGAGCTCGCCGCCGTCGGCGAGCAGTCCGGTGAGATCGGCCTCGCACGGAAGGTACTGGTTCTTCGAGTGTGCAACTTCGGTGCCGTTGCACTTGACGGTGGCGATGGCGGCGATGCTGTCGAAGCGTACGATCACCGTCGTTTTCGGATCCTGTGGTGCAAGCAGCGTGCGATACGTGACGCCGAGATTGTCGAGATCTCCGTGAACGATCCCGGCTCGCCGGTCTTCGACGAGGTCGTGGCCCATGCGCCTCGCCGCCGCCCCGATCGGCTCAGCCGGAAAGCGGCGCTCCCGGAATAGTCCGTCCAGCGTGGTCGCCAACGTGGTGACGGTCTCCGCCTCGGGCCGTACTTCGATCTCCCAGTCGTTGAGCGGAGCAACGTTCATGCCAGGCGCGCGATCGCCTCGGCGCCGGCCTGCCAGGCCTCGGCGAGCGGCCCCATCCACGTACTGGCGTCCAATGCGCGGTTCCGGGTGACGGCGCCAGCGGTCCTCATCTGAAACACCAGCGCCGTCGATGCAATCGTGTCGAACGCCGCGCCGGCGGCTCCCAAAGCGTCGGTGTCGGTGTCGACGACGGCGGTCGCGTGCTCGGCGATCCATCGCACATGTGTCGCCGCCAATTCGAACGCTGGACCGAACTGACGGAACGTGGTGAACGCATAGGCGTGAAACGCTGTGTCGTCGGAACTCATACGTGCGCGTACATCTGCGAGCTCGGCATCGAACCGTTCGGACCACTCGTCGAACGGATTGCTCGACGGCATCCGGGCAAGGTCTCGTCGAAGCATCGCAACGGCAAGGTTCGCCGCCGTATGGTCGGTGGCCGGCGGCCGTGACGGTGTACACATGTCGACATAACTCGGCAGGTACGTTTGGTCACGGGCGTGCTCGCCTAGACCGAAGAGACCATCAAAGTCGCTCCCGACGAGCTCATGGCATCCGGCGTTGTGGGCGTACGTAAGTCGTCGTCCGTCCACGTCGAGACCGAGCACGGCGATGGAACTCTTTACGTGGGCCAACTGGTACGCCACGCCAGCGGTGTCCGGCAGGAACCACGAGTCCACCTCAGGGATGGCGATACGGCCGCTCGTCACCGCTCCCTGACACGTGGTGAGCAGGCCTCGCCACGGATTGGCCTCGACCACGTCGATGCCGTAGAGCGTGTGCAGATCGTCGAACGACGGTTTGAAGAACGTCCACTGATCGGCCTCCGGACGGACTCGCAAACACGGCCCGAGCATGGCGACCGGTTCATGACCGAGTGCATGGAGCAACTCGATCCAGACATCGGTGTAGCAGTTCGTTTCGCGCCACACCGCGCCGCCGGCATGCAACCGATGGGGTTTGGGGGCCACGCCAACGACATTCATCCGAACAGGAGGGTCCGAACCGACGATGGCCAGGCCGCCACGTCATGTCCGAGGAACTTGAACATCGCCAACGTCATGCGTTCGAGACCCATGCCGAAACACGCGGTATGCGCCTCACCAGACATTGGCGCCTCGATGCCAAAGGCGTGGGTGAAGTGATCGCGATGGGCGTTGAGCGACGCCACGGCCGTCTCGAACTCGTCGCCGAAGGTGGGCACGAGAACTTCGAACTTGAGCGCCTGTTCGCGTTGTGATGCGGCCATCAGCCGCCCGGTGCGACCAAAGAACGGGTCGTTGGCCACGTCGACCCGAAACGGGACACCGAGCTTTTCGACGTACTCCGGAACCCGGGTGAACCACACGTCACGCCACTGCTCAACCTGGTCAGGTGACGCCACCCGAACGAACTCGTGTTGGCGGAACGTGACTTGGCGCATCGGGTCCACGGATGGCTCGTGACGGAAGCACTGCCCGACGATCTCAAAGACGCGTCCCTCGCTTGGAAGCTGACCGGTGCACATGGGGTACACCGGATAGCACGCCGCCGGGGAGAGCACCACGTCGGTGGGGGTGAAGGTGTCGGACCACGATTCGCCATGGGCTTGGCGCTCGAGAACGACGCGGTGGTCGCGGTCCGATCCGGTGAACGCGCTGACCGAGCCGAGGAGTTCCGGCATCGACGACAGGTGGCCGCTCCTGTCGTAGGTCACTCGGGGAAGGATTGGCGGGAAGGCGACGCGCTCGGCGTTCTGATCGTCGCCGAGGCGATGTACGCCGCGAGACACGGCGAGAAGCACGTCTTCGAACCTGGAGCTGCGGCCGTAGACACCGGGTGCTGGGGTTTCGATGAGGAGCCCGTCGGCAACGAGCTGTTGGCGCCAGGCCAGGCGCTCGGTAGTGATCCAGTCTGTGCCGGGGCTGGTGGCGTTCATGCGTCGTCCTTGGTGACACACAGCAGGGAGCCGCTGTTGGTGAGAATTCGTTCGTTGTGGACCATGAGGGCCGCGCTGTGCAGATCTCGGAGATGACGGCCGAGCGACTGGTTGCTGTCGTTGCGATACGCGTTGATGCCACCGAGGCGCAGCGCGTCGGTGACGATTCGGGGGAGCGCGAGCGACACCGATACCTTGAGCGCATTCATTCGCAGCGTCATCGACGGGGTTGTTGCGGCGGCTGGGTCCATTCGTACGCGCTCATACAATTGCGTGGTGGCAGCCACGGCCGACCTCACCAACTCGAGGTCGGCGTGGAGCATGGCGACATCCGACGCCGACGAAGGCACACCACCCATCTTGCGAGCCTGCTGGCGAAGGGCAGCGCGGATCTGGCGAACGGCGTCGGTGGCGATACCGCTCCAAAGACCGGCCCACACCAGGTGACTTACCGGCAACATCGTGCGAGCCGAAATTTCTGCATACGGATCACGCAGTACATGGCCGATCGGACCCTCGGCGGTGAGGACGAATCCGCGCGAGCAGGTGCCCCGCATGCCCAGCGCATCCCAGTCCGACGTGGGGACGAGTTCGGCGTCGGACCTTCGAACGACCACGATTACCTGATCAGCGGCCGGGGCATCGGCGTGGCGTCGGGCGGTGACCAAAATGTCTTGCGCATAGTCGCCGTATGAGATGACAGGGGTTTCTTTTCGAAGCCGGTAACGATCGCCGTTGGTGGCCACGGCACACACGCTGGAGCGGACGTCGCCGCCGGTCCCGACCTCGGTCGTGGCGCTGGCTTGGAGGCGCTGTTCGGCGGCGAGGAGGCGGAGATGCTGGCGGAGCGGTTCAGATTCCAACCCGTGGTGCACGAGGCAGGAGACCTGGATCTGGTGCATGGCAAAGACCATCGCCGTGGACGAGCAGTACTGACCGAGGACGTGGCAGGCGGCCACGATGTCGATCATGGTGGCCCCGTCACCGCCGAGTTCGGTCGGAACGAAACTGGAGAGCATGCGGGCGTCGGCGAGGGCGGCCATCGCTTCGGCTGGGAAGCGACCTTGGCGGTCCACATCCGTGGCGTGGAGCGCAGCTACCTCGGTCCCGATTTTCGTCGCCAGCGCGACCAGTCGTTCGCCGGTCGGGCTCAGGTCAAGAAACGCAAGCATGCGTCGGCGTCAGGCGCTGACGGTGAGCGAAGCAACGGCATCGCGTAGCGACGCAATGCTGGCGAAGGTTCGTCGGTTGAGAAGCCGGTCCGGGAATTCGAGATCCAGGGCGTCTTCGATCGCGACCATGAGCGACACGGTGGCATGCGACGAAAGACCCGCCGCATGGAGATCGTCAGAGTCGGCCAGCGCCGCAGGGTCGGCGCTGAGTCGGCCGTGCTCGGCCAGGACGGCGCGGATGAGGGTCGTGATGTCGTCCATGCGTGCTCTTCCACTGTGCCTCAAACGTGACTGTTCACGCCGGGTCGACTGAAGTTTTCGGCCCGTCAGGACTCGAGCTTTACCAACCCACTCGCACTCTGAGCCGTTTGATTCATTTCTGTGCTTCAGCGCGAGGACGATTCGCCCGATGAAAAGGAGGTCCGTTCACGAACGTTTGGACCAGCCCTCGACCGATGACAACGACTACCGACTCCCTCCACCACCTCGTGCCTACCTATCGCCGTGACTCGACGGAAGTCATCGGCGCGGTCCGGCGGAGTTCGGTCGAGTTCTTGGGGATGGAGCAGATGCCGGGCGGAAGGTTTCAAATCACCGCCCGTACGGTCTCCGGAGCCGATGCCTTCGTGTCCCCGGTGCGGACCACACTGGCCGCTGGCGTTGCTTCTCTCGAGTCCGCCCGACTCGCCTTCGGCGGTGAGGCGCTTCCCGAAGATCTCGTTGCTTCAGCCGACGATGGCTTCGACGCCATCACCCAGCAGTGGTCACCCGAGCCCGTGGCTGAGCCCGAGATGCGTGCCGAGCCCCGTCGCCCGGCGTTTGCCTTCGCCGACATCGAAGTCCCAGAACTTCCGACCTCGGTCCACTGAGCCTGGAGGCTCCACTAGGCGTGCAGTTGTACCTGCTCTGCCGCTCGCTCGGCCGAGGCCCGTTCGGCGGCCAAGGCACGCCTAGCCGCAGCTCGTCGCGCCCGACGGAGAGCTCGGCGTTCTTCCTCGGTATGCGCTCCCCAGACCCCGTGGTCCTGATTGGTGCGGAGCGCGAACTCGAGACATGCCGGCTGGGCCGCGCAGCTGCGGCAGATGGCTTTGGCCCGGTGCGTCTGGTCGATGGCCGCACCGGTGAGGCCGACCGGAAAGAACAGATTGGTGTCGATGTCCTGGCAGGCGGCCTCTTGACGCCAGGACAGGTCGTTCCACATGGCGGCTCGTATGGACACGGCCGTCCCGATCGGCACGGGCGCAGGCGGTGCCTCCACCGGAGTCGGCCGGACGCTGGGGGTGGCGAACGAAGTGGTCAGAATCGAGTGCATGACAACGGTCATGGAGTGACAGTACAGGTTTCGTGCGAACAATTAAAGCGTTCGCTCAAATTAATGCCCAGACGTGCCCAACGACGCACGGATGACCCACCCAAGGGGCACCGCGAGACCGGCGTTGCGAGCAGTGAAGCGAAGCGGAACAGCGCAGCGCAATGTCTCAGACTCAGTGTCTTCCCTGGTTGGCGACCTTCTCGGCGGCGATTCGGGCGGCATCAGGATCGAGATAGGCACTCGACGTGGGTCGAAGTTCACCGTCAAGTTCGTACCGCAGCGGTATCCCCGTGGGGATGTTGAGGGCCACCACCTGGTCGGTGCTGAGCCCGTCGAGATGCATGACCAACGCCCGAAGGGAGTTGCCGTGGGCGGCGATCATCGTCGTCCGTCCGGCCCGAAGGTCGGGAACCACAGCGTCGTACCAGTACGGGAGCATCCGGTCGAGCACGTGGGACAGGGCCTCGGTGGCCGGAAGCTGTTCAGGGGCCAACTCGGCGTACCGGATGTCGTTGGCCGGGTGGTATCGAGAGTCCCGGGAGACGGGCGGAGGCGGGACGTCATAGCTCCTTCGCCACATCGTGAACTGCTCCGCCCCAAACTGGGCGAGGGTCTCGGCCTTGTCCCGACCCTGCAGGTCACCGTAATGACGTTCGTTGAGCCGCCACGACCGCTTGACCGCAATCCAGTGACGGTCAGCCGCCGTGAGCGCGATGTTGGCTGTTCGGATCGCCCGCTTCAGCAGCGATGTATGAACAACGTCGGGCAACACGTTGGCCTCACGCAGCATCACGCCACCGCGAACCGCCTCCTCCTCGCCCTTGGGAGCCAGATCCACGTCTTCCCAACCGGTGAACCGGTTCTCCTGGTTCCAGAGGGATTCGCCGTGGCGTAGAAGGACAAGCGTGGACATGCGTCCAAGCGTATTCAGTCCTGGTCGAGCCACTCATCAAGAAGACGGCGGGCGATCGTGAGCGGGGGCGGGATCATCGGCATGGTGCGGCCTCGGGCGGTTCGAGCGGCGTTGAGTTCCTCGCGACTGAACCAGCGGGCGTCGTCCATCTCCGTCGGATGCACGACGATCTCCTTGGTGACGGCACGGGCGTGAAAACCGAGCATCAGCGACTGCGGGAACGGCCAGGGTTGCGACGACGAGTAGCGGACCGAGTCACATACCAGGCCGACCTCTTCGCGGACTTCTCGAATCACCGCGTCCTCCAACGATTCGCCCGGCTCCACGAACCCGGCGAGCGTCGAGAACATGGTGGCCGGCCAGATTTTCTGACGGCCGAGGACGGCGCGGTCGTCGTCGGTCACGAGCATGATCACGGCCGGGTCGGTCCGCGGAAAGTTGGGGGTCTTGCACATCGGACAGCGACGCTCGTGGCCGGCGGTATGCACCTCGGTCTCCGTTCCGCAGGTCCCGCAGAACCGATGCTTGGCGTGCCACGTGGCCAGCCCGCTGGTGGCGGCCAAAAGGTTGGCATCGTCGGCGTGGAGCAGGCCGGCAACCTCGCGTAGACCCGAGAGCATGGCGTCGGGACTGCTGAGGCGCTCGATGGCGTCACGATCGTGGGTCGAAAGATCGACGCCGAAGTGGGTCACGCCATCGATGACGCCGAGCAGGATCGGGGTCGCATGTTCGTCGAAGCTGGTGATGGCCGACGGGTCGGTGAACGACGACCGATCACCCTGAACCGGAAACGTCCCTCGCCAGACGATGTGGACTCTGGTGGCCGACGATGACCACTCGGTCGCCACCCATTCGGCCTCCGCTCGACGATCACTGACCCGATCGAGCGTGGCCGTGGCCAGGGTGTTGGGTCGAGGGGTCGGTCGATGCGCAGTAGCCATGAAGCGTCCAGTCTGTACCCTGCACGTCATGTTCCCCCTGGCCGGTGTCCGTGTCCTTGATCTCTCCCGGGTGGTGGCCGGACCGTTTGCTGGTCGCATGCTGTGCGACCTCGGCGCCGACGTGGTGAAGGTGGAACCGCCTGATGGTGATGTGGCCCGCGTCTGGGGCGAACAACGGCACGGCGTCAGCGGCTTCTTCCAGCAGCAGAACGCCGGCAAACGAGACATCTGCGTGGACTTGCGGACCGCCGAAGGCGTGGCCGTCGTGCGTGAACTGGCGGCGACTGCGCACGTGGTGATCGAGAACTTTCGGGCCGGCGTGCTCGATCGACTCGGCCTCGGATGGTCGGTTCTGGGACCGGCGAACCCGTCACTGGTGATGTGTTCGATCAGTGGGTTCGGGGCCAACGGACCTGACTCGGATCGTGCCGCCTACGCGCCGGTCATCCAAGCGGAGAGCGGGATCGTGAGTCGCCAAGCGATCCTCGACGGAACGGCCCCGACCGATCCCGCTTTATCGATTGCCGACTACGACGCCGGTCTTCATGCTCTCGTTGCAATCCTCAGTGCCCTTCGCTGTGCGGAGCGAACCGGCGTCGGCACGTGGATCGACATGTCGATGGTCGACGCCATGCTCGCCACCGACGACTACGTGCACCACAGCATCGATGCCTCCCCGGTTGACCGTCTGGGCGGGACCTACCTTCAGGCCGGCGACGGCACGTGGGTTCTTGTGTCCTCGCCGATGAAGCACCTCTGGCGCATCGCTACGTCGGTCGGGATCACGTCGTCGGACGGTCCCGACGCATCGGTCGGAGAGCGCATTGCCGGGCGGCGACGGGCGATCGAGGCCTGGGTGGCGTCTCACGCCACCGTCGACGAACTCACCCGCACCTTGGACTCGCTCAACGTGGCCTGGGGCCTTCTGCGCACCATGGAGGAGGCCGTCTCCTCACCCACCGCCGTCCATCGGGGCGTCGTGGTCCAGGTGGATGATCGCAGCGAAACCGGATCGACCCGCGGCGTCGTTAACTCGCCGTACCGGTTCTCGGCCTGGGAATCGGGTGTTCGTGGTGGCGCCCCGCGCCGGGGCGAGCACAACGGCGAGGTCCTACGCGAGTGGCTCGGTCACGACGACGAAGCCCTGGAACGCCTCGTTCGGGCTGGCGCGCTGCTCCGGGAGTGATTCCGGGGATAACGTCGGCTGGTGGCCGCCGACGAGTTGGTTTGGACGCGACGACCGGACCTGAATCGTCCGGTCCTGATCGTGGCCTTCGAGGGGTGGAACGATGCCGGTGAGGCCGCCAGTACCGCCGTGCGTCACCTCGAAGCGGCGTGGGGAGCCGAACCGTTCGCCACGATCGACCCCGAGAACTTTTACGACTTCACGTCGACTCGGCCCATGGTTCGTCTCGTCGACGGGGTCAGCCGCACTATCGATTGGCCGGCCAACACGTTTTCTGCGGGACTCATCGCCGGCACCAATCGTCATGCCGTGGTGCTGGTCGGGGCGGAACCGCAACTCCGCTGGCGCACGTTTTCCGGCTTGGTCCTTGAGGTCGCCAATGTCCTCGGCGTGGAACTGGTCATCTCGCTCGGCGCGCTTCTGGCCGACGTGCCCCACAGTCGTCCGACTCGCATCACCGGCACCACCGGCGATGACACCCTGATCGACCGATTCGATCTCCTTCGCTCCCGGTACGAAGGACCGACGGGGATTGTCGGCGTGCTCCATGAGCGCTTCGCCACGCAGGGCACGTCGAGCTGTTCACTGTGGGCGACCGTGCCGCACTACCTGCCGAGCACCACCTCGCCCAAAGCAGCCCTCGCCCTGGTCGAGCGAGCCACCGACATCCTCGGCGTGTCGGTGCCGACGATCGACCTGCAGCTCGGCGCGGTGGACTACGAGCGTCAGGTGAATGACGTGGTCGAAACCGACGACGAGATGCGTGGCTTCGTTCGTACGCTGGAGGAGAGCTACGACGACGGAGACGACGATGACGACGAGTTCGACGACGATGAGGATGACCAGGAAACGCAGGATCCGCGGATCGTGTTCATGAACTCCGAAGGCAACCTGCCGACCGGCGACGATCTGGCCTCGGAACTCGAACGGTTCCTCCGAGAGCAATGAATCAGGCGGCGTCGAGCCCAGCCTCGAGCGCCGACAGCATCTGATCGATCTCGCCGTCGGTGACGACGAACGGCGGACAGAACGCGATGGTCGACGGCGGAATGGGTCGGGCGATGACCCCGTGAGCCAGCATGGTGGTTCGAACCGCCGCCGGGTTCATGCCCTCGAGGAGTCCGGCTCCCCAAATGGCGCCGACGCCGCGCACTTCGGCCAGCTTTCCGGCGGCGAGCAGTTCGTGGAGGCCGCGCGACAGCCGTTCACCGATGTGCGGGGCTCTATCGACCAGCGCTTCGTCACGCAGGATTTTCAGGTTCGCCACCCCCGCGGCGGCGGCCGACGCGTGACCGCTGTAGGTGTAGCCGTGGCGAAGGATGAAGGCGGAATCGGCTTCCAGGGGAGCCCGCACGGCCGGTCCGATGAGCACTCCGCCGAGCGGCATATAGCCCGACGAAACCCCCTTGGCGAAGGTGATGAGATCGGGCGTGACCCCGTAGTGCTGCGCCCCCCACCACGACCCGAGCCGACCGAATCCGCAGATCACTTCATCGAAGATCAGGTAGGCGCCGTGCTGGTCGGCCAACGCCCGAAGACCCTGGAGGTACCCGTCCTTGGCCGGGTGCACGCCTCCGGCGCCCTGCACTGGTTCAGTGATGATCCCGGCGATCCGACCGGCGTGCTGGGCGCAAGCCGCCCCCATGGCGTCGAGGTCGTGCTGCGGGACCTGCACCACGTCAGAAAGCATCTCGCCGAATCCGGCCCGGTTGAGCGGCAAACCAGTAGCGGCCAGACCGCCGTAGTTCACGCCGTGATAGCTCTGCACCCGGCTGATGATCACGGTCCGCTCCGGATGACCGGCCTGATGCTGGGCCTGTCGGGCGATCTTCATCGCCGTGTCGACCGCTTCCGATCCACCGCTCGTCAGAAACACGCGAGCGTCGGCCATGGGAGCGAGCGCAACCAGTTCGCCGCACAACTCGTCGACGGGACCGTTGGTGAACATGTCGAACGTGCTGTACGCCTCCAGCGTGCTCATCTGCTTCGCCACGGCCTCGGCAATCTCGCGTCGACCGTGTCCCACGTTGCAGTACCAAAGGCTGGCGATGCCATCCACGTAGCCGCGGCCCTGATCGTCGAACAGCCGAGCACCTTCACCACGAACAAGGTTCACGAAGTCGCCGGCGGAAGCGGCGGGACGAGCGAACGGATGCAGGAACGGTGTGGGCGAAGGCACGGCTCTTCACCGTACTTCCGGGCCCACCGGCGTATTCAGTTGTCAAGGAAGGTGCGACCGCTCACCGAAAGTCGTGTTCGTGAGGCGAGCGTGAAACGTGAACTACGCAGCGAGGACGGTGTGGTCGATCTGGTGGTGTTGTTGTCGTTGCTGTTGTCGTTGGCGTTGGCGGCGGGCCTCCTTATCTGCGTGGTGTTGAAGATCATGGTGAAACCAACATCGGAGTTCGCCGTTGGCGGCCGACGTTGGCCCGTTGTGGGCGACGTGATGTCGATGGTGGATCTGGCAGGCCCACGGTGGCGCCTCGCAGCCCTGGTGCACGCAATGTTTGTCTCGGGCGATGATTGCCCGACTCATGGCGGCCGACCACGTGCGTGTTTCGGTGCCGACATCGAGCGGTTGTGACTTGCCGGTCGTGATGATGCGAGAAATCCCGGCATCGCAAGCAAGACGACGGGCCGCTTCCCCGGTGAGGTGAGCCCCGTTTTCCAGCGTGGCCGGCCGGTTGGCGAGACCGGCGAGAGTCTCGATATCGACCATGGCGGAGATGTGCGGCCGCACCCCGCGAGTGGTGGTGGCGTTGTCGATATGTTCGACAAAGAACGCACACACCGCGACCAGCGCATCGACCCGCCGCTGTTCGTAGGGAACGTCCTTCGAGTGGCCAAGTTTGCCGACCGCCATGTCGATGGCGATCTGCACCTGGTTGAGCCGAAGAGGATCGAGCTGGGCCTTGATCGTGCCGCGGACCACATCGATGGCGAGAGCATTGGCTTTGGTCGGGGTTTCGATTCCGCGCTCGGCCCGGAATCGTTCGACCGCGAAATGCACTTTGCGAACAGATGCCGTCTTGGCGAACCCAATCAACCGGGCCAAGTCATCAGCCGTTGCCCCTTTGGCTCGTGTGAGTTCCTTCGCCTTGGCTCGAGTGAGGTGGCCAGCGGTCATTGCCGCGGCAATCGGCGGGGTCCCAGCAAGGGCAACGCCAAGGCGAACGTCTCGCCCGGCTGATGCCCGATCGTCTCCGGTGCTGGCGGCGACAAGGTCGGCGGCACTGCGATGACCGAGCGACGCCGCGACGCCCTCGGCCTCAACCTGCGCCACGACACAGAGCCAGAGCGAATCGACGACCGATCGCAGATCCGTGAGTTGGCTGAGGACACCGGGCAGGAGGCCCGGCGGGGTCCCACGCAAGTCGGTCCCCCGAAGGGCTCCGATGGCGAGGGAGAGCTGGTCCATGGGAACCATGTTAGCACACAGACGTTCGCCCATGACGAAATCTCGTTCGTTCAACGTGACCTTCGCCACAGGCCGTCGGGTACATGGAACATTCTCCCAAAGAGGGTGCGACAGTCATCCCGACGGGGGGAGAACTGGACATCTCCAGAGCATGGCCGACATCGTGAATCGCTCGGGCACACGCGGCAGACACCGAACGTCCAAGAACGGGGTCGTGGTCGAGAAGGCCGACGCGCAGAGGAAACCGCAGCGAACCCGTGCCGTCGCTCCCATGGGCAAGCGGTACGAGCCCGGCGGCTACTGCCGCTGCGGCGCCACCGCTCGATCCGCCGACGGTGCGAGCTACGTCCCACGGTTTGCGGGTCGGTGGGAAACCGCGTGGTTTCCGTCGTGGAATCGGCCGAGAGTTCCGGGCACGCGCTCTTGCCGACTATGCGGTAGCCGAGCTGTTCGAGTCGACCGGCCAAAGGCGTCGTAACAGTCGATAGGTACCCGGCGTCTCGGAGCGCCGTGGTGCCAACCCAGTTGGATGTGCCAGCGAGCTCCTCACCGGCGTCCTTCAACAAGGTGGGCACGCCAGTAAAAGGTTGGCCGCCCGCCGGAGCAAGGTGGCGTCGAGCTCGCTCGAACAGGGGGGATACCCACGGCGTTGAGGCTTGGGTCTACTCGCTCGATTCGTTGGATCGCGGCGTCAACGATGTCGTTCGGGCCGACGTGGCCGGCGCGGATTGCCGCCGGCGCGTCGAGTGCAGACCACCAGCGGAAGTCATCGGGCTCGTCTCAGCATGACTGCTCGCCGCCCACGGTTCATGTCGACGGTACGCCCCACGTGTAGGACTCTTTGTACAACCGCAAATACATGAACGTCTCGGTCTCGCGGATGCCGGGATACGTGCGGATCGTGGTGTTGAGGACCTGGATCAGGTGATCGTCGTCCTCGCAGACGACTTCGGCGAGGAGGTCGTAACTGCCGCCGGCGAGCACCACGTAGCTCACCTCGGGCATTTTGCTGAGAGCCTCGGCCACGAGGGTGGCATCGCCGGAAACTCGCATCGCCACCATGGCAACGCGTTGGAAGCCCAGCTTCATCGGGTCGGTCACGGCGACGATCTGCATGACACCGTCCTCGCCGAGCTTCTGCACTCGTTGACGGACGGCCGCTTCCGACAACCCAACGCGTTCGGCGATCGCGGTGTAGCTCCGGCGACCATCCTTTTGGAGTTCGGTGATGATCGAACGGTTGATGTCGTCGAGGGGATCCGACGATTTCGACCGGCTGTCCTTGGCTTTGCCGGTGCGTGAAGCCGCCTTCGCCGTGTTGGCCGCTAGCGGTTTGGCCGCCACAATGTTCTTCTCACGATTGGGCACGGCGACTCCAGTTCAACGCAGGCGGGTGCGAGTCTGTCATCGTCGGGACTTTTCTCCGTGACCAATCACGAAACTTCAGACGACGCCTCGGCAACTGGCGGGTCGGACAAGGCTTGTACGGCCCACGCGACCTGAGCGGCCGCCTCCGCCGTCGGTCGTGCCGACCGTGTCGCCCCTCGCCTAATGACGTGTTGGATTCTCCCACCGGACATCGGGGAATCGGGCGAAGTCGGTATCGGCCGACATGACGATCAGCCCGTGCTCGATCGCGAGAGCGGCGAGTTGCGCGTCGGGTACAAGGTTTCCCGTTGCTCCGGACTGGCGAAGGATCTCGGTGAAAATTCGAGCCGTGTTCGACGATGTCGGCGGCACCCAGACCACCGGGCACGCGAGCCACGAATCCACGTAGGCGGCGGCGCCGTCTGCGGTCAGCGGCTCTCTCATGATTTTCGGATGTGTGGCGATGCGGACAAATGCGCCGATCGATTGCCACGGCAGGGCAACTCTTCGATCACCGTTCAACACGGCGGTGAGCCAGGTCGAAGCGGCGTGATGATGAGGGCTTTGCGTGTCGACGGCGTACAGCAGCAAGTTGGCGTCGATGAGCATTGCTACTCAGCGTCGAGGAGGTCGAGCACGTCGCCGATATTCGTCAGGTCGCACCGGGCACCGAGGGAACTTGACCGATGGACGTAAGGCAGTCGAGCAGTAGGCACTGCCAACCCCTTTCGAGCGAGCCTGTTCAGCGCCTCACTCGGTCCGAGACCCTCGGTGCGGCGCAGTTGTTCAAGGGCGGCTTCAACATCGGAGTCGAGGTTCACCGTGGTGCGCATTCCTCGACGATACATGTTGATGCTTCGCAATACGCATCACGATGCGCACCGCTCCGGAGGTACGGTCGTGAGCGTGCGAGTGCTGCGTGACGAGATCGATGTTGTACCCGGCTTGCGCTTGCGGCGGCCGAAACGCTCGGACACCGATGCCCTGATTGCGGCGTGCCAGGACCCGGAGATTTCCCGGTGGACGCGGACCCCCTCGCCCTACGGTGCGGTCGAGGCCGACAGCTTCTTCGCGCTCGCCCAACAACGATGCGACGACGGTGACGAGGCCCGGACGTTCGTCTTGGCCGACGCCGACGACGTCCTCCTTGGATGTGTTGGCTTTCCCCGGGTGCAGCCCGCCGAAGCACGCGCCGAGCTTGGCTACTGGCTGGCGCCGAACGCCCGCGGTCACGGCCACCTCACTGCGGCCATCCGGCCTCTTCTGCGAGAGGCCCTTCTCCTCGGCTACGAACGGATCGAAGCGGAAGTCCTCGTTGGGAACGATGCGTCATGTCGCGTGCTTGAACGGGTTGGGTTCACCCACGAAGGAGTTCTTCGTTCACTCGCCGCCGACGGAATCGGGATGGGGTCCGCACGCATCGATGTCCACATCTACAGCGTGATTCGTGCGGACCCGATCGCGACGTCGCTGCTTTCGTAGACGAGTAGACGCAGAGAGACGCCGAGAAGAAGTCCTTGACCTGGAGTGCGCTTCGGGTTGTTGACTGATCGGTATGGATACGCAGGCACCAGACCATCCGCTCGCCGACAACGACGCAGAACTCACCCCGGCGGACATGTCGGCGCGCACCGGAGTGAGTATCGACACGCTTCGCTATTACGAACGCGAAGGACTCCTACAGAACGTCGCACGAGCCGAAAGCGGGCACCGCCGCTATAGCAATGCCGACGTTCTCTGGGTCGAAGTGCTTCGCTGTCTACGCGAGACCGGGATGACTATCGAGCACCTCCGTCACTACTGCGAGTTGGGAGCTCAGGGAAGCCACACCGAGCCCGAGCGCCGCCGCATGCTCACCGAACATCGGCAGTTGGTCGAGTCTCAGATCTCTGAACGGGTCGAAGCCCTCCGCCTGATCGACCACAAGCTCAGCTTTTATCCCGTGGGGGAATCGGCATGAGCTTCGGCGCGGCAACCACCGAGCCCTATGTCCAGGTCGGTCGCAGCGGACTCTTCGTCTACCGCGTGGGACTGGGCACCATGCAGTTCGGTTGGTCGATCGACGAAGCCGCGTCGTTCGCCGTGCTCGACGCCTACGTGGGTGCGGGCGGGAATTTTCTCGACACCGCCGATTGCTACAGCGCGTGGTCGGCGTCGATGGGTGGACCGACGAACGCGGGCGGTGTGTCGGAGGGGATCATCGGACGGTGGCTTCGCGCTCGCGGCTGTCGTGATGCGATGGTCATTGCCACCAAGGTTCGCGCCGCCATGGGCGAAGGATTTTCCGACACCCGGGCCACGGCCCGACAGCGAGAGGGCCTCTCGCGTCGGTGGATCATGAAGGCGTGCGACGACAGTTTGCGTCGCCTCGGGGTCGACCACCTCGACCTGTATCAAGCGCACTTCATCGATCCGCTCGTGCCGATTGAGGAAACCCTTTCGGCGTTCACCGATCTTGTTCGGGCGGGCAAGGTTCGCTACATCGGATGTTCGAACTTCAGCGCCTCGCGGCTCGTTGAGTCGCTATGGGCCTCCGACCGACGCGGTCTCGAATCGTTCATCTCCGTGCAGCCGGAATACAGCCTGCTCGATCCGGTCCGGTCCGACGTCGAGACCGAGCTCGCGCCGACATGTCTTCGTCACGGGATCGGCATCCTTCCGTACAGTCCGCTTGCCGGCGGCGTACTCACCGGCAAGTACCGACGCAACGCCGCCCTTCCGGAAAGTCTGCGCGCTGATGAAAATGCCGAGAACCGCCTGAGCGAGACGAACTGGAACATCATCGAGACCCTTCTCGACGTCGCCACCGATGAAGGGCAGACCCCGGCGCAGGCAGCCATCAACTGGCTACGCGCCAAGCCGTGGGTCTCCGCCCCGATCGTGGGAGCGAACACGCCAGCGCAACTGCACGCCACCATAGACGGACTCGACGCAGCCCTGTCGGCCGACGGTATCGCCCGCCTCGACGCCGTCAGCGCGTTCCGACGCAGCCGAACCTCACTCGAGTCGTGACCCGACTACTCAACCCTCCAGGTTGGTCATCACATGCTTCAGCCGCGTGTAGTCCTCCAACCCGTACATCGAGAGGTCCTTGCCGTAGCCCGAATGCTTGAAGCCACCGTGGGGCATCTCGGCCACGAGTGGGATGTGGGTGTTGATCCACACGCACCCGAAGTCGAGCGCCCGAGCCATTCGCATGGCTCGGCCGTGGTCCTTGGTCCACACGCTCGACGCCAGGCCGTACTTCACGCCGTTGGCCCAGCGAATTGCCTCGTCCTCGTCGGAGAAGCGTTGCACCGTGATCACGGGACCGAAGATCTCGTCCTGGATCATTTCGTCGTCCTGACGCAATCCGCTAACGACGGTGGGCTCGTAGAAGAAGCCCTTCGCTCCCACCCGTGAACCGCCGGTCTGCACCGATGCGTGCGACGGTGCCCGCTCGACCATGCTCGATACACGAGCGAGTTGCGAGGCGTTGTTCAGAGGCCCGTAGAACGCGTCGAGATCATCTGGCCCCCCGGTCCGCGTGCCGCGTGCCGCTTCCGTAAGCGCGCGAACGAAATCGTCGTGCACGTTCGGACCGACGATCACTCGTGTGGCCGCCGTGCAGTCCTGCCCGGCGTTGAAGTAGCCACCCATGGCGATGGCGGCGGCGGCGGCTTCGATATCGGCGTCGTCGAAGACCACGACAGGAGCCTTGCCACCGAGTTCCAGATGGGCCTTCTTGAGCGTGTCCGCACAGCTGCGGGCGACCTCGATCCCGGCGCGAATCGAGCCGGTGATGGAGACCATCTGCGGGGTCGGGTGCGCCACCATGGCCCGCCCGGTGTCGCGGTCGCCGCACACCACGTTGAACACGCCCGGCGGCAGGAACTCAGCGGCGATCTCGGCCATCAGCAACGCCGATGCCGGAGTCGTGTCCGACGGTTTCAAGACGGTGCAATTCCCGGCGGCGATAGCTGGCGCGAACTTCCAAACAGCCATCATCATCGGGTAGTTCCATGGTGCGACCTGGGCGACGACGCCGATCGGCTCACGACGGATCATCGATGTCATGTTGGCCATGTATTCACCGGTCGAACGGCCTTCCAGCACGCGGGCGGCACCGGCGAAGAAGCGGATCTGATCGCACATTGGCGGGATCTCCTCGCTGAGCGTCAACGCAATGGGCTTGCCGGTGTTCTCGACTTCCACGGCCACGAGTTCCTCGGCTCGAGCCTCGATGGCGTCGGCGATTCGCAACAGCGCCCGAGAGCGTTCGGAGGGTGTTGTGCGACCCCATGATCCAAACGCGTTTGCGGCCGAGGCGAATGCCGCATCGATATCGACCGCCCCCGACTTCGGGGCGGTGGCGTAGACATCGCCGGTCGAGGGGTTCACGACATCGGTGGTGGCTCCATCGGCCGAGGGCACCTTGGTTCCGTTGACGAAGTTCTGAAGGACGCGAGTCATGAACCACAGACTAGAGATGAGCGGATCAGTAGGGCACCCGGCCGCCGTAGCCTGGAGGGCATGGCCGATGTCGTTGCCCCCGTTCCCTATGGCTCGGCGCCCCGCCCCGGGGAGCGTCCGCTCTGGTCGTTGATGAGGCGCCGCGCCGGATGGTTCGTGTTTGCCTTTCCGGCGATTCTGGCTCTGTCCCTCATTGCCAACGGGGCTCGTCAGGCGAGCGAACGGGGCGATGTTGCGGTCAAGGCCAAGCGTGACCTGACGGAAGCATTTGCTGCCATCCCGTTCAAGATCCGTCTTCCCAAGACCCTTCCGGCCAGCGTCCCATTGGTGCGAGTGGTGCTCGACAAGCCTGATTCCAAGCAGGGCTTCCAGGCCTACCAACTCAACACGTGGTACACGACTCGGAGCAGCGGTGACACGGCGGGCGAGTCCGTGCATGTGTGGCAGACGAACGACAAGTTCCTGGCCCGTCGCCTTCGTGACCCGCTACAGCTCGTGGGGGCGGAGGAGAAGATCGGCGGCGAGACGTGGCGTCGGGTGGTCGATGACCGCGTGCCCGGACGAGTGGTCACCACGTTCTCGAAGCGCTTCGATGACGGGATCACGATGACGGTCGATTCGTCGACGCCGGATCTCGCGCGAACGGCCATTGCCGGTCTCGGTACGGCCAACGGCTGAGTCGTCTTGTCCGACGAGCAGCTCCTTCCTGTTGTCGCCGTTTGGCGATGTACGCGCGCCCTCGTCTTTGCGCTCGACGCCCAGCTCGGTGAGCCCACCGACACCTACGTGAACGGCTCCCAAGTCTGGTTGCGCGACGACGGTCCGAACGATGTGACGTTGGAGTGGCGACTGCATCCGGTCGGTGGCTACCAGCGCCCGGCCGGGACGTCGACGACCAACGCGTTCCGGCGTGTCGTCGGCTGGGCCCGAGGTGACGGCGCCGACGGTGTCGATACCGAGGACGATGACACCGCGCCGAGCGAAGTGCACCCGGAAGCGGAGGCGTTGTGGGGTGGGCTCGAAGTGTTCAGCGCCTACGACGAGGACCTTGGTGTCGATGAGCTCCGAGCTTGCTGCGTGGCGCTCCTCGGTATCGAACCCGATGCGGTCGGCATGGTCGACCATTCGACTGTCGGCGACGACTGGGAACGCACCGCAGGAGCCTCGGACATCGTGTCGGCCCTGTTGCGTCAACTCACCCCCGGGTGACGCCGACGCCCCGGTAGCCTCGGGACATACCTATGGCGTCTCCGTCTGCATTCGCCCCCGGGCGGCTCGTTGTTGTTGGTGCGGCGGCGGGCATCGGGCGTTGGCTCGGTGACCATGTTCTTGGCGCTCTACCGTGGGCGGAGGTCACCCTCGTCGACGCCAACGCGGCGATCTCCACGCTTGATGCTCGTTACGAGCACGCCGCTGCCGTGGCGCGGGCCACGTCGGTCGCCCAGGTCGTCGATGCGGTGACTACCGCGTCGGTGGTGGTCTTCGCCGTTCCGCTGGCCACCCTCTCCAACGTTGCGTCCGAAGTGCTGCCGTTGCTTTCCGACGACGCGATTGTGGTGGACTGTTCGCAAGACCGTACGCGCGCTGACGAAATTCTCCGAGCCGTTCGCCGTGATGTCGCCGTCGTCGGACTTCACGCTTTGTTCGGAGCGCAGGCGGCCCGCGCCGATGGTCAGACATTTGTCGTATGTCCGGCCGCTGAGCGGCCGTTCGCCCACGAGTGGTTGCGGATCGCCATTGAGGATGCGGGCGGAACCGTCAACGAGATGGCGTCGAATCGTCACGACGACATCATGCGTGTCGTGCAAACGGCGGCCCACCAAACGCTTCTGACGTTTGCCGACGTGGTGGGTCATTCTGGTCTCGACCTGGAGGCTGACCTGTGGGCCAACCGCACTCCGGTATTCGAGTTGTTGTTAGCGCTCAGTGCTCGGGTTCTGGCCCCGGCGCAAGATGCGACCACTGCCTCGATCCAAGCGGCGGACACCGCTGGCACCGCCAGCGCGGCGATCGGCGCAAGTGCCGCTCGTCTTGACCGCGCGCTGTCGTCTGATGATCCGGCGAAGATCCTGGACCATCTCCAGGGCGTCCGCGATCACTTCTCCGGTGGGCTGTTTGCCAAGATTCACGAGGCTGGAACACTTGCCACGAGTGCCGTCCAGGCGACGCGGGCGAGTGTCGCGGCCCACCGGCGGACCAACGCAATCGTAGGTGTACGTACGATTGGGGGTAGGGACCGCTTGCACGTCGGCCGCGTCGTCCATGTGACGCCGACGTCGTTCGTGCTCGACGACCTACTCGTCGGGTCGGCGGGCAAAGGCGCCCTGTTGCTTGACGAAGCGACGAGCGCAAACGCTCGCCGACTGGGTATCGGCGGGCGCGGCAGGGCGGTTGAATTCCGACTCGGCCGCGTTACCTTGCTTGATTCTCAGGAGCTCGACAGGGAGCTCGACGCCTGGCTGGCCACGGTGGAGCGAGGCGTCAAAGTGCTCATCCCCGAGGCCATCGCCGGCGCCTCGGCGGTGCGGACCGCCGAGAGCGTCTCGGGAGTAGTACGCGCCGAGCTCGTGTCGGAAGAGGTTCGCCTCGGGCAGCGCGAATGCGTTCTGCGCCTGCACGCTCGAATCGATCGTGACCTGCTGGTTCTCGAGCGGGCCGTCCAGCTCCGTATCGACGAAGTGTTCCAATGGCCGGCTGGGGCCACCCATCCGCTCGCTCAGCCCGACGTGTCGTCGATTGGCTACCTGGGCCCGGCCGGTACGTTCTCCGACATCGCTGCCCGCCAACTTGCCGGTCTGCTTGACGTCGGCGCTGGGTCGCGTCGAGAAGCGATGCGGATCGAATTCCCGGACTTCGTTTCGGTGGTGCGCGCCCTCGAAACGAGGCAGGTCACGTTGGCGGTCGTGCCGGTCACCAACTCGTCGTCGGGCCTGGTCGATCTCGCCGCCGAGGTGCTGCTCGGTGCTGATGGGTCGATCGAAGCCAACGGCGTCGTCGACGTACCCATCCGCTTCGATGCCTACGGTTCGCCTGGCGCCACCCTCCGTCCGGGTATGAGGGTTCGCTCGCATCCGCAAGGGATTCGTCAATGCTCGCAGTTCATTTCCGCCAATGGCTTGACGGCGCAGGAGTGCACGTCCACGGCGGAGGCGTGTCGCGCGGTCGGCGTCGACGGTGACGGGATTGCGCTCGCCGCCGCTGGAGTGGGAGAGGAGAGCGGTCTGTCGGTCGTTCGATCAAGCGTCGGGAACCTCGCCGGCGCCATCACCCGCTTTCTCGTTCTTGCCCGCCGAGGCACGTTCCAACCACCGGCGCGAGCCGACGTCTTGCAGCGGACCGTGTGGCTCCTCGACATCGGTGCCGTCCTTCCGGTTGACGCCACTCCTCGCTTCGACGAGGTGCTTCGAGGCCCGTCGGGTCGGGCCATCGTCATCTCCACCCATCGCGCACTGCTCGACGGCGTGGCCGGCACGCGCCGACTTGGCACGCTTCCGTGGACACCGCGTACGCCGATCGTCATCGTGTAATCGCTATGCGTACAGATGATCCTCGCTTTGATGGTGTGCCAGCACCCAAGCCTTTCGTGATGCTCGCCCGCGGCTTCACTCGGAGGTGCCCGCAATGCGGTTCGGGCCACTTGTTTCGACGGTGGATCACCATGGTCGACACATGCCCTCGCTGTCAGTATCGCTTCGAACGCGAAGAGGGCTTCTTTCTTGGTGCCATCGTCGTCAGTGTGATCATCACCGAGCTGTTGATCGTGGCCATCATCGCCGTCGGCTTCGGCCTCACCCTTCCCGACGCTCCCGTGGGCGCACTCGCCATCGGAGGTGGCATCGCCGCCTTCGTGACGCCGCTGATCATCTACCCGTTCACCAAGACGATCTGGACGGCGATCGACCTGATCATGCGACGAAGCATGGGTGAGTCCTACGCCACCGCCGACGGCACTCAACCCGGCACCGGCCCGCGCTCAAGGTAGCTGTCTAGAAATCTACGCGTGATCAATACTTCCTCCATGGCACTCAGTATCAAAAGTGAGACCGCCGATCGACTGGCGCGGGAACTGGCGTTGGTTACCGGCGAAACCCTCACCGAGGTGGTGGAGGTCTCCCTCCGAGAAAGACTGGCGCGCCAAAACGGCCGCGTCGGTTTGGCGGAGAATGTGCGACGCCTCCAACGAGATGTCGCCGAGCTTCCGATTCTTGATCGTCGGAGCGCCGATGAGATCGTTGGCTACGACAAAGACGGCCTTCCGGCGTGACGACGTTCGCCGTCGACACCTCGGCTGCAGTCGCCGTAATTCTTGATGAACCGGGCGCTTCTGTGTTGCTCGACGCTCTCGGGTCGGCCGACCGGCGGGTGATGGGAGCCCCGACGCTCGTCGAACTTGGCATGGTTCTCGAGGGAAAGATCGGACCGACAGCAGCGGCGGTGATTGATCGGTTTCTGCGCGATGCCGAAGTCGAAATCATCGACTTCGACCGCGAAATGGCTGAGCGCTCCCTCGAAGGGTGGAGACGCTTCGGAAAGGGTGGACACCCGGCCGCTCTGAACTTCGGCGATGCCATGACCTTTGGCGTGGCGGTCACGCTCGGACTGCCGATTCTCTGCATCGGCAACGACTTTGCTCGCACCGACGTTGCCGTTGTGGGGCCGTAGAACGCTTCCGAAAGAGGGGCTAGCAGTTGGCACGTTGGGCCATCGCCGACAACGATGGTGGGCATGTCGTCCAGCGCGAACCGTAGAGTGGCCGACGGCTATCCCGAAAGCGTCGGTCTGCGGACCGCGTGGTTCCACTGTTATGCCGGTATCACCGGAGGTACCGCGCTCGGCGCGTTGATCGACGCCGGCGCCGATGAGGTCGAGGTTCGCAAACTGGTCGAACGGCTGCCCGTCACCGGATGGGATATCAGCCGTGAGGTCGTCAAGCGCAACGGCATCGGTGCCATTCGCGCCTCGGTCGACGCCACCCCGGATCGGTCAGTGGTTCGGACAATCGCCCACATGAACTCGCTGATCGAAGAGGCTCGGTTTCCGGCGCGGCTTCGGTGGCGGGTCGAGACGGTCTTCGAGGCTCTGGCCCGTGACGACCGGATCGGCCGGGGTTGGTTGCGCACCATCGAAGTGGCGGGCCTCGATGTCATCGTGAAGACCGTTGCCGTGTGCGCCGCGCTGGAGGTGCTCGACATCGAAGAGCTCCACTGCAGCCAGGTTGCGTTGGGTGTCGGCACGGTCAAGAAGCAGAACGGACTGGTCCCGATCCCCGACCCGCTGGCCGTCTCCGTTCTCGCCTCGCGCGGAGCCGTGACCTACGGACGCGAAGTCGGCGCCGAGCTCACTGACATCGTTGGCGCCGCAATCGTGGCGGCCCTCTCGCAGTCGTTCGGAGCCATGCCGGCCATGGCCGTCGACGCAATCGGTCACGGCGCGGCGGCGTTGGAGATCGACGGGCTGCCACTGCTCACCCAGGTGGTGCTCGGGCGTCAGGTCGCTCAGCGTCAACCGACGCAGCAGCTCTCGCTGCTCGAGGCCAACGTCGACGATGTCTCGGGCGAGATCCTCGCCCACACGATCGAAGTCATGGTCGAGGCCGGTGCCAGCGAGGCATGGTTCACTCCGATCACCATGCTTCGTGGACGCCCCGCCCAAACGATAAGCGCGCTTGTCGATCCACTGCTGGCTGATCAGGTCCGTCACGTGATTGCCGAACAGACCGGAATTCTGACGGTGCGCGAACGGCTAGTCGATCAATGGATCGCCACGCGCCACTTCGACGAAGTCGAAGTGCACGGGCACCCGGTGCGCGTGCAGGTCGGTCCCGGCCGAGCCAAGGCGGAGCATGACGACGCCCTCAAAGTGGCACGGCTGCTGAACGTGTCGGTGCGCGAAGTGTCGTCACTGGCGGAGTCGCAGTGGCGGCGGATGCAGGAAGCTCGTCACTTCCACCCCGGCGGGCGGGGCTGAGTATCACTTCCGGGAAGCGAAGGTCCAGGGGCCACGCGGGATCGCCGTGATGTCGAACGTTCCAGACGCACTGGCCGGTCCGAGTGACTGGTTCAGCAACGACTGCACGGCATCAGCAGAAGTGCCGGCCAGCTTGAGTTGGGCCAGTGTGACGGCTCCGTCGCGCTTTGCTAATCGCACTCCCTGATCGTTCACCACGAGTGGTACGTGCACATAGGAACACGGATGCAAGCCGAGTAGCTCGGCGATGACCATCTGCGGCGCGGTCGAGGCCAGAAGATCATCGGCACGGACCACTTCCTCCACGCCCTGAAAGGCGTCGTCGACCACCACCGCGAGGTTGTAGGCCGGCACGCCGTCGTTGCGGCGAAGGACCACATCGTCGACGAGGTGCGGCGACGGACCGCCCAGTCGATCGTTCACCGTTCGTACCTCACCGGATCCGATCAGTCGGAGCGCTGGACTTCGCCCTCCGTCGAGATACTCCGCGCGCTGACGACTCGTGAGGGTCCGGCACGTGCCGGGATAGAGACGTGACGTTGCGTCGATGCCGTTGGGCGCCTGGGCGGCCTCGGCAATCTCGCGACGGGTGCAGAAGCACTCGAACGTGTGGCCGCCGCGTACGAGGGTCGCAATGGCCTCGTGGTGCGCGTCGAAGCGGTCCGACTGCACGAGTGGTGCTCCGTCCCAGTCGATGCCGATGGCGGCGAGATCGCGCGCCTGAAGGTCACGGAATTCGGGGCGAGAGGTCACCCGGTCGAGGTCTTCGAAGCGAAGCACGAAGCGGCTACCGGTGGACCGAGCGTTGAGCCACGCAATGAGAGCCGTCCGGAGATTTCCGACGTGGAGATCACCGGTTGGCGAAGGGGCAAAACGACCGGCGGGCACCCCACCAGTCAAGACGCACTGCCGCTAGCGCGCCGGCACCACCGGTTCCAATCGTTCGGCCACGTTTACGGCTTCGGCCCGGTCGTGCGGGCCGCGGAGCCAAATGTGGGTGCCGCCCCGATCCAGGCGGACGTGCACCTCACCGGCGTTTCCACTCTCCGGGTCAGCCTCGGCCTGCCAGATCCAGGCGGGGCCATGGCGGAGCGAGACGGCTTCCCATTCGTCAGTTGTCGGCATCATCGACAGTGACGGTGATTGCTGCAGCACCGTCGGCATCACCATCTGACTCCGGTTGGCGAAATTCGGCATCATATGCACGCTCACCATCTGTCCATCCGTGGTTTGCGACTGCTTGAATGCCATGGATTCACCCCCGGTCGGGGCGAAGAGGGTGAACGACACGGTTCCCGCCACCACCGCAACCGGATCAGGCTGTTGGATGGCCGACTTTGCTGGAACATCGGTCGGGGGCTGTTCGGTGAAGAGTGCGTCGTCGAGAGCCCCGTCGATCACCAGATCGGTCAGCGCGAAGCTCCGCATGAGCTCACCGTCGACGGTGGAACGCAGTCCGATGATGATCCCCGTTGCCTCGTCGAGATCGACGGTCGTCTCGTCGCCGAGCCAGCCGGGCCAGAACATCATCATCGAGCCCGACCGTCCGGGGCTGGCTCCGCGCAGTACGGCACCTACCGCCGCCCGTCCGTCGACCTCGCCCACATCGCCGGCATCTTTCGGTTGCACATCAGTATGCGCACTGAGGATGGCCCGTGGGTCGAGCAGGAGATTGGCACCGATGTCAAGCGATCCGCCGAACGACGTCGATCGATCGTGCACCGTGAGCTGCCCTCCAGCCGTCATCATCCACGACCGGACACCGTCGCGAACGGTGGTCCGGGGGCGGTATCCATCGTCGTCGGATGCCTCGGTATCGGCCGCCGTTTCGATGCGGTAGCGGTCAGCGGCGGTCGCCCAGAGTTGTGCGTGCGAGGTGAAGTCGGCCGGTCGTTCCGCCTGCTTGACCTTCCAAGGATCACCCGGCGGCGAGGTTCTTTTCGGAACGAACGACAGCTGGCTGCGCTCGATGGAGCGATTCTGGCGCTCCAGGTGCGAGTACTCCGTGACGGTGGCGTGCATTGTTCGCCACCGCAAATGCGAGGTGGCGGCCAACTCCAATACGTCGCCCAACAGGCCCATGGGTTCCGGTCTGGTCGTTGACGAAATCGTACCGGGACGCGCCACCGGGCCGGGCGGCGCCGGCGGTCGACCATGCCCCCCGGCTTGGTCGCCGCCCGCGTCGTCATCCGACCCGGTGGAGTTCCTACCATCGGCCCCGGCGGGCCGAGGAGTTAGCGGCCCGGCTGGGGCAGCGTGCGCAGGTACGGCTTGACGGTGTTCCAACCCTGCGGGAACAGCTGCTTGGCCTCATCGTCGCTGACGGCGGCGCCGATGATGACGTCCTCACCGTCTTTCCAGTCGACCGGCGTGGCGACCTTGTACTGCGAGGTGAGCTGGAGGGAATCGATGACGCGCAGGATCTCGTCGAAGTTCCGGCCGGTCGACGCCGGGTAGGTCAGCGAGAGCTTGACCTTCTTGTCCGGCCCGATCACGAACACGGACCGCACGGTGAAGGTGTCGCTGGCGTTCGGATGGATCATGTCGTAGAGATTGGCGACGGCTTTGTCGGAGTCCCCGATCATCGGGAAGTTCACCGCCGTGCCCTTGACTTCTTCGATGTCTTTTTCCCACTCGACGTGCGAGGCCACGGAATCGACCGACAGTCCGATGACCTTGACGTTGCGCTTGGCCCACTGGTCCTTCAGGGCGGCGACGCGTCCGAGCTCGGTCGTGCACACCGGGGTGAAGTCCTTCGGGTGGCTGAAGAGCACGCCCCAGGAATCGCCCAGCCACTCATGGAAGTTGATCGTTCCCTGGGTGGTTTCGGCCGTGAAGTCGGGGGCGACATCGCCAATACGCAAGCTCATGATGATCCTTTTCGTCGGAGAAATTCGGCCCACACAAGCGGCCAAACCGGTAGGCGCCGACGATAGCCGATAAAACCGACCGTTTTTGTCGGGAATTGCCGCGAGAGAGGTTGCC
>JANLQX010000231.1:0-33913 GCA_031368095.1 Actinomycetes bacterium | reverse complement strand
CACCAGTTGGGCTTCGTCCCATTGGCCGCTGAGGTCCTGCCAGGTGCGATCGCCGACGCAGTCGTCGGCGCAGAGTTCGTCAGTCATGGCGATCAACGACGCGTCGGCGGAGCGCCAGGCGTAGGTCGACGGATCACGGGTGAGTGCGGCGATCTCGGCGTTGGTCAATCCAACTCGCAGACCGATGATGGTGTGCTGGCCGAACTCATAAACAGCCCGACAGTTCCATCCCACCCTCAGAATCACGATCTCGCGCTCTCGTTCGGGCAGGGTTCCTTTGGCCAGAAAGAGCCCGCCCAGCACGTTGAAGCGCTTCAGGAGGGCCGGGTGGTGCCCGAGGGTACCGAAGATGTTCAGCGGCTTCCCGTCGGGACGGGCCAGTCCCTTGGCGTACAGCGCCGTGAGTTCGTCGGACGGATCAGTCACCGCTCGTAGGCGCGCATATTTTGGCCGTCGCTTGTCGGAGGAGACGTTCGGCCCCGTCTCTTCCTCGTCGTGGTGGCGGTCGACGTCGTCGACCGACGCTCCCTCGGCCGCCGCGGTCGGCGAGGCGAGAAGCAGCTCGATTGTCGCCGCCGCCTCGCCGGCCGAGAATTTGCCTCCGGCTTGGCGTTGGGTGAGCCCGAGCGGATGACGAGCCTCGCGGAAACTGGCGAACCCGGCTTTGGCAATCAGCGTTTCCAGGTACTGCAGTTGCTTGGCTGAGGCCGGCGGCCCGCTCGATTGTCCGAAACTCATGCGGTAGCTATCAGCGCTTTTTCAAAGATGGTGATCGCTTCGGCCATCTCGGCCTCAGTGACAACGAGCGGCGGCATGAAGCGGATGACGCCGCCGTAGGTACCGGCGTTCATCAGGAGCAGCCCGTTCGTACGAGCGGCGGCAACGATCGCCGCGACACGCGCCGGGGCGTCGAACTCAATGCCGACCATGAGCCCGAGACCGCGGATATCGATGATCGACGGATGATCAGTGGCCATACGATGCAGCTCGCCGGTCAGCTGCGCAGCGCGAGCGTTGACGTTTTCCAGAAAGCCATCGGCGGTGAGCACTTCGATGGTGGCGATCGACGCCGCGCAGGCAATGGGGTTGCCGCCGTAGGTGCCACCGTGGGAGCCCGGGATCCACTTGGCCATGAGCTCAGACCGCGCCCCGATGGCGGCGAACGGCATGCCCGACGCAATGCCTTTGGCCATGATCAAGATGTCGGGGTCGAGGTCGTAGTGATTGACGGCAAACATCTTGCCGGTACGGGCAAATCCGCACTGCACTTCGTCGGCCACGAACAAGATGCCGTGCTCTCGACAGATGTTGACGATGGCCTCAAGGAACCGGGGCGGCGCAGCGATATAGCCACCTTCGCCGAGCACGGGCTCAAGGATCGCCGCCGCCGTTTCGCTCGGCGCCGTTTGCGTGGAGAGCAGGTGTCGGAACGCAGAGATGGAGCGATCGATTTCGTCGTCGGCACTCAGCTTGGAGTGGACGAGATCGGGGAACGGTGCCACGAAGACGCCCGACGGGAGCGGTGCGTAGTTGAGCTTGTAACTCGTTTTCGACGTGGTCATCGCCATAGTGAGGTGCGTGCGGCCATGGAACGAACCGTTGAACACGATGATGTTCTGGCGACCGGTGGCGTGCTTGGCCAACTTGACCGCGCCCTCGGTGGCCTCGGCTCCCGAGTTGGTGAAGAAGAAGGTCTCGATCGATGGCGGGGTGATCTCGCGAAGGCGCTTGGCCAGCGGGGTGAGGAGGTCATGGTGGTAGCAGTTGACCTGGGCGTGGATGAAGCGCTCGGCCTGGGCCTGAATGGCCTTGACCACGTGCGGATGGCAGTGGCCGGTGGAGGTGACGGCGATGCCGCTGGTGAAGTCGAGGTACTCATCTCCGGTGGTGGTGGTGACCCGACAGCCGGAGCCGGAAACGACGTCGAGTTCAGTGACCCTGGCCCAGACCCCGGCCAGGTACGGGGCATCGGACGTGATTCCAGACATGGGCACTCCTTGGGGGTCACACCGCGGGGTCGGCTGACTCCAAGTTCACCACGAAATCAGGGCGTAACCGGCCCGCCATGACCGGGGTCACCGTCGGTGGCTGCGGGAAGAATCGCCACGGTTGCTGGAGTTGGTCGTTGGCGTTGTCGACGTGGTGGACGTGGTGTTGTCGACGTTGACGTCGTCGAGGTCGTGGTCGGAGAAGTTGTCGTCGTTGGTACGGTTCAGGCGAGTCGGTGCATCCAACCGTGAACGTCCTCGGCGCGGCCATACTGCACGTCGATGAGGCTCTGGCGGATCCGGAGCGTCATCTCGCCGGCGGTGTCGTTGCCGACGTCGCCGCCGTCCCAGAGAAGGCGCCCGACGGGCGTGACGACGGCGGCCGTCCCACACGCGAACACTTCGCGGATGGCACCGCTGGTCACCCCGGAGCGCCATTCGTCAACGGAGATCGGACGCTCCTCCGGCGACAGTCCCAGTTCCTTGGCCAGTTCGAGAATGGAAGCGCGCGTAATACCTTCGAGAATGGTGCCGGAGACTGGCGGCGTGGTCAGGCGCCCGTCGGCATGCACGAAGTACATGTTCATACCGCCGAGCTCTTCGATCCATTTCCGCTCCACCGCATCGACGAAGCACACCTGGTCGCAGCCGTTGGCGGACGCCTCAAGCTGGGCCGCCAGTCCGGCGGCATAGTTGCCACCGCACTTGGCCGCACCGGTGCCACCGGGCGCAGCGCGCGTATAGTTCGACGACAGCCAAATCTTGACCGGTTTGACGCCACCCGAAAAGTACGGGCCGACCGGCGACGCAATCACCATGAAGCGCACTTCGGTGGCCGGACGAACGCCGAGGAACGACTCCGAGGCGAACATGAACGGTCGCAGATAGAGGCTGTTCTCGCCGCCGTTCGGGACCCAGTCCACGTCGATCTGGACGAGCCGCTCGATAGCGTCCACGAAGTCGTCTTCGGGCAGCGTCGGCAGGGCCAAGCGCTGAGCGGACCGGTTGAAGCGGGCGGCGTTGGCGTGAGGACGGAAGGTCCAAACGGAGCCGTCGGCGTGACGGTAAGCCTTCATCCCCTCGAAGATTTCCTGGGCGTAGTGCAGCACCGCGGCGGCCGGATCGAGGCTTATGGGACCGTACGGGGCAACTTCGGCGCCATGCCATCCGTCGGTGGCGGTCCAGGTGACCTGGACCATGTGATCGGTGAAGAACTTCCCGAACCCGGGTTCCGCCAGAATTTCGGCGCGGCGTCCCGGGGCGGTCGGGGTCACCTGCGGAGTGGTTGTGTAGGACAGCATTCTCGAAGGTTACGGGCCCACTCGCCGATCGGCGAGTGGGATTGCAACGATCGTCTAGGTCGTCAGGACCGGCGGCGCCGGAGGTAGGTCCTGTCGAACGACGTCCATCCCATCGGCATTGGTCGCACCGATGGCAATCAGCTCCGACCGGTCGAAGGCCGTATGCCCCGGGCACTGCAGCCATTCGTTGCCGTTCACCGCGCCGGGGTACCGGAAGGAGCCGAGCGGCACCCGGGAACCGTCGCGCTTGATGAACCACCATTTGTAGATGGTCCCGACCTCGAAGTCGCGCACATAGAGGTAGGCGTAAGTTCCGGCCGGGGTTTGGGTGATGAACGCCCATGCCTTCGGTGCCTTCGATGGATCGGACGGGAGCGTTGTCGGCACACCCCCGTTGGGCCCCAGGGTGATCGACGCGAACTGGACGCGCTCCCCTCTGGGCTTCGGCGGATCTTTGGCCACGAGCTGCTGCGTTCCGAGCGTCGAGCCAATACCGAGGGCGAACACCGCCGCACCGGCGGCGACAAGGGTGCGTCGACGGATTCGCCGAGGGGCGGAGAACGTGGCCACCGGAGCGGTCGACGGCAGTGGGGCGAAGAGTTCCGACGTGGCGCGAGCGAAGAGCCGCGAGGCCGCATCGGGAGTCGGTTCGAGCCGCTCGCCGATGATCGACGACGCCAGCTCCGTGGAATCGAGTAGGTCGGCCACCGGACGCAGTGCCGCCAGTTCACGAGAACACCACGTACACGTATCAATATGAACGCGCATGTCACGCGCTTCGGTCTCGTTCATCCCGCCCAAAAGATATGCGCCGAGATCAACGGTTCGAGCGCAATCCAGGGGGGACTGCTCCGGGTTTTCGGTACTACTCATGCCAGCCCATCTCTTCAAGAACGTTGCGGAGCGACTTCAAGCCGTAGAACACCCGAGTGCGAAGCGTGGCCTCGGGAATGGACAGTGTCTTGGCAATCTCAGCGTATGGACGGTCCCGCACATAGGTGAGCACGAGAGCGTCGCGTTGCTCGGCCGGCAAACGCCTCAGCGCTTCTTCAAGCATCCATGACGACAGTACCGAGTCGAAGCGGGGATCGTCGACGGAAGCAGCGTCGGAATGATCGGGCGCCGACTCCAACCCGAAACGCCGACCACGCGACCGGAGCGCGTCGATGCAAACATTGCGGGCCACGGCGTACATCCACGTGCGGATCGATCCCGAACCGGGATTCCAGGTACCGGCCGATCGCCACGCCCGGAGAAACGTTTCCTGCATGGCTTCCTCGGCCAGCCCGCGATCGCCGACCAAACGATGACAGAAGCGGAAGATCTCGCTCCCGTGGAGGTCGTAGAGCACGCGGAGATCGTCGATCCCGCGCGGCACCTCGACCGCTTCCGGCTCGGTCTCTCGGCCGGCAAACAGGGCGCCCACACCTGACGCACGTCCGTCCGCGTCCGACGCCGAGGCATCGGGTGCGGGCGGTGACTCGGTCGAAGAGCGACCGGCCAGTGAGCGTGGGCGACGAACGATGGTCAGGCCTTTTTCAGGACGAGCTTGAACTCGAGCATGCCGTCGGCGTCGGCCTTGACGAAGTCGGCAATCTCGGGCGGATCAATGCCGTAGTCCTTCATGGTGATGGCGACTCGTCCCACGACTTCCATCGTCCCAGATCGAAGCTGGGCATCGATGCCAACCTGCACATCCCGGGAGACACCGTGCAGGGTGAGCTTTCCGGGAACGGTCGCCGCCACCGGCTGTCCTGATTCGGCGGAGGGGTCGAGACTGACCGGCGTCGACGACGAAAACGTTGCCGACGGAAACTTGGTTGTTTCCAGGCCAATGGACTTCATCTGGTCATCGCGACGGGTTTCGTCACTCTTCAATTTCGTCGTGTCGATCGATGCCGTCACTGACTGAAGCTGCAGGTTCTTCCCGTTGCGACCAAGCACGACGGACCCCGTCACCGCCTCACTCCGCGCGACGGCGTCGACCTTGGCCAAGCCACCGACGAAGATCTCGCGAACCCGGTAGCCGGCAGCCGATCCGGGGCCGATCTTGTAGGTGCCTTCGATGGCGGTGTCGGCGGCCGGCGTTCCAGGTTGGGTGCCACTCTGAACAGAGGGTGCTTTGCTCGTCGCGACATTCACGGTCGCCGAGGGTGCCACGGCTGTCCACCGTTTCTTCTTCGCCACGAGAACGCAGCTGAGCGTCTTGGCGCCAACGGCAGCTGTGCTTCCGACCTTCGGGCAAGGTGTTCCCGCCCTCGGAGCTTTCGCCGCGGCGAGAGTTGGAGTTGGTGCCACCGCTGGGACGAGGACAGCGGCAGCCAGGGCGACGGTAATGGCCAGGCCGACCCGTCGGTGTCGGCGCCGTCGGGGAATGAAGACGGCGATCGACGACAGTTCAAACGGGGGAGGAGCGTTCTTCCCGTAGAAGTAACGCAGGTACACGATCGCCCCGACGGCCAGAAGGAAGGCCATGCCAACGAGCGCCACGAGCGCCTTCATCCAACGTCTCTTCGGGGTACGTGGCGATAGAGCCATGTCCGAGATACTCGTCGAGGGTCCGGTCAACATGTCAGAGGCGCGTGGTGGTCGGGGTGCCGTCGGCGTTCAGGACGAACCAGACGCCACCGACCGACTGTCCGTTGACGTCGCCGGCTACCTTGTCGCGCGCCCAGTAGTACAGCGGCCAGCCACCGTAGGTGACCTGGCGAGAGCCGTCGAAGCGCATGGCGACGCCCAGTTGCGAGCGACGCAGATTGGTGGGCACGACGACGTCGTCGAGGCTTTCTCCGGTCTTCAACATGAAGGGGGGCCATGCGGCCAGGCAGCCACCCTCGCAGTTGCTCACGTTGCGACGATCGGGCGTGAACATATACAGCGTCATGCCGGCCTCGTCCGTCAGTATCTGGCCGAGCTTCGAGTCACGAACGATGACCGTGTACGCGGGCTTGGTGGCCTTGGCATCGGCGGCCTGCGCCGAGGATCCGAGCGCGAGCGGTGAGAGTGTGGCGGCGATGAGCGCGACGGCAAATGTGCGGCGGGCGATACGTGACATGAGAACCTCCGGTGGTGGAGCGTCCACTCGATCTGAGTGAACGTGTTTCGGAGGTACATACGTTGCGCCGAACGAGAGTGTTCAAAGGCGGCGAAAGTTTTTTCGTGGAACGATGGCGCTCCCCGCGCCCGAACGATTACTCCGCCAGGTCGTGAACCGGGAGGGGCAGGTGTGCCAGCCCCGGCAGGAACCGATCGAGGTCACCGGTGATCTGCAGCGCACGGAGTTGATCCAAGCTGCGACGGCTTCCGAGGGCGCGCATCAGGGTGAAGGCGTCGGCCTCCAAGGTGAACTCGACGGTCCCCTGACCGACTTCCCACGTGCGCGTACCATCACTGAACCGGACCGCCGGGAGCCCAGCCTTGACAAGGTCAGCGTCGATGATCGACGCCACGATGTCGATACTCAGGCGTACGCCGTCGGACGATCGATCGGCGCGCACACCAAGGGCTGATGCGGCATCGTGTTCATGAGCCACGATGTCGTAGAGAAGGCCGCCAGTTCGTTCCGGCCGAGCCAGAATCATCGCCTCGAATGCGGGGCCGAACTCGTCCCATTCGTCGAGCAGCGAAACAACACTGCGTTCGCTTCGCTCGGCAACCTGACGGTCGACCCACTGCTGGACGTCGCCGGCCGGGAGGTTTCGTTCGGCAAGATCGCGACACACCCCGGCGAGGTGGGCGGCAAGGTTGCGGACCGTCCAATCGGGACAGGCGGGAACGATCGTGTTGGCGGACTGCTCGTCGACACCGCCGAGCAACTCGCGCACCCTGGCTCGGCAGGCAGCGTATTCCGTTGCTCGTTCGTCTCCAAGGGCAGCGGGCACGGTCATGGCGTCAGTGTACGGCCGGCCGTAGGTTGGCGTCAGAGCCAGTCGTACTTCTGGATCGTCACCTGAGCGAGCGGCGAGAGTTCCAATCGCACACGGTGCGGCGAGGCGCCGACCACGAACGTCACGGTGGCCGCCGCATCTCCGGCCGCCTCGACGGCGATGACACTCACGACTGCTCCCTTGGGTGAGCCGACGCGCGCGTCGGCTTCGCGCTGGCGTGCGTCGGCCGGCGCGTCTTCCAGGACGTTGTCGGCGAAAAGATCGGTCGCAATGGAGTCGTCCCACGACGTCAACAGCGCAACCAATCGGTGAGCGGCGACGCGAAGTTCATCGGGCGCTCCGAACTGCGGTGCATGAATCAAGCCGGCCACTCCCAATGCGTCGAGCACCGCCGCGCTTGCGTGCCACATCGGTGCGTAGGTCACGTTGGCCAACGACGCCACACCGACACCACCCGGAACCCAACGCATGTTGGACCCGTAGCCGGGAAGTCCGCCCGAGTGCGTCACGACTCGTCCCAGGCGGTCGTCGGCATAGGTGGTCAACCCCATGGCATAGCCGCCCTCGGCAATCCGTGACGATCCGTCGACCGCGGTCAGACGACGCACCGGCGTCTCGCGGTGGAGCTGCTGCATCTCTCGTCTCGACGACGCGCTTAGCTGACCGGGTCGCGGTGACGACGTGAACGCACTCGACAGGAACGCCATCCATAGGCCTAGGTCGCGAGCGCACGACCACAGGCCGCCCATTGGAGCGACGACACCGTCTCCCAGTGGTGCCGTGGGCGATTGAACCCCATCGATGACATGCATGCCCTGGGTGACATCGGCATCGTTCGGCAATTCTCCGACCGACCATCCCGTACGACTCATGCCGAGCGGAGACAGAAAGCGTTCTCGGACGTGATGCTGGAGCCGTGTTCCGGTCACGCGATGGACAACACGGCCGACAAGGGCATAGCCCAGGTTCGAATATTCGAACGCGGTGCCCGTCGGGTAGCTGAACCGCAGACCACCGGAGATCCAACCGTCGAGGTCATCGTCGGTGGCATCGAGATGGCGGTCGGCCCACGGGTCATCGGTGGCGAGACCGGAACTCATGGTGAGGAGATGGCGCAACGAGACCGAAGCCGGATCCACGCCCGGACCGACGAGGTGAGCCAACTCGGGCGCATACGTGGCGACGGAGGTGTGGAGGTCCAGCATTCCCTCGTCCCGAAGCGACAGAACGGCGGCGGCAGTGAAGCTCTTGGTCATTGACGCGATGCGAAACACGGTGTCGGGCCCGGCGTCTCGGCCCCATGAAGCAAGGACCTCGCCGGCGGGGCCGACAACGACCGCCGCCGCCCGCCCCGCTCCGCACAAATCGATATGTGTACCTAGAATCGCGCCAAGCACGCGTGGCGTGTTCACGCCTCGGAGTGTTCGACTGCGGACACGGAGACTGTCGATGTCATGGGGTGATTCTTGCAGTTCGGCCACAGACGAGGCGCTTGCGGCATCGGCTCTCGGTCGCCGGAGTACCCTTGGCCTCGTGAGCTGATGGCCGAAAAACCGACGAACGTGCGCTATCCCAATCTCGTCACGTATGGCTGGACCGCTGAGCGTGAAGAAGGTCTCGCCGAGAACGCCACGATGGTGCCATGTCGAGTCACCCGTCACGACCGCGGTGGCTGGACCGTAGCGACAAACGACGGTGAGCTCCTCGCCGATCTGCGGGGTCGCTTGCGCGGCTCAACCAATCTTGACGACCGCCCGGGCGTGGGTGATTGGGTCATGGTCACCCCCCGGGCCACCGAAGGTCAGGCCACGATCGAGTCGGTGCTCCCACGGACCGGGACCCTACGGCGGTCCGTCGCTGGTCGTCGGGCCGAGGCTCAGCTCCTTGCCGCCAACGTGGACACGGTCTTCGTGTGCGTTCCGGCCGATGCACCGTCGAATCCGCGGCGGGTCGAACGATCCCTCGCCATGGTCCGGGAGAGCGGTGCCGCTCCGGTGATCGTCTTGACCAAGTCTGATCTCGTCATCGACGGTGACGATGGACGCAAGGAGCTGCTCGACGTGGTGCTGGGCGCCCCGATCGTCACCGTGCACGCACTTGGTGACGACGGCGCCGTTGCCCTGAGCCCGTGGCTGAAGCGGGGCACGACCGTTGTCGTCGTCGGACCTTCGGGAGCAGGGAAGTCCACGCTCGCCAACTCACTGCTCGGGGAGCTTCGTCTGGCCACCGGCGCCGTTCGCGAGGACGACGGACGCGGTCGTCACACCACGAGTTGGCGCGAGTTGGTCATCCTTCCGTCCGGGGCGTTGTTGATCGACACGCCAGGCATTCGTGAACTCGCTCTCTGGGACGCCGGAGAAGGGTTGGCCGAAACCTTCGACGAGGTGGCCACGGTTGCCGAATCGTGCCATTTCAACGACTGTTCGCACGGCAACGAGCCGGGGTGTGCCGTTCGGGAGGCGCTCGCCGACGGAACCCTGAGCCGCGATCGTTACGACAGTTGGACCAAGCTCCGGGCCGAACTGGCGAACCAGGTGCGGCGACAAGAAGAACGGGTTGCGGCCGAAGACCGTCGTCGAGGCCCCGGGGCGCCCCGCCAGGGTCGCGGCCGTTCGCGTTCCTGACTGCGCTTCGAGGGCGCTCAAACCCTCAGAATGTCGGCGGCGGCGAGGCGAAGCCGCTTTGGCGGCCGAGTAGCCACGCCAGTCGACGAGCGGGCGGCGCACTGGCGACTTCACCCGGGACCTCCGGCCCGTCCTCGGCGTAGTCGGCCAAACTCCTGGCCAGGTCGGTCTCCACGTAGTCCACTGGCCACTGCTCGACGGTGTAACCGAGCCCAAGATCCATGCGGTGCACCTCGACCTCGCGCCGACGGCGCCACGGAAATTCGGTCACCGCGACGTTCCCGTGCCGGGTCAGTCCGAAGCCGGCCCAGCCTTCGGCTCCTAGCGTCGCCCAGGCCGATTCCAGCGCCCAGACCGACCTTCGGACATCGGAGACGATTTCGCTGAGCGGCCGGGACGCGCCCGCGGCGATGTCGAGATCACGGGTAAGGGCCGTGGCGTACATCGGGCGAAGCTCACCGGCGGCGGCCCCCTCGATCATATGGCGGAAGGCGTCGCCGTTGCGCGCCAGGTGGGTGAGCACGTGGCCGACCGTCCAACCCGGCAGCGACGACAGAACATCGCTGGTGATGACGTCGTCGCCGACGATGGCATCGAGGCTGGTCAACAGGCTCTGATGGGAGGAGGCGCAACCCGCCACGTCGGCATCGAGTCGACGGCGTTCGGTTTCGTCCATGCACGCATCCTCGCTCATTCGGGCGGCGCCAACGTTCAAGATGTGCCGGGCGTCGGTCGATGACCTCGGCAATGACCGACCGGTCCCTTTCCGACATCGCCCTGAGGGCGCATAGCCATGCGGTCGGTCGCGCCTCGTTGTTGCTCGACGAGAGTCTCACCATCAGGTGGGCGTCGGACAACTGCCGGGCGATCTTCGGTCACGATCTCAACGAACTGATCGGACGCACGTCGACGGATCTGGTCCACCCCGATGACCTTGGTCTCGTGGCGGAAATCCTCGCCTACGAAATGCAGGCCGACGTATCGATGCGTGCCGCTCTCCCGTCGCGTTCGACGCGACTCGTGCGGGTCCTCGCCTCGGACGGCTCAGCGCATCTTATGGAAGCATACCTTTCGAACTTTCTTGGTGACCCGGAGATCGGCATGATTCTCGTTGACCTCCAAGTTCCCTCCCAGTTCCTCTACACCGACGAGGCGCTCGCCATTTCCCAGACCGGCGCGCCGCTCGCCGAAGTCCTCGAACTCGTTCTCCTCCGGATGACAAACGGTCAGGTAGGGCAGGTCGCAGCGGCGATTTATGACCGGGTCGGAAAGCTGCTCATCGCCTCGGCTAACCTTCCGACTGACGTCGATGCCATGACCATGGTGACGTGGGACGTTGCCCTCACTCCCGATGTGAGCGGTTCGTCGAACGGCGTGTTGCGCATCTGGTCGCCGTATTCGCCGGCCCATCCGATCGACATTGAGAACGGCCAGAAGGTCGCCCGCTATGCCGCGTTGGTGATTGCCCAGCGAGCCGCGTTCGGAGCGCTCGAACAAGCCGCTCTCCATGATCCGCTCACTGGTGTCGCCAATCGACGTTCCCTCGAATCGGCCCTTGACGCTCGCTTCCGGGCCGGAGACTCCACCCTCGTGGCCTATCTCGACCTTGACGAATTCAAGTCGATCAACGATCAACACGGTCACGCGGCCGGCGATCGGGTTTTGGCCACGGTCGCCGATCGCCTCCGACTGGCCCTGCGGCCGAAGGACATCGTGGCCCGCGTGGGCGGCGATGAATTCGTTCTGCTGCTGGCGTCAGCCACCCCGGTCGAGGCACTGCGATCTCGCCTCGACGCGCTGCTCCGCGAACCAATCACCGTCGGTGACCGAGTCGTGTCGATCAGTGCCAGTATCGGCTTCTCGACCGGGGTTGGTGATCCGGACTCGCTCCTCCACGACGCCGACACCGACATGCTTTCGCGCAAGCCCGCTCGTTCACGCTCTTCTTCCTGACGCTGTCGACGCTCAACTGAGCCTCACTGGCTCAACACGATCGTGCTGGTCGCCGTGGTGAATTCGGCGAGACGTTCGGGTATCGGATCGACGCCGATTCCGGGCCCAGCGGGAACCGCTAAGCAGCCGTTCTCAAGGACGAAAGCGTCGGTCACGTCGCGGTGGAAGTAGCGTGCCGACGCGGAGAGATCGCCAGGAAGGGTGAAGCCCGGTAGAGCGGCAAGGGCGAGGTTGGCGGCCCGACCGATACCGCTTTCGAGCATGCCGCCGCACCACGCCGGAGTATTCGTCTGTACACATACGTCATGAATGCGGACGGCCTCGAGGTAGCCGCCGACCCGGCCAGGCTTGATGTTCACCACCCGGCATGCACCGATAGCGATTGCGTGTCGGGCCACTCGGGCCGACGTGATCGATTCGTCAAGACAGATGGGTGTTCGGAGTCGTTGTCCGAGAAGCGCATGGCCGTCGAAGTCATCATCGGCAAGGGGTTGTTCGATGAGCAGCAACCCGAATTCGTCAAGGCGGGCGAGATGCTCGGCGTCTTCGAGTGTGTAAGCGCCGTTGGCGTCGACCTGGAGCGCGAGATTGGGAAAGGCACGGCGCACCGCGGCCACGGGATCCACATCGGTGCCGGGCTTGATCTTTAGTTTGACCCGCCGGTAACCCTCGTCGACATGGCGGGTCACGATGTCGATGAGCTCGCCGGTCGTCGCCTGCATCCCAACGGCCACGCCAGAAGGAACCCGGTCGGTCGTGGCCCCCAGTCGTGCTGCCAGGCTGCGTCCGTCGATCCGACACTCGGCGTCGAGCACGGCGGCCTCGATACCGCCCTTGGCCATCGGGTGACCTTTGATCGGGGTGAGCTGCGAGGCCAACTCGGTCGACATGACGCGCCGCCCACGAAGCTTTGGCGCGAGGAATCGCGTGATCACCTCAACCGCTCCGTCGGTGTACTCGGCCGTGTACGTCGGCTCGGCCTCCGCCACACACTCTCCCCAGCCGTGGGCATCCGGCCCGATTGCTTCGACCAGAAGAACCGATCGGTGCGTCTCGGTCCCCGAGGCGCGTCGAAACGGAAAGGCCAGAGGGAGATGCAGGTGATGAAGAACAAGGTGGGTCAGATGCATGGCGCTCCAACGCAGGCTACGCAGTGCTGTGCGAAAAGCCTGTCTGGTCCGGTTCCGGTATCGGGCACTACCGTGACCGAAATGGGAATTGCTCTGACCAAGGACTCGATCGATCTCGGCATCGTTGTCGCCGATATCGCCGCCGCCCTCACGTTCTACCGGGACACGCTCGGGTTCACCGACGCCGGGACGATGGAAATGCCGGGCGGGGGAGTGATGCACCGCCTGATGTGCGGAACGTCGATGATCAAGCTCGTCGATCCCGGCAAGGAACTGGAGACCAAGGCGCCTCGGGGTGGAATCCAGGGCGCCTACGGCTACCGCTACTGGACGATCAGTGTCTCGAACATCGAAGAACTCACCGCCTCGGTCGGGAGTGCCGGCTACAAGGTGGTCGTGCCCGTCACTGCGCTACGCCCGGGAATCACGATCGCCATCGTCGTCGACCCGGATGGCAACTGGGTCGAGTTCCTCCAGGCCTAGGGAGCATCCATGGCTCGCCTGCTGCTGTCGTCCCTCGATCGAACCGACTTCCCGGCCCTCATCGACGAGCGGGGGGAAACGTCGTGGGCCGAACTGAGCAACCGGGTCAATCGGTTGATCCACGTCATCCGCTCATACGGAGTTGGCCCCGGTGAACGCATCGCGATGGTGTCGGGCAATCGTCGAGAAATGTTCGAGGTCTTTCTGGCGGTGGCCCACACCGGCGTGCTTGTCGTTCCGATCAACTGGCATTTTTCCTCCGATGAAGTCGAGTATGTGGTAGAGAATTCGGGGTCCAAACTGCTGATTGTCGACCCGACCTTCGCGGCGAACGCCAGCGGGGTGAGCGTACCGATGTTGCACTTCGAGTCAACCTATGACGAGGCATTGGCCGGCGCCAGTGCCGACGAGCCCGACGAGCAATCGATGGGCGGCGTGATGTTCTATACCTCTGGCACTACCGGCCGCCCGAAGGGCGTGGCGAATTCGGCGTTCGCCACGGGAGTCCCGCCCGAGGTCTATGAACTCATGGCTGCCGGCATGGTCAACATCGGATTTCCGTCCAAGGGGCGGACGTTGCTTTGTGGGCCGGGATATCACTCGGCGCAGTGGGCCTTTTCGTTCTTTCCGCTCATTGGCGGTTCATCAATTGTTCTACAAAATCGATTTGATCCGGAACAGATGCTCGAGCTGATCGACCGGCACCGGATCACCAACGTGCACCTGGTCCCGACTCAGTTCGTACGCGCGCTTCGTAGTAGCGAAGAACGTAAGCGCGCCTTCGATGGGTCGTCGTTGCAACTTGCGCTCCACGGTGCGGCTCCGTGTAGCCCCGAGGTGAAGCGCAAGATGATCGAATGGTGGGGCCCGAAACTTACCGAGTACTACGGGGCCACCGAAGGCGGCGTCGTCTCGCTGATCACCTCCGACGAGTGGATGAAGCGGCCCGGTTCCGTCGGACGCCCGATGGCCAACATGACCGTGCGAATCGTCACCGACGACGGGGCCGACGCGGGGCCGGCCACGCCGGGCGTGATCCACGTCCGCAATGCCATGGGTAGCGACTTCGAGTACCTCGGCGAGCCGGAAAAGACCGCCGAGGCCCACAGCGTGGCGGGGTTCTTCACGCTCGGCGACATCGGGTATCTCGATGACGAGGGTTACCTTTTCCTGTCTGACCGCAAGATCGACATGATCATTTCGGGCGGCGTGAACATCTATCCGGCCGAAATCGAGGGCGTGCTCACTGCTCATCCGGCAATCGTGGACGCGGCGGTGATCGGTGTCCCGAACGACGAATTTGGCGAAGAAGTCAAGGCAGTGATCCAGCTCGCCCCCGAAGCCTCGTGGTCACCCGAGCTGCAGGCCGAGCTGCACGCCATGTTGCGAGACCTCCTGGCGGGCTACAAGGTGCCCCGTTCGTGGGACGTGGTCGACGCAATGCCCCGCAGCGAGGCCGGGAAACTTCTCAAACGCCAGATCCGAGCGCCCTACTGGGAAGGGTCCGGACGATCAATCTGACGTGGTTTGGCTCTTCGGCTCAAGCGTGAGGGACACCGAGTTGATGCACCAGCGCTCGTCCGTGGGCACCGGATACCCCTCACCGCGGAACACGTGACCGAGATGTGATCCGCAGTTTGCGCAGCGAGCCTCCGTGCGCGGGTAACCGAGAAGATGATCGGTGAGGAGGACCACGGCGTCGTCGTCGGTCGGCGCGTAGAACGACGGCCATCCGCAGCCGGAGTGGAATTTGGTGTCGCTGCGAAAGAGCTCGGCCCGACACGCCTTGCAGCGGTACACCCCTTCTGTCTCCGTTTCGGCGTACTCCCCGGAACCCGCCCGTTCGGTGCCGGCGCGGCGCAGCACGTCGAAGGACAGCGGATCGAGCGTGCGCTTGAGTTCGTCGTCGTTCAGCTCTACCGGATACGGCGTGCCATCGGGCTTGCGGGTCGACAGGGTTCCAGACATGGCATCCACCGTAGGTCGATCGGCGCAGTCCTAGTCATCGCCGCGGCGCAGATCGCCGCGCAGATCGGGCTCATCGCGCGCACATCGGGCCCTTTGGCGCGCACATCGGGCCCAAATCGGTGAATCGTCGCCGTTTTTGCCCGATCTGCGCGGTGACGACGCTGATCTGCGCGCTGGCGGTCCAGCCACCAGACTCGGAAACCATGGAACTTCGCGATCGCATTGTTGTCATTACCGGTGGGGGATCAGGCATCGGGGAGGCCCTGGCTCGGGCGGCCCATCGTGAAGGGGCCCGCCACGTGGTCGTCGCCGACCTCCACCAGGCCGAGGCGGAGCGCGTTGGCGCCGACGTTTCCGGCACCGGTGTGGGAATCGACGTGCGTGACGAGGCGGCGATCCGCCGACTCGTCGAAGACACCGAGAATCGTCACGGTCCGATCGACCTGTTCGCCTCCAATGCCGGGTTCGTGACGGCGGGAGGCGTCGAAGACTCCAACGATCGGATCCAGAACATGTGGGAGGTCCATGTCCTGGCTCACATCTACGCCGCCCGCGCCGTACTCCCGTCGATGATCGCCCGGGGCGAGGGGTACCTGCTCAACACGGCGTCGGCGGCCGGCCTTTTGAGTCAGATCGGGTCCATGAGCTACTCGGTCACGAAACACGCCGCCGTATCCCTGGCCGAGTGGCTGTCGATCAGCCATCACCACCAAGGCATCCGGGTGTCGGTGCTCTGTCCGCAAGCGGTCGCCACCAACATCACCCGGAACAGCCCCGACTCCTTCGGCGGCGGCTCCCTGGAAGACGGTGTGGCCGCCGGCGACGGAGTGAAGTCAGCGGCCGACGTGGCCGAGGCATGCCTCGAGGCGATGCGGTCGGAGCGCTTTCTCGTCCTACCCCACCCCGAAGTGGCCACCTACGTCGAGCGCAAAGCGACCGATGTCGACCGGTGGCTGACCGGCATGCGACGGTTTCAAGCGGCGCTGTACGTCGACCAACCCCTCCCCGGCGACGCCATCGCGGCGGGCCACTGACCCGGGAGGCGGCCGTCCGTCGAGCCTGAGCCGCACCCTCGCTGGCAAGCATCCGGCCGTCCGACGCGTCCTGTTGTGAGAAGCTTCTGAGAATGGAACAAACGAGGCGTCGAACGGCGGTGCTGGGCGGCGTGGCCGCCGCCAATGCCGCGTTGGCCGTTGGTCAGGTGATCGTGGGCAGGCGCGCCCACTCGTGGACGGTCGGCGCCGACGCCGCCCATCAGATCGTCGACGTGATTGCCCTCCTGCTCGTCCTCGCCGCTTGGAAATCGGCCGAGCGCCCGGTCACCTCGGAGCGAACCTTCGGATGGTCCCGGCGCGATCCCCTGGCCGCCCACATCAGCGCACTGCTGTTGCTCGCATCGCTGGCGTGGGTTGCGGTGGAGGCGGTTCGGTCGATTGGCGGTCACTCCGTCGTCGACGGGCCGGCCGTGATTGCCGTCGGCATCGTCGGGCTCCTCGTCAACGGAGGGGGAGCCGCGGCCCTCTCGCGCGTCGGGGTCTCCCACGGTCACGAGGACCACGACCTCGACGGTCACGACGACCACGACGACCACGCCGTTCCTATGGCCCCGGTCGCCCAGGCTTCGCGCGCCACTCTGGGGCTGTCCGCGGCAACTCTGCATCTCCTCACTGATGCCTTCGGATCGCTGCTGGTGGTGATCACCGGTGTCGTGCTGTGGCGATTCGACATCGGCTGGTTCGACCCGGTTGCTTCCCTTGTGCTCTGCGCGCTTATCGTTCGACCGACATGGCGCCTGGTCCGTCGATCGAGTGATGTGCTTCTCGATGTCGTTCCGCCTTCGCTCAGCGTCGATCGTCTTTCCGACGCCATGCTCGCCGTGCCCGGTGTCGAGGGCGTGCATCACGTCCACGTGTGGTCGATCGGGTCCAGCGAGCACGCCCTATCCGCCCACGTGGAAGTGAGCGGATCGGCCTCGGTCCACGAGGCCCAAGAACTCATCACCGCGGTCCGAGCGGCGCTCCTTCCGGCCGGGATATCCCACACCACGCTGCAGGTCGAATGTCATCCGTGCGGGCGCGAAGTGCACGGCGCGGACCGGGTCCTGGCGGCACGTTAGGAGGAAATGTCATGGATGAGTGGCGTGGCACCTGCACTCCTATGAGGCTGCCACCAGGGTGGCGATAGATCGGCCCCGGTTGGTTTGGTGGCAGGCCGTCCACGCCTTCCGGGGCTGGCTGCAACTGACGGAGTTGCTCGAAGGAATCGTTCAGAGTCGGCGTAGTTCCACGGTTGACGCAAACCCAGACTCGGTCCGGGCCCAGCTCGTCGATCAGTGCGTTGCCCTTCGACGCATGGCGGAACGCTGACGCTCGGGCGTCCCTAGGCCGGAAAGAGGAAGACGTCGCCGACCTCGCGAAGCGCCAGTTGGGCGTGGCGAGGACCGAGATCGGCCCACGGCGCATCGAGCAGGGTGAGATCGCACTGCTCCATCCCGTGATCACTGAGGACCACCACGGCCGCCTCGTCGAGCGCTCCGGCCGACGCAATGGCGTCGAGAAGACGGGCCAGGCGGCGATCGGAGTCGATGAGTCCGGCGCGGGCCGCATCGCCATGCGGTCCGGCGGCGTGACCGCTGTCGTCGGTGATGCCGAGGTTGACGAGTTGCAGCGTTGGGAGTGGGTGCCCGGTGACGGAAGGACCGCGCCACTGCTCGATGGCTGAGCCCACGCTGGACTCGTCGACGCGGCTCTGGAACCGGTACCCACGTGAGGCCTCGTACGCCCAATCTGTCGACGTGGCTCGGGCCTCGTCGGCGGTGGCCGACGGCGGTCGTCGTTGGGCTCGAAATTCCGAGAAGGTCGACCACGACGCGCCCCGGTCGGCGTACTCGTACGTTGCCGCGGTGAACGCTTCGGGTCGCCAGCGAGCGATTGCCTCGTGCACCGTCTCGACGTCACCCGACAGGTAGTCAGGGACCCTCAACATCTGGGCGAATTCCAACAGGTTCACCGGGTTACCGGCGAGGTCGAGGAACTCGTTGTTGATGACGCCGTGGCGGCCTGGGTGCACGCCGGTGAACGCGGTGACGTGGTTCGGCAGGGTCACCGTGGGGAACGACGAGACGATCCCGTGGCGCAAACCAGTCCCGCGAGCCACTAACCCGGCCAGTGTCGGAACGTCGCCGGCGTCGATGGCATCGGCGAGCAGATTGGTGTTGCAACCGTCGAAGACCACGGCCACCACTCGCTCCGCCGGACCACTGCTCGGATCCAACACCGACGCGAGTTCGTCACCGTCTTGGGCGAGGAGTCGGGCGTCGGACCGCCACGTGCCGTTCGACGCCCGTCCGTCGACGCGCGGCGTGTTGAGGAGAGCGAGCAGGGTCGGCGCGACGTCAATGAGGCGGCCGTGCGAAGGCGTCCAACCCTGGCGGACGATGCCGGGTCCGGCCCCCACGAACATCCCGCGACACTGCACCGAGGTGAGCGCGCCATGGTTTCCGGTGTTGCCGTGCATGGGAAATCCCGCCGCTGGAACGAGGAGCATCGACGGCACTTTGGGATCATCGAAGAGCTGCGCCAGCGATTCGTATGCATACGGACGACCGTGCTCTTCGGCGCGGGGTCGAGACGTGACCGCGCGCCGTTCCTCGTCGATCGACACGTAGCGATCGGCGCGGTCGTGAGCCAACAAGTCCATCCCCTCGACCTCGTCGATCGCAGTCGCCCAGCGGTGGCCCTCGGGCACGCGACGCCACGTGACCGAACCGGCCGCCGACGTGAAACGGAACCGGTTGCGGCCGAGGCGCTCGGCCACGCCGTCGACTCGGCCGACAGTCTCAGCGCACGCAAGCAGGGATGCGGTTGACGAAGCCATCCGAGCACACTGCCACGCCCGGGCGCCTCAGGTCACGACCCCTAAGCCACGACGGTGGTGAGGCGGTAGCAACCCTTCCCGGCGCGCTTGGCGGCACGGAGGGCGTCGTCGGCTACCCCGAGCAACAAGGGCGCCGACGTGCTCGTCGGCGCGTAGGCCACGCCGATGCTCACCCCCACCGACCAACGCCGCCCGGAGATTTCGATCGGTTCGCTCAACGCGGTCACCAGGCGTTCGGCGATAGTGGTCACGTCGTCGACGGTGGCCAGGCGTCGGAGCAGAAGGGTGAACTCGTCGCCGCCGAGGCGGGCCAGGCTGTCGGCGGTTCGGACGGTATGGCGGATGCGTTCGCTGACGATCACCAGCACGGCGTCGCCGACCAAATGGCCGGCCTCGTCGTTGATGGCCTTGAATCCGTCAAGATCGAGGTAGAGGACGGCGGCGCTGGCGGCGTCGGTCGATCGTTCAGCGGCGTCGACCCGACTGAAGAACGTACGGCGGTTGTCGAGGCCGGTCAACGGGTCCGACGCAGCGAGCAGATTCAGGGCGTTCGATTGGCGATCACGCTGGACGATGAGCGCCACCTGGTCGTGCACCCTGCCGATAACGACCGCAGTCCACCGGCTCGTCTCCGGAGGCAACCTGCCGATCAGCGTCGTATGACCCAACTGCTCGCCGCCGCTTACGATCGGCAGTCGCCACACGTGTTCCTCGCCGACGGGACGCGACCGCACGTCGTTGGCCACCATCTCGTCAAACAGCCAATCGTCGATGACCGGCACGGTGGATCCGACCTCACAGGTGATCGCCACGCGAGCGCCGCGCACTTGGTGCTCGAGCAGCTCCACCAGCGAACCGAGGACTTGGGTGGCGGGCCGCCCGACGGCGAGGTCCCGATATGCCTGATCGAGAAAGTAGCGCTCGGAGGCGAGACGCAGCATGAGGAGAAATCCGTCGATGTCGGCGTGGGCCAGGAGGTTGGTGGCCGCCAGTTCATAGGCGTGGAAGGTGCCATCGCGGTGACGGAAACGAACCAGGTTGAGCGCGGTCCGAGCGGGATCGCCGTTGGCTCCGTAGGCCGTCGGATTGGCGATCTCGGCGGTGACCAACTCGACGATGGGGCCGAGGTCGTCGGGATGGACGAGGTCCAACGCAGCGGCGCCGACGAGCGCAGCGACCGGGTGCCCGGTGACATCCTCGATGGACTCGCTGGCCCAGCGGATCGTCATGGTCCCGTCGACAAACACCGCCGGGATTGCCGTTCCCAGGGCGAGCGCTCGCAGCACCCGAAGATCCATGTCGGCCGGCACCGTATCCGTCATCGACCTCAGTCTTTCATCATGTCGAAAAAACGCCACTTACGAAGGTCTATCGCCGCGCTTGCCGAACACTCACCAGCGTTCAGCATCATCGTTCCAACGAGGTAAGCGAAACCGTTCGCCGCACCAATGAACAAGAAGCCCACGGCCACGACGAAGGTGTTGCCGAGGCGCCCCAGATCGTTGCTTGGTTGGGTAGAACTGGTGCATGCCTGTCGCTGTTCGCAGCCAAAACAATAGCCGGGTCATTGTTCCTTTTGTTCGTTGAATCTGCTCATTTGTACTGACCAAATGCGATCGGCTTCTGTGCGCTGGATCGCGTCAATCCTGCTTGAGACGATGCAATGACTGTGACGGCCCGCCTGTCTGACCTCGCACGCCGGACGAACTCAGCTCCTGCGGTGCCGGGAGCCGTAGATCTTCCGTTCCGATGCGGCATGTCCCCCTTGACTCAATGGGCGCTCACTCGTAGGATCCGATTGAACCAAAAAGAGCGGGTAAAACCACACAAAACAATCAAATATTGGAGGAGACATGCACCGAACTATCTCACCGCTGAAAGTCGTCCGTCGACTTGCAGCTCCGGTCGCCATGGCGACAATCATGATTGGCAGCGCCCCGGCGCTTGCCGATGTCAGCCCGTCGTCCGTGTCCGCGACCGTAAACCCGGGGGCCGTGATCACCGTCGCCAAGACCGTGACAACACCGGCCATCCCGCCCAAGCCCGACGTTGTGTTCCTGGCGGACACGACCGGGAGCATGGGTGGTGCGATCGCTAACGTGAAAACCGGTGCGACCGGCATCATGAATCAGGTTCGTACCGCCCAGGCGGACTCCCAGTTCGGGGTTGCGAACTACAAGGATGTCTCCGACGGGGCCGCCGTGTTTGCGTTGAACCAGGCAGTCACTGCCTCTATCGCTAATGCGCAGACTGGCATCAACGCCTGGTCCGCGTCCGGCGGTGGCGACACGCCCGAGGCACAGCTCAACGCCCTGACGCAGCTCGCAACAGGACCAACCGGGTTTCGAAGCGGATCCAGCCGCATCGTCGTTTGGTTCGGCGACGCACCAGGGCATGATCCGAGCAACGGGGCGACGCTCGCAAGCACCATCGCCGCGCTGCAGGCCGCCGGGATCCGAGTGATCGCCGTGTCCACCGGTGCCGATCAACTCAATTCGACGGGCCAGGCCCTCGCTATCGCCAACGCGACGGGCGGACTCTTCATAAGTGGCGTCAACGACACCACGGTCGCAAACGCGATCCTGACGGCACTCCAGAACCTTCCGGTCACGGTGTCACCGAGCATCACCTGTGACGCCGGCCTGACGCTGACACTGACGCCGACGAGCCCCGAGACCATCACGAGCGGCGGAAACGTCACGTACACCGAGACGATCACCGTCGACGCGGCAAACCCCGGCGGCGTTACGCTCAACTGCACGGTGAAGTTCCTCCTCAACGGCCTCGAGCAGACCGGCTTCACCGAGACCGTCGCCATCACGGTGAACGGTGCCGACCTGGCAATCGTCAAGACCGGCCCGGCGCTCGTGACCGAGGGGACGAACTATTCCTACGGCCTGGCCGTGACCAACAACGGACCGGCCACGGCCACCGGCGTGACTGTCACCGACGTCCTGCCGGCGAACACGACATACGTGACGTCGTCAGCTGGATGCTCGCAGGCAGCGGGCACGGTGACGTGCACTGCTGGCACGCTGGCGAGCGGAGGGTCAATGTCGTTCACCATCACCGTGACGGCCGGAAGCGCCGGCTCGGTCATCGCCAACACCGGTACCGTGACAGGGAACCAGTTCGACCCGAACACGGCGAACAACTCGTCGAAGGCCCGCACAACCCTGAACCACAATCCGGTGTGCACGGCAGTGACCGCCGGACCGGACCTGTGGCCACCGAACCACAAGCTGCGCACGATCACGCTCACCGGGGCTACTGACCCCGATGGCGACCCGATCGTCTGGGCCGTCGCCGGTGTCACCCAGGACGAGCCGACCAACGGCCTGGGCGATGGTGACACCCCCATTGATGCGGTCCTCGGATCCGGCAATAGCCTTCAGGTCAGGGCAGAGCGCAGTGGGCTAGGTGATGGACGTGTCTATCGGATCGCCTACACCGTCACCGACGGGCGTGGTGGTTCATGCACGTCGGTTGCCACCGTCGGCGTCCCCCACGACCAAAGTCCGGCCGGCATCGTGGCTATTGACTCCGGAGGCGTGTTCAACAGCCTCGTCTGAGCAGACAGAGAACTGCTTCGGCGCAATGCATTGCGCCGGAGCAGTAGCTCTCCTCGACCACGGCGTCAGCGATCTTCGAGATCGTGTCAAGGCTCATCTCCGTCCCCTTCCTTCAGCCGGATGAGCTTGATGATCAGTACGCGCGGTCGCCGAGGGAGGTGGGGTCGGCGAGCGCTGCGAGGGCCAACCCGGCGGTGCGGCGGTAGCTGTCGGTGACGGCGGCGATTTCGTCGGGTGTGATCACGTCGGCGATGTTGGTGAAACCGTGCGGCGCTCGTTCTTCGACGAGCTGCATCGGGACCTCGGGGCCGAGGCCGCGGTTGGCGATCACGATGGCCGAGGTGGCCGGACGTCGCACCGATTCATAGCGGGCGAAGGCCTCGGACGGATCAGTGTGGTCGCGCAGGCAGGCGGCCAGAACCCGTCCGTCGAGGATCGCCTGCGACGCCCCGTTGGAGCCGATTGGATACATCGGGTGGGCGGCGTCGCCGAGGAGGGTGACCCGTCGGTCGGACCATGACGGCAGAGGATCACGGTCGACCATGGGAAAGACGAACGTTCCGGGCGAGGCGGCCAGTAGCGCTGGCACATCGAGCCACGGGAACTGCCACGATGCGAACGCCGGAGCGAAATCGTCCAGGTTCCCGGGACGATTCCAGTCCTCCCGTTCGGCGAACGGATCATTCGGTCGACCTAGTTCGGCGATGAAGTTGATCTGCTGGCGACCGTCCGGAAGGTCGCGGATGGGATAGGCGATGAACTTCTGTTCGGGATGACCGGCCCAGATCATCGTGCGCCCGTCGAGCACCGGTTCGTGGCCGACGAGGCCACGCCAGAGAATGGCGCCGTTCCACTTGGGCCGGCCTTCGTCGACCACGAGCACTTGGCGGACGACCGAATGGATACCGTCGGCACCGACCACGGCGGCGGCGTCGAACGTGACGTCGTGGTCAGTGGCGCGGTCGCGAAACCGCAACCGCACGCCCCCGGGGGACTGGGCCAACGAGGTCAGGTGGTGCCCGCAGTGAATGCGGTCGGCACCGACCCGCTTGACGGTGGCGGCCAACAGAATGGTCTGCAGCGTGCCCCGGTGGACGGAGATCTGGGGCCAGTGGTACCCGGCCGCCCTTCCCCGGGCCTCACTCCAGATCAGCGCGCCGTGTTTGGTGAAGTACGACAACGTTTCCGGGGCGACGGCAGCAGCGAGGAGTTCGTCGGCGAGACCAAGCGCGTCAAGCTCCCGAGCGGCATGGGGGAGCAGGTTGATCCCCACGCCCAGCGCCCGAATTTCGGTGGCGGACTCGAACAGCCGTACCGGTCGACCGGCGGCGTGGAAACTTAGGGCGGCGGCCAAACCGCCGATGCCACCCCCGACGATGACGATCTCGTCGCTGGTCGGCACCGACTCGTTCTACTGCGACGCCAGGAGCAACGTGCGCGATGGGCGAGACTGGACGCATGCAATACGTCCTCACCGTGCAGTGTCCCGATCGCATAGGCATCGTGCATGCCGTTTCTGGGGCCCTGCTTGACGTCGGCGCCAACATCGTGGAAAACGCCCAGTTCGAAGATGTGGACTCGGGCACCTTCTGTCAACGAACGGTGTTCGAGGCGGATCCCGGAGTGACGGAAGCCGCTCGCGGTCGTCTTGACCAGCGCCTGGTTGGCTTCGACGCCCAGATCGTGCTTCGTCTCGCCGAGTCTCGACCTCGCGTGATGATCCTCGTATCGAAGTTCGACCACTGTCTCGTCGACCTCCTGTATCGATGGAGGACCGGGGATTTGCCGATCGACATTCCGGTCATTGTGTCCAATCACACCGACTGCGAGCCGGTGGCCAAGGCGCATAATATCGAGTTCGTCCATCTGCCGGTTTCGATGGAGAACAAGGCGGAACAGGAGGCGTCGTTGCTGGCGTTGATGGAGACCTACGACGTGTCGTTGGTGGTCCTTGCGCGGTACATGCAGATCCTGTCGAACGATCTCTGCGAACGGCTTCGGGGCCGAGCGATCAATATCCACCACTCGTTCCTTCCGGGATTCAAAGGTGCCCGTCCGTATCACCAGGCCTATGCCCGCGGGGTCAAGTTGGTCGGGGCCACGGCGCACTTTGTGACCGGTGATCTTGACGAGGGTCCCATCATCGAGCAAGAGGTCGTTCGGGTAACCCATGCCCAATCGGCGGAATCCCTCACCCGTCTCGGGCAGGACGTGGAACGCGTGGTTCTCGCCCGGGCCGTGAAGCTCTGGGCCGAAAATCGAATCTTCGCGGTCGGCAACAAGACCGTCGTCTTTCCCTGATCTGACGCCGACGGACGTGCGTTTCTTTCACCGAGCCACCATGCTCGGCGCCATGGTCGGCGTGACCGCGCTCGGCGTGCTGGCGCTCGACGATCCGCCGACCCTTTCGTCGGCCGCGTCATCCTCTGACGGCTCTACCAACACATCTGACGGCGCCGGTTCCGCGCCATCGACCACATCTACGACCACCACGATTTCTCCCGTGGCCATGGCTGCGTCCGACCCGTCTTTGGCGCCCGTATGCGGGCCGGTGGCGGGCGCCCTCCCGGGCTCGGCCGGATGTCGGATCATCGCCTTTTACGGGAACCCGCTGTCGAAGCGGATGGGGATCCTCGGCCAAAACCCGAAACCGGAGATGCTGGCGGGACTGGCGTCGTGGACGAAGACATGGCAGACCGCCGACCCGAAGACGCCTACCAGGTGTGCTCTCGAGCTGATCGCCATCACCGCACAGGCATCGCCGGGTGAGAAGAAGCTGCACCGGGCGAGGTTGACGGAAGCCAAGATCGATGAAGTCCTGGGCTGGGCTCGCGAGGGCGGTTGCTTGCTCATTCTCGACGTGCAGGTCGGCTGGAGCAGTGTGCCCGATGAGATGCCGTTTTTGGAGAGGTGGCTCAATGAACCGGATGTTCATCTGGGGCTGGATCCGGAATGGGACATGGACCCGGGCGTGGTGCCGGGGACAAAAATAGGTCGTATGAGTGCTGCTGACATTCAGTTTGCCATAGACTTTGTCGCCAACATTGTGAAGGCGAAAAATCTCACGCCCAAACTCATCATTGTTCATCGGTTCCGTGATTTCATGGTTCAAAATCCGGAATTGTTGCGGCCGGTACCGGAGATCCGATTGCTGGCGAACGCCGATGGATTCGGTCCTCCGCCGACGAAGCTGGTCACGTTCGATATCGCCCGAGCAAACATGCCGACCCAGCTTGCCGGGTTCAAACTCTTTTTCAAGAACGACAAGCCGATGTTGCAGCCGAACGATGTGTTGCCCCTCATCCCGGCGCCGGTATTCATCAACTATCAGTGATGAAGTTCCCGTGCTCGTGAGGGATCCAGGGCGGCGATAGCATCCATGACGGCGGTAGCAATAGCCTGCTGATGGTCGCGTCGATGGGCTCGGTCTGTCGTCGCCTTGGCCCGGAGATCGGCGAGTGCCACGGGGGTTCCGAAGCGAATCGTGATGCGCCGCGGGAGCGGAAACCGACGATGTCGCGGCCACGCCCGATAGGCGCCATCCACATGGACGGGGATAACCGGAACGTCGGTCGCCGAGACCAACAGCCCAACGCCGGGCATCGGCGGAAGGAGGCGGCCGTCCCATGACCGTGTGCCTTCTGGGAACATCCCCAGGAGGCGGCCATTCCTTAGTGCGCGTACTACTTCGCGGATACTTGCGGTGCTGTCACCGCCGGTAGCTACCGGGAACCCACCGGCTTGACGCATCCAGGTACCGAGCGGCTCGCGGTCGAAGAACATCTGGTGGGCGATGAACACCATCGGACGCGGGACCCGGCACGCCACGATCAAGGGGTCGAGGAAACTCGAATGGTTCGGGGCGAGGATGCCCCCGCCATCGGACGGAATGTTCTCCAGGCCGATGTAGCGAACCCGGAACATGACGCGCGCAATGGCATCGGCGATGATCGCCCCGATCCGGTACGTGGTGGGAAAGACTTCGCCGTTCGGCGCCACGCGTGTTTTGATCCCCACCCCCCGAACCTATCTCGGCCGTCTCGGCCCGTAGGCTGCTCCGCACATGGGTGCTCTGGACGGGATACGGGTGCTTGACCTCTCGTCCGTGGTGATGGGTCCCTATGCCACCCAGCTGCTCGGTGACTGGGGTGCCGACGTCGTGAAGATCGACGACGGTGACACCGATACCGCCCGTCATATGGGACCGGGTCCGGTCCGCGGCCTCTCGGGCGTGGCGCTGAACCTACTGCGCAACAAGCGCTCCATCGTCATCGACCTCAAGACACCCGACGGTCGCGCCGTGGCCCGCACGCTGGTCGCCGGCAGTGATGTGATCGTTACCAATCTTCGCCCGGGGCCCCTCGCTCGGCTCGGGTTGTCCTACGAAGATCTGCGCGCTGATTATCCGGGACTGGTGTTCTGTCACGCGCAGGGTTGGTCGATCGAGAGCGGACGGGCCGACCGTCCGGCGTACGACGATGTGATCCAGACCGCTACCGGGATGCCCTTTCTGCAGGAGACGGTTACCGGTCAGCCCGCCCTTCTTCCGACGCTCGTCGCCGATAAAGTATGCGGACTGATGATCTGCAATGCGGTGCTGGCGGCGCTCGTCGATCGCGCCAAGACCGGTCTTGGCCAGTGCATCGAAGTTCCGATGTTCGACACCACCCTGGCGTTCACGCTCGTCGAGCATCTCGCCGCGGCGACGATCGACGGAGGTGCGGCCGGCTATCCCCGGATCCTGACCCCGAACCGTCGTGCCCACCGCACGACCGACGGCTGGATCGTGATCCTCCCGTACTCCAACGCCCACTGGCGAGCGATCTGCGACGCCATCGACCGACACGATCTCGCCGACGACCCCAGGTTTGCGTCACCTGCGTTGCGCATCATGAACGCCAATGCCATGTACGGCTTCCTCGGTGAGCTCGTGGCCACCCGGCCCACGGAAGCGTGGGTGGCGTTGTGTGAGGCGAACAACGTTCCGTTCGAGGTCGCCCGCACACTCGACGACATCGTTCTCGACCCGGCCCTCCACCACGGCGTGCTGGTCAATGACATCCATCCGGTGGCGGGCCCCTATCGCCGGATCGCGTCGCCCGTGCGCTTCTCCCGCACCCCGGCGTCGGCCACCGTCCGTCCGGCGCCTATGCCCGGCGGCGACACCGATGCCATTCTCGCCGCAGCCGGTTTCGACGAGGTCGCCATTGCCGGCCTTCGGGCGTCTCGCGTCGTCAGCTGACGGTGAGGGCGAGGTCGGCGGCGTGGCGACCCGCCCAGGCCCCCGTAGCCAGACAGGCGTGGAGGAGGTAGCCGCCGGTCGGGGCGTCCCAGGCAATCATCTCGCCGGCGGCGAAGACCGGGCCGAGGCGTTCGATTCGGAGCTCATCGGTCAGCGCCGACCATCGAATCCCGCCGGCCGTGGAAATGGCCCGACTCAGTGGCGCCGTCCCGGTCATGGCGACCGGCACCGACTTCAGGTGCCGAGCCAACTTCTCGGGTTCCGAAGGGCTCCTGGCTTGCTCATTGGCAAGGGCAACCGCAACTGCCGACATCCCGATGCGGCGAAGGCGGTGGGCGTTGGATTCGCCCTGTCGGGACGACCGGAGCCGGTCGGTCAGCTCGGATTCGGTGAGGTCAGGGCGGAGGTCGATGAGGATCGACGAGGGTCCCGAAGTACCCGCCGCCAAACTGTATGCGGGCGTGCCCTCGAGGCCGGTCCGAACGACGACGAGGTCGCCACGAACGGGTCGACCACCAGGGGCGAGCACCGACACGTCCTTGAGGACCGCACCTTCGTGGCGGAGTAGGTGGGCGGACCAGGTAGCAGTGAGGCCCGCGTTCGCCGGCCGAAGGCCTTCGACCGACACGCCACGATCGCTCAGGACTGGCACCCAACGCCCGTCGGAGCCGGTCCGCGGCCAACTCGCTCCGCCGCACGCCAACACCGTGGCCCGGGCTGGCCAGTTGCGGGAAGATTCGCTTGCGCCCACGGTTATCGGGGCCACCACATCGTCGAAGCCGATCCAACGGGTTGAGGTCCTGATCTCGACGCCGAGCTCGGCGAGGCGGCGAAGCCACGCCCGCAACAGCGGCGCCGCCCGCCACGAAGCGGGAAAGACTCGGCCGCTCGAACCCACGACGACGGGCTCACCGAGCGACGATGACCATCGGCCTAGAGCGTTGGCATCGAAGGCGCTCAGCATCGGTCCGAGGTACGAAGCGTCGGATCCGTAGGCGGCGAGGAAACGGTCGGCGGGCGCAGTGTTGCTGAGGTTCAGGCCGCTCCGGCCGGCGAGGAGGAATTTGCGCCCGGGAGTCCGAGCGGCTTCCACCAGCACCACCGAGGCGCCTGCGGTGGCCGCCACTTCGGCCGCCATCAGCCCGGCCGGCCCTCCTCCGATGATCACGACCATCGGGTCGCTGGCCCTATTCCGGTCGTCGTTGGCCACCCGCCGATCCTCGCAGGACGGCGGGGCGTTGAGCACCGATTGTCGCGCTTTCGCCGTCTGCGATATTTTCGGATTCAACTATCCACCGAACCGGAGAGCAGCGACACGAATGGCGAGTTTGCATGGGTGATCTGCTCGCCACGCTCGGCCTGGTGGCACCGTTCGGTTCTCTGCGAAATGACGTTCGCATCCATCGTCCGGCTGATGTGGTGTGGGCGGTGATCGCCGATGTGGGCCGCGTGGCCGACTGGTTCCCTTCGTTCCAATCGTCTCGACTGTCCGGCACGCAGCGCATCGTCGTCACCAGAAACGGAGTGTCTCTGGTCGAGAACGTGTTGCGGGTCGATCATGAGCAGCGGCGATTCCAGTACTCCGTCGTGCCCAACGGAGCGATCCGCGAGCATCGGGCCACCGTCGACGTGATCGATCTCGGCGATGAGACCTGCCTGGTGACCTATTCGACCGACATGGTCCCCGCCGTGCTGGTGCTCGCCCTCGGCGGTGGCATTGCCGAAGCCCTCGAAACCCTGCGCGAGCAGCTCGAAGCTGCTCCGCCCGCCACCTGAACCGCGAAGGGGTCGACCATGGGACGAAAGATCCTGCTCTTCACCACCGACCAGCAGCGCTATGACGCTTGGGGGGTCAACGGGGGCGCCGTTGCCCGGACCCCGCACGTCGACGCTCTGGCGGCGGCCGGGACCACCTACCGCCGGTGCCATCCGCAGTCCGTCGTGTGCATGCCGTCGCGGTCCACGATCATCACCGGACAGCACGTGTCCACTCACGGGGTGTGGATGAACGGCGTGGCGCTCCCGGCCGAAGCGCCGAGTATCGCCCGGGTGCTTCACGACGCCGGGTACCGCACGGCGATCTTCGGCAAGGCCCATTTTGAGCCGTTCTTCGACCTGTTCGGCCGCTTCCGCGAAAACGCCTTGGCCCGTGAAGCCAGCACCGGACCGCACCGTGGCTTCGACCACCTGGAGTTGGCCACCCACGGGCCAACCGGGTCGCTCCACTACGCGATGTGGTTGCGGGCCAATCACCCAGAAATGGCGGCCGGGTTCTACCCGGTGCTCGACGACCACTTCCAAGTCAACGCCGCGGGTGGCGGCGATACTGGTGCGCCTCAGGTCAAGTCCAACCCCATCGCTCGCGAGGCTTATCACACCGACTGGGTCGCCGACCGGGCCATGGCCTGGCTCGACACGCTCGACGCCGATGCCGACTGGTTCTGCTGGGTATCGTTCCCGGACCCGCACCACCCGTGGAATCCGCCGGCCTCGGAGCGCCACCGCGTCGACTGGCGAGACCTGGACCTTCCCGCCGGCTACATCGCTGACCCGGCGACTCGCGAACGGGTCCTCGACGCCAAACCCCGCCACTGGCGCCAGTGGTACGACGGAACCCTGGTGGCCAATTTCGAGGCCCCACCCAGATGGGTTCCGGCGACGATGACCGCCGATCAAGTCCGCGAGGTCAATGCCAACGTCCATATCGAGAACGAGCTGTTGGACGAGGCCATCGGACGGGTCATGGGCCGAGTCAGGGCCCGCGGGTGGGACCAGGACACCGATGTCCTCATCTCCACCGACCACGGCGAGTTTCAGGGCGACTACGGGCTGCTCTTCAAGGGCCCGTACCACGTCGATTCGCTGCTTCGTATCCCGATGATTTGGCGGGCCGCCCCGTCGTCGACGGGAATCGGTGCTGGTCAGGTGGTACCGGACCGGACGATCGATGCGCCCGTTGGCCTGGTCGACCTGGCCCCGACGATGTGCGCCATCGCCGGGATCACGCCACCTGATTGGATGGAAGGTCAACCGCTCCCGACCACCAATGCCGCCCCCGGTCGAGAATCGCGAGTTCTCACCGAATGGGACTCGTCGTTGTTCGGGGTCACCATGGCGCTGCGCACGATTTGTCGCGACGGATGGCTCGCCACCACGTACTTACCGGGAACGGTGCACGACGGTTCCGAAGGTGAGCTCTATAGCCTTGCCGATGACCCTCACCAGCTGGTCAATCGCTGGAATGACCCGGGCCTCGCCGGCGTTCAGGCCGACCTGTGTGCCGACCTGCGGGCGGCTATTGCGCCACCCGATCGCCACGCCCGCCGACCGCTCGTTGCTCCCGTGTAGGACGGAACTCACCGGCCTTGCGACGTTCCTTCGGAAAAACACCCAGGTTGGGCTCATGGCGGGCGCCGAAGTGTCGATGTAGTCGGGGTGAGGTTCTCCGACCGATCGGGGCCAGCATGGCTCCGAGACAAGCGACTCTGGCGCGCCGCGCTCGTGTTTGCCGTCGTGGGGGCGTTTTTCACCGGGTCCACCGCCGACGGGCAGCCGACGGTGGTTGCCCTCGCTCTCCTCGTGACGACAGCGTTTCGAGTGACCGTCCTGGCCCGTCGAAAGGACCTCGACCGAGCGGCGTGGCGGTGGTTCGGGATTGCGCTGATCCTCTCAGGTGGAGGATTCGCAGCCTTGTCGGTCGGCGTACCGGTCACCAGCCCCGCCGTCGTGATCATTTTCGCCCTGTCCTATCCATGCGTCGTCACGGCACAGTTCTTCTTCTGCCGAACGAGAACGATGTCGAGCCAAGTCGGAAGCTGGTTGGACTGCGCCATTGTGGCGTCAGTCGGGATCGCCGTTCTGCTGGCGACCATCGCATCAGCCGAGTTGCACTCGGCGCGCGGTTCGGAAATCGTGGTGTGGGTCCTCTTCCCGGCGCTCAGCATTCTCACGCTTTCGGTGTGCGTGTTCCTGTGCTCGCTCGTCCGGTGGCGGCTGCCGACGCAGTTGGCCTTCCTCATCATCGGGCAGACCTTCATCCTGGGGTCAGACCTCGGGCCTCTGATCGGTCGGGTGTTCCCGTCGATGCTGACGCTCGGACAACGGCTTTCGGCGGTGGCTTACGTGTTCACCATCGCCGCCTCCATGGCCGACAATCGCTGGGTCGGAACCGAGCACGACGAGCTCCGCTTCTCCCGAGTCTTCGCCCTTCCCTGGACCGGCGCGATGGTGGCCATGGGCATCATGGTCTGGCCGGCATCGTCGACGCTGGCCCGGACAGCCGCTGCGCTGGGGATGGTCCTCGTGGTCATCCGGATCTCGCTGGCCTATGGCCGGGTTCGCAGTGCCGCAGAGCATCGCCGCGAAGCCCGCACCGACGAACTGACCGGGCTTCCCAACCGTCGGGCCTTCATCGAGTTCTTGAACGAGCGCGTCGACGGGGGCGCCCAATGCGCAATATTCGTGATGGACCTCGACGGGTTCAAAGAGGTGAACGACTCACTCGGCCACCATGCCGGGGACCAGCTGTTGCGAACCGTCGGCATGCGTCTCAGTCGCGTCGTTTCGGAGTGGCGGGGGACCAACCGGTTGTTCCGGCTCGGCGGCGACGAGTTCGCCTGCGTCGTCGCGCTTCCGAACGATGTGATGGCCCTGGCGCAGCAACTGCGCACCATGACGTCGACTCCCACGGTGATTCAGAACCAGCGAATCGATCAACGGGTCAGTGTCGGCATCGCGTCGCTTCCGGCCGACGCCAGCGCCCCGGGCGATGTGTTGCGCCTCGCCGACGCTGCCATGTACCGGGCCAAACAGTTGCAGTCGGGCGTGGTGATCCACGACGAAGCATCGGGCGGGGACCATTCGGTCCTCCGCATGCTGGCGGCGGTGCGAGAAGCGCTCGAGCATCGTCGATTCGAAATGTACTTTCAGCCTCAGGTGCGCACCGCGACCGGTGCCGTCCACGGTGTTGAAGCACTCCTGCGGTTACGCAAGGACGGGGTGATGCTGTCGACCGATTTGATGATTGGGGCGGCTCGCACCGCCGGCCTCATGCAGAAGCTGACCGACTTTGTCCTCGACCAATCGTTCGCCGCCGCGGCGTCCATGCATAGCGAGTTTCCTGACCTGATCATGTCGGTGAACGTCTCGCCCGAGGATCTGTCGTCGGGCACGCTGGCCGAACGGATCGTGCAGGCGGCGGCGCTTCATGGCGTGGCTCCAAAACTGGTTTGTGTCGAGGTCACCGAGGAGGCGTTGCTCGACAATCCCGCCGAGGCGGCGCGCACGGTCGAGCGACTTCGGTCGCTCGGGTTCGGGGTCTCGATGGACGACTTCGGGGTCGGGTTCTCGTCGCTGTCGAACCTGCGGGTGCTGGCCGTCAGTGAACTGAAGATCGACCGTGGCTTCGTCTCCGGTCTGACCCGAGACATGCGGACCGAGGCGCTCATCTGCGCCATTGCCGACCTTGCTCGCCGGCTAGGGGCCAACGTGTTGCTCGAAGGCGTCGAGACGCAGGAAGAGTTCGAACTGGCGCGGTCCTTCGGCATTGACCTGGTGCAGGGTTACGTCTTCAGCCCGGCCCTTTCCCAGACCGACGTCATGGAGTGGATGCGTCGGCGGATCGTGCCCCGTCCGGCCGTCGACGATGACGAGCTGATTCGTCGGCGGGCGATTGCGCTGTCGGGCGCGTAGTCAGCGTTGTGGGTCAGCTCGACGGGGACTGATGGTCACGTCGACCGGAAGGTGATCAGAGACCCTCGCCCAGCGGTCAAGCGTCGTGGTTGGAGTCATTGCCGTGGTTGTCACCCAACCTTCGTCAACAAAGATCGCGTCGAGACGAGTCTGTGGTGAGCGGTCGGTTCTGGGGCCTGGTGCCCAGCAGGTGGGCGG
>JANLQX010000211.1:0-7423 GCA_031368095.1 Actinomycetes bacterium | reverse complement strand
CAGGCCATCACCGCACAGCTCGCTCGCCCGACGAGTGATTGGTGGATGGAACAACGCCATGGCCGCCGCCACCAAACCTCCGAGCCCGGCCACAACGGCGCATGCGGCTTGCCAATACTGACGACGAACGGCGGCGAGATCGTCGGGTCGCCGGCCAGGACCGTTCGAACGACGCTCACCTTCACGGCGACCCGGACGCGTTGGCTCGCGCCTATCAAGCGGGCCGTGAAGGCTTTCTGGGCCGATCAGTCCCACCAACGGTCGCTCGTCTCCCGAGACGTGCGCTTTCGATTCACCGGCGCCCATGCCAACTATCTTCGACCGCCCCAGCGCCGCCCGCAATGGGTCATCCGCTCTACCAGGATCAACGCGCCGCCCGAGGTTGTGAAACGAAGGTAGTCGCGGCGAGGGAGAATGGAACCGTGGAACAACCTGCAGTCGTCGAAGCGTATCTAGGTCGACTTGGGGTTGATATCGCCGGACGGCCTCCGGGCCGGGCCTTGTTGAGTGAACTCCAGGCCGCGCACCTCATGAAGATCCCCTTCGAGAACCTCGACGTGTTCCATCACCGAGGCGTCACCACCGACTCCGCCGCGTCAGTCGCCAAGATTGTCGAACGTGGGCGGGGCGGCTGGTGCTACGAGCTCAATGGCGCCTTCGGCTGGCTGCTCGGACAGATCGGCTTCACGTTCGACTACGTCTCCTGTCGCGTCAACGACGGCACGCGTTGGGGTCCCGATCGTGACCACTGCGCCATCATCGTCCGCATGGGCCCGGATCGGTTGTTTGTCGACGTTGGCTTCGGCGACGCACCCATGTCCCCAATCCCGATGCGCGTCGGCGAGCACGTCGGTATCCCCCGCCGGATGCGGGTTCGCACCGACGTCGGCGGATTCGTGATGGCCGAGTTCGGCCTCGACGAGCGGTGGGCCGACAAATTGTGGATCTCGATCTCGCCACGCTCCCTCGACGATTTCTCGGCGCGCAGCACGTTCCTCCAGAACGAGGCGGGAAACTGGTGGACCGCAAGCCCGTTCGCCACCCGCGCCAGCGCCCCCGACGGTTCTCGCATCACGCTTCGGTCCGACCTCTACCGGGTGCGAGTCAAGGGCGCCGACCACGACGACACCCCCGTCACCCCCGAGGACTGGTCAGCCGTGCTCGCCGAACACTTCGGCATCACCGATACCCTCACCGACGGCTAGAGGCGCATCGGAGCTCACCACTTCGAGATAAGCGCCGCCTGCAACACCAGAACCAGCAACGCTTGGGCAACTAGCCAGCGGCGAGGCGACCTCAGGGCGGCGACTGCGGGAACGATCCACGGGTAGAAGAGCACCCAGATTCGTTCGACCTCCCCCTTGGTGTACTGCGAGATCGTCGCCATGGTCATGCACCCCAGCGACGAACCGACGAAGATCCAGAGGCGACTACGACGGAGTCTCACGATGCCCACTAACACGGCTGGGCCGAGGGCGATCAGCGCGGCACCGAAGTTGGCGAGCAGAAAGTAGGTCCACGGACGAAATGCCGCGGTGCCATGCCAATAGAACCAGTTCGTGTTTCGGAGACCTTCGATCCACGAGAACCCGTAGGCGCAAAAGACTCCGGCGAACACGGCCAGCGCAGTGGTCGCGAGGAGCGTCCGTTCGATGCGCGTCCGCCATGCAACCTTCCGAGCGGTGATGGTGATCACGGCCGGGATGACGGCGAAGGTGGTCGCCGCGTAGGTGAGAAACAACAGCCCGCCGAACGACAGACCCGCGCCGAGTGCCGCGACTCGGCCTGCCACCTTCGACCCCGCAGTCAAGCTGTACGCAACAAGGGCGACAGCGATCGCACCAACTCCGGCAAAAAATGCATCGGCAGAGGTTCCGAGCCACATCGAAAACGGCGCCAGTGCGAGGAACGGAGCGACGCGCCTAGCCACCGGTTCGGACACCACCAACCGAGTGGTGACCAGCACGCTGGCAACCATCATCGCAACGCCCACATAGGAAAGACCCGCAGCAATCCATGGAGAGCCAAGACCAATGGCGGCGAAGCCCTTCAGCAATAGGACAAAGCCGGGCGGGTGGCCTTTCAGGTGAACACTGAAATACTTCAGGAAGTCCTGCACGGCAAACCACCGGAGCATTCGTCCCCCACTCGGGAGAACATCAAGATTGTCCCAGTACTCCGTTTGGTCAATGACCGGTGCGACCACGGCTCGAAGGCCGTCGGACGCGGCGAGGGCAAAGGAGAACACCATTGATGTCAGCGCGCCCACAAGAACCACCAACCCGAACGATCGATCGCGGGCAAAGGACACCCCAAAGGCGATCACCATCGCGGCGATCACGATGGCGCCCACCGAATAGCCGCCGAAACGCCAGTCCCACACGCCCACGAGCGGTGCTGCACCAAGTTTGATCTCCGGATGATTCGCTTCGAGTCGACGACCGAAAATGACGGCTGCCGCCACCACCGCTCCACAGCTGCCGAGCATCAGTACCTCGGGCCACCGCCGCGGCTTTGCGTCAATGCTCAACGGCGCATCGTCTGGCTCCATCGGCACACTCGGATTCTGTCGGACATCGGATGACGAAGACTCGAACGTTCCTGAGGATGCTGTGCAAACGCTGTGTGCTCGGGTCGCAGCCGTCACCTACGAGGCCCTACGTTTCGCTCAATGAGATCCATCAACCACCCCATTCGCAATGCCGCTATCGCCGCCGTCCTTCTTCTCACCGCCGCTACCGGCGTGAACACGGCCTCGGCGGCAACCACTCCCAAGGCCAAGACCAAGCTGGTGTGCAAGACCGTGAAAGGAAAGCGCACCTGTACACGAATTCGCATCAAGACGACGAGCGCGAAGAAGACTTCAAATGCAGCGGACACGACGATCGCCTCAGCAAATGCCTCGGACACCACCGTGGTCAAGAAGTAGCGCACCGCCTTCGAGAAAACGCAGTCGACCGATCAGCGCGCCAGACCTCGCCGAAGGCGGGCGCTGATCAGGTCGACGGCGAGGGTCAGCAGGATCATCGCCAAGATGGTCGACACGAATTTCGGCCACGCAAATGATGCCAATTGCTGCTTCATGGCGTAGCCGAGCCCGCCCGATGCGGCAATACCAACGACGACCGTCTCACGCATTGCGACTTCCCAGCGGTACAGGGAGTACGTGAGATAGGACGGAGCGGCGAGTGGAAGTGATCCGTAGATCGAGGCGGTAAAACTCGACGCCCCGCCAGCCAAGAGGGCGGCGCGGGGCCGTCGATCGAGGTTCTCTATGACCTCGCCGAGCATTCGCCCCAGCACTCCACCGTTATAGATCCCGAGCGCCACGGCGGCCGGAAACGGGCCTGAGAAGAAGGCGATGACCGCAAGATAGGCCCAGACAGCAGCCGGGATCGATCGAGCGAGAAGAAGCAACGACCGCACTACCCATCCTCCGGTCCGACGGGCACGGCCCTGGCCATCCAGTCGAGCACTGCCAAGCGATCCGGCCGCAGCAATAGCAACCGACACGACGAGCGATCCAACGGATATCGCAACCGTTTCCCGGGCGAGCGTCACCAATGTGCGGACATGAGACGTCGAGAAATCCGGAGGGAGCCAGGTATCGATGAGTAGTGAAAACTCGCGTCGCGTGCGGCTTGACCACAGCGAGCTCACGTCAATCTTGAGCGCCACCGCCGCAAGTACACCGAACAGTAGGAAACCCGCGACAAGCGTGGTGTGCGAGGGCGCCCTTCGACGAGTTCGCCCATCGGTTGACGTTCGTCGACTCCGAACGCGCGTCGAGGTGGAGTCGACAACCGCCGACATGGCCACCAACGCCCAGATACACGTCCACATCTCGTGATAGTTCGCCGACTGGAAGGACAGGAGGAGTTCGTAGCCCAGTCCGCCCGCTCCAACGACCCCCAGCACGGCAGCCGACCGGATGGCGCATTCGAAACGGTAGAACGCGTAGGAAATACAGTCTCGTGCGGCGTTCGGAATCACCGCGTAGAAGAATGCTGAATTCCGTCCGGCTCCGAGCGCCCGAAGGGCATCAAAGGGTGCACGCGGTTGGGCTGCGAACAGCTCGGAGAATACCTTTGCGCTGACCGCCGAGAACGGAATAGCGATTGCCAGCACCGCCACCAGCGGGTTGATCCCGAGCAGGTTGAGCAGAATCAGTGCCCACAGGACTTCGTGGACACCGCGCACCGGAATCGTTATCGCGCTTACCGTTCGGGCAACTCGACCGGCAGTCTGACGATCGAAACGCGCCGGCGTCACGAACGCGCCAACCACAAAGCCGACCGTTGCGGAGAGCACTGTTCCGAGCACGGCATACGACAACGTGGTCACCGTTGCCGAGCCGACGAGATGCGCCATGGCTCGGTCGATCCGAGGATGTACGGCGGCGGCAAAGAATCGGCCGAGTTCGTTGAACCCACGCCCGTTGATGAGTGCCTGTCGTCCGATACGCAAGTCCCATACCGCGAAGCCCACGAGACCGGCACCGAGAATCGCAATCGCCGCTCGACCCAACGTTGATGGCGAGCGAACGCGGGACCGCCTTATGGCAACGGCTTCCAACGCCACGAGGTCGGTCATCGGAGAAGAGCAGCTGGCAGCCGTGGAGCGCCAAATGCATACAGCGCGCTGATCATGTCGTCGGTGACGGCGGAAGGAGGGCCGTCGAAGATCACCCGGCCATCGCGCACCCCGACCAACCGATCACCGAATGAACGGGCCAGCTCGACATCGTGCAGTGCGATGACAACCGCGGCGTGGCGTTCCCGAACTTCCTCGCCGAGAAGGCGAAGCACCTCGGCGCTCCAGGTCGGATCGACGGCGCTCACCGGTTCGTCAGCAAGGATGAGGTTCGGCTGTTGACGGAGCACTCGCGCCAGTGCAACGCGCTGTTGCTGTCCCCCGGAGAGTGACGATGTTCGAGCAAACGCCTTCTCCCCGATCCCAAGGCGGTCAAGTACAGCCACGGCGAGGGAGGGCTCGACCGGGCGGAGGAGCGACCGAACAGCCCGCGACATCGACCACGATCCAAGGGCACCGGCGTTGACGTTATGAATGACCTTGAGCGGAGCGACGAGGTGTAACTGCTGGTGGACCATACCGACATGGGCCCGAAGCGAGCGGAGGCTCCGAGGACGAAGCGCCAAAGGATCAACCCCGAACAGACGCCACGAACCAGCGGTGGGGGCAACAATTCCGGCGGCAACGTTGAGCAGCGTGGTCTTGCCCGAACCGCTCGGTCCAAGGAGGACGACTCGCTCGGCGCGTGCGACCCTGAGTGAGATGCCCTGTACGGCGGGGGCGCCCTCGCCATAGCGAACCGAGAGTCGATCGAATTCCAGCACCGAGCCGTCGGCGCTCCCAACGTCAAGCATCACGTACTCGTGTCCTGTCAAAAACACGGAGGTAGGCAAAGATCACGTTCAGAACGTGATCAGAGTAGCCCGAGGCGTTTGCCGACCTTCTCGATCTGGGCGTAGTTGGACTGCTTCGTCTCGATGAAGCTCCCGGCGCTGAACAGTGCGAGCAGACTCGTCCCTTCCGGCGTGTCTTTTGACAGAGAAAGGAACGCATCTTTGATCTTTTTCGCCGTGCCGGTGCCGAATCGTTCGTCGGTGTCGGGCCGTGCGAGCCAGTGGTAGTCAAAGTACGAAGGCGTTTCGAACACGAGGCGAACCTTGTCGGGATCGATCGTCTTGTTGGCCACTGCCGCATCCCAGACCGCCTTGTTCAATGCACCGACGTCGAAGGCGCCGGATTCGACGAGACGGATCGTCCGGTCGTGGCTGCCCGAAAAACCGGGCTGGCCCTTAAAGTCCTGGAGGTCGAGTCCGGCCTCGTCAAGAAAGAACTGCGGCATCGTCCGACCCGACGTCGAGACCTCGCTCCCGAAGGTCAGCGACAGTCCTTTTAGGAACGCAAGGTTGGCCACCGAATTGATCGGAGGTATGCGCGCTGACGAATTAGCGATGAAGACGGACTTGAACCGAGCATCGATGTCGCGCTGGGCGATGTAGATGGCCTGGGGAACCTGCTTCTGCGCTTGGACACCAGTGAGGCCACCGAACCAAACGAGATCGAGGTCTCCGATTCGGAACGCCGTTACCGCGGCGGTGTAATCCGTGACCGGAACGAACACGACGTCAAGGCCGGTCTTCGTTTTGAGGTAGTCCGCCACCTGGCCAAACTGCCGAGTGATTTTTGCCGGATCCTGGTCCGGGATTGTCCCAATGCGAAGCGTCGGTACCTTCGCCTTGGCGGGCGCAGGCGTCGGTGATGTCGTTGGCGCCGGTGCCGTCGAGGGTACGTTGGTTTTCGTCTTCGTCGCTAGCTTGGCGGGTGTCTTCGGTTTGGCGGCAGCACTCAGAGGGCCAGCCCAAGCGGTGGCAAGCAGCGCCGCTGAAACCAACGTGGTGATGAGGGAAAGTCGGCGGGAATTCATACGCACCTCACCGTACGATCCACCACGTGAATGCCCGGGTTGAAGCGCTCAGCCACGTCTCAGCCGGGTAGTCCCTGGGCCCTCACCGAACGCGCGATTGCCACGTCTTCCACGCGTCGAGCATGCCCGTAGCCATGTCTTTCGCCGCCGTCGCCTCTACCTTCGACGCGGCGTCAGTCACCCGTCGCTCCAACGAGAAGCAGCCAAAGAAGTAGCCGCGGAAGTACGTGCCAAAGCTCTCCGGGCGAAACCCCGGCGAGTCCGATTCCGGCTCCACGGCAGGAACCCAATTCGCCACCCCTTCGACCGCGGGGAGAGCCAACTCGCGAAGTGCCTGCAGCGCCGGTTCATCGGTCAGTCGATCGGCGAAGTCGCGAGCTTGCGAACGGAAGATCTCGGTGCCGGTCGGATCGAAGACGAGGGTGGCACCGATGGCGAGGCCGCCCCGTTCGGCGGCGTTCCACAATCCGAGTGGCTGCAGCCATCGCGTCCCGTCCGGATCGCTAAGAATCGGGAAAGGAATACCCCACCGGGCCGCCATCGCGGCGTTCCGCTCGTCCGAGTCGACCACGATTGCCACCACGCTCGCGCCCATGGCATGGATCTCTTCAAGCTTCGTTGCCAACCGCACGAGCTGGCCGCAGCAATACGGTCACCAATCGCCTCGATAGGTGACCAGTACAAGCCCAGCATCGCCGGGAATATCGAAGCTGTCGAAACCCTCGAATGATGACATCTCCCGATCTTCGCAGAATCAGTGGTGCTGGTGGGGCTCGATCACCAATGCCTGACCGTTCGCCGTGTGACCGGCCTCGAGCCACGCCGCCGTCCTCTCGTATCCCTGACGGATCAACCGGTCGGCTTGCGAGAAGTCCATGGGCAACACGTCGAGAGGGCAGAGTTGCGGAACGACGTGCAACCGGCAGCTCGATTCGTAGTGTTCGACGTCGAGAACCAATTGACGGCCGA
>JANLQX010000201.1:0-15103 GCA_031368095.1 Actinomycetes bacterium | reverse complement strand
TCTTGACCCCGATGCCGAGGGCGACACACAGATCGAGCGTCTCTTTGTTGGTGAGTCCGAGCTCCTTGGCGAGCAGGGACAGACGAATCTTTGCGGGCACGGGTTCCTGGTCGGTTTCGTGGTGAAGGGGCGGACGGACGGACGGTGGCGGTAACGCACCCGGGTTGACCGGGGCGCGTTACACGGCAAAGCCGCAAGACCGGGTCGACATGCTATCGGCTGGTGACCCCGACCTGGTTCGGCCCTCAGCGTTTGGTTCCAGGCGCCCGCCACGCCCGGGCAAACGCCTTGCGCTTGTGGGCTAGAGCGAGACATCCCAGAGCGATTACCGCCGGCGCATCGGGGTCACGACACAGCCATGCGCCGCGTCCGGGTGCTCCCGGACCAACGACGAAGCCGACCTCGATCGACGACGCCACGATCCGGATGAGTTCGTCGGGGCTCGCCCGCCGGCGACACCCGATGCATGTCCGGATCGTGTTCACGTCGGCGACGGACGGGTTGGCTTACGCCGTTGGCGTGGAGTCCGGGCCGCCTTCCACCGCAGCCGCTTGCGCAGCCGTTGCTTCGGCGCTCCACTCCTCGGCGGTCAGGGCTTCCCCGCCGTCGGCCGGCACCCACATCTGCTCGCCCGTCTCGGGATCGATGACCCACTCGCCCTCGGCGTAGTCCTCGTCCAAAGCGCCACCGCCCGCCTCTTCTTCAGCGAACTGGGTCTCGCCCTTGATGTCGACGCGCCATCCCGTGAGGCGCGCCGCAAGTCGGGCGTTCTGACCTTCTTTCCCGATGGCCAGCGAAAGTTGATTGTCCGGGACGATGACGGTGGCAACACCGAGGTCTTCGTTGATCCGGACCTCTTTGACCTTGGCCGGGCCGAGTGCTTCGCGGACAAACTCCTGCGGGTCCGCCGAGTAGGGCACGATGTCGATCTTTTCGCCGTGTAGTTCATTGACGACCATACGAACACGGGCGCCGCGCGATCCGATGCAGGCGCCGGCCGCATCGATGTTGTTGTCGTTCGACCATACCGCCACCTTCGTCCGATGCCCTGGTTCACGGGCCATCGCCTTGATCTCGACTACGCCGTCGGCGATCTCGGGTACTTCCAGCTCGAACAGGCCCTTCACCAGGCCCGGATGGGTACGCGACACCACGATCTGCGGGCCCTTGGTGCTCTTGCGCACCTCGACGATGTACGCCTTGAGCCGCGAACCCTGGGCATAGCGTTCGTGGGGAACCTGCTCGGCCTGGGGCAACAACGCCTCGACTCGACCCAGGTCGAGCAGGGTGTATCGGCTCTCGCCCTGCTGGACGATGCCGGTGACAAGCCCTCCCTCGCGGCCCGAATACTCCTCGAACTTCTGGTCGCGTTCGACTTCCCGGATGCGCTGCTGGATGACCTGCTTGGCGGTCACCGCGGCGATCCGGCTGAAGTCCTTCGGCGTGTCATCCCATTCCCGGACGACATGGCCCTCTTCGTCGAGTTCCTGGGCGAAGACGAGGATCTCGCCGGTATCGGGGTCGATCGACACGACCGCCTCCTCGGCCGCATTCTGCTGACGCTTGTAAGCCGTGACGAGCGCGTTGGCGAGCGCTTCGAGGATCAACTCTTTCGGGACTCCCTTCTCCTGCTCAAGGAATTCGAGGGCATCCATGAACTCGGCGTTCATTTTCATCGTGAGTCTCCTTCGTCGTTGTCGTCGTTGTCGTCGTCGTTGTTGTCGTCGTTGTTGTCGTCGAACTCATCGCCGTCGGAGTCGTTGTCGTCGAACTCATCGCCGTCGAAGTCGTCGGGCTCGTCCGGGTCGACCGGCTCCGCCGTGGCCGAGGAGGTGGCCTTGGCCGCCATGGGGTGCGGGGTCCGGGGGGCCTTCGGTTTCGGCGGCGGGCCCCAGACCACGACGATGCGCGCCGACTCCACGTCGGCGTAGTCAATGGTTCGCCCGGCGACCCGGAGCGAGCCGTTTGCGTCGATCCCGGCGTCGTCGAGGCGACCTTCCATCCGACGTTCACCCGCCGTGCCCGGCCGCGTTTTCACCATGACCGTTGACCCAATGGCCCGGCGAAAATGGTCGGGCGTACGCAACGGCCGTTCCAGACCGGGACTCGAAACTTCGAGAGTGAACTTGTCGCCGACGACGTCGTTGGCGTCGAGCAGCGCGTCGACCACGGTGGTGGCCTCGCTCACTTGGTCCAGGTTGATGCGTCCACCAATCTGATGGTCGTGGGCCAGTTCCACGGACACCCGGACGGTGGCTCCCGCCGTGCCCAAGGCGAGGCACTCGACATCGACCAGTTCGAAGTTGGCCTCCGCCAGGGGGGCTTCTAGGAGCGCCAGCAGGGCGGCGCGTGGGGACGCGGCTGTTGTCATGACCTGGGCTCCTTTCTGGGTGCAATTGTTGGTCGGTTGTGGGACGGCGGAATTGGCGCGGCCGACGGGAACAAAAAAGGTGTGGACGAAACGCCCACACCTTTGGCCCGACGGCCGAAAAGCGGTCTGGAAAGGTTAGCCGAACCACCCGCTCAGAGCCGCCGCGTTCGCCCCGGACCAGCTGGGGCGCCCGACCAACGCCGCACGAAGCCTCCCGTCCGCCGGCATCCCGGATCCGCCGAAGGACATCCCACATCAGCCTGTTCGACGCGATTTCGTGCTCAGAATCCGCTATCCGGGATGCCAGCTCAACCCATCTGGGATTCGCGCCGGCCTAGCTGTCAGCGTCGAGCATCGCCGTGTCAGCGGACCGTTACCAGGTGTCGATGAAGGGGCGCTTCTTCCCGGTGCGAACAGGAGCCGACGGCACGCTGGCCAGGGCGGCCAGAATGATGCGACGGGACTCCGCTGGATCGATCACGTCGTCGATCTCGAAGTGCATCGCTGCGGAAAGGCCTTTTCCGGCTTCGTACAACCGGTCGACCATCGCGTTGAACGTGGCGTTGCGTTCCGTGTCGTCGGTAATCGCTGCCAGTTCGTCGCGATATCCCAGTCGGACGGCGCCCTCGAGTCCCATACCGCCAAACTCTCCCGTCGGCCACGAGACCGTGAAGATCGTCTCGTGAAACCCGCCTCCGGCCATTGTCATCGCCCCGAGGCCGTAGCCCTTGCGCAACACGATCGTGAAGAACGGAACGGTCAGGCTGCCGGCGGTGACGAAGAGCCGGGCGGCATGGCGGACGAGCGCAGTGGCCTCGGCGTCGGGTCCGACCATGATGCCGGGCGTGTCGCAGAGGAACAGGACAGGGAGATCGTGGGCATCGCACAACTGCAGAAAACGGGCCGCCTTGTCGGCGTTGTCGCTATCGATGGCACCCGCCAGATGCGATGGGTCATTTGCCACGATGCCGATCGGACGACCCTCGATTCGAGCCAGACAGGTCACCATTCCCCGCCCGAACGGACGACGGAGTTCGAGCACCGAGCCTTCGTCGGCAAGAAGCTCGACGACTCGGCGGATATCATAGGCGCGCAGACGATTTTCAGGAATTGCTGAACGAAGCAGGCGCTGATCGCCACACGACCAGTCGGAGACCGAGCCCTGGAAGAACGATAGGTACGTCTTGGCCACCGCCACGGCCTCGGCCTCGTCCTCGACCACTACGTCGACGACACCATTGGCGTGTTGCACCGACATTGGGCCAATCTCCTCGGGCGCGAACACGCCGAGCCCGCCGCCCTCGATCATCGCGGGACCCGCCATCCCCAAGTTGGCGTCCTTTGTGGCGATGATCACGTCACTGCAGCCAGCAAGAGCGGCGTTGCCCGCAAAACAACGTCCACTTACGATTGCGATGAGCGGAACCAGGCCGCTCAGTTGACCGTAGAGGGCAAAGGCCGGTCCGTCGAGGCCGGCAAACTGCACGCCGTCGGTGTCCCCCGGACGACCGCCGCCGCCTTCGGCAAAGATGATCAGCGGCAGACGGAGCCGAGCCGCAAGGGTGAACAGGCGATCCTTCTTGCGATGGTTGTTCGTGCCCTGCGTCCCGGCCAGAACGGTGAAGTCGTAGGAAACCACGACGCACCTGGAAGCCTTGTCATCGAAACGATCGCCGTTGACTGTCGCCAGCCCCCCGACCAACCCATCGGCCGGAGTCTTTTCGATCAGGTCGTCGATGCTGCGCCGCCGACGCTGGGCGGCGATCGTTAACGATCCGTATTCGACGAACGAACCCGCATCGACGAGATCGTCGATGTTCTCGCGGGCCGTTCGCTGACGGCGCGACCGGCGACGCGCCACGGCGGTGGGCCGAGCCGAATCGAGCGTTCGTCGTTGCCGATCAAGCACGGCGGCGAGATCAGGACGGATACCCGTGAGATCCATCTCCACCGCAGGCACGACGGCGCCGTGGCCGATCGAACCGGGCACCACGGTGACCAGCACCGCGCCCTCTTCGACGGTGTCACCGACCGACACGAGGACGCTGGCTACCGTTCCATCGCACGGCGAATCGATCGGATGCTCCATCTTCATGGCGTCGAGAAGGACCAAGGTCGTTCCTGATCGGACGACGGAGCCAACGATCGCCTCGACCAAAACCACCGTTCCGAGCATCGGCGAGGTGAGCACAACCGGTTCAGCGGAGTCGTTCAGCACAGGTGCACCGTATCGATCGACCAACGGCGACGACTATTTCGCCCGTTCCGGCGAGTGTTTCGCGCTTCCGATCGAACCGGCGGTCGGTAGGGTTGGAGTCGTGGCCCGACGATTTCAGCTTTCCGTCCCGAAGCGCCGGGGCGACGATGATCCGTGGTTTCGGATCGGCAGTCTCGACGTGACCACCACCGTGTTGGCGATTTGCCTCAACGTCGCCGTCATGGTCGTCTATGCCGTTGACAAGGCGAGTCTGATTCGCCTCATCATGGCCCGCCAACTCGTCACCAACGGTGAAGTGTGGCGCCTCGTCACGTGGCCCTTCGCCACCGTGCCGACGCTGAACGCAGCCTTCATGCTCGGGTTCTTTTGGTTCGTCGGACGAGATCTCGAGGGCCAGTTCGGACGGGTCCGCTTCGCCAAGTTCCTGGCCACGATCGCCGGCGTGGTCCTCCTCCTTGCCCTTGCGCTCGACGAACCACTCGGCGGGTTTCGGCTCATCGTCACTGCGGCGTTCATCGCCTACATCGCCGAGAACCCCCGGCGGCCGTTCTTCTTCGGTATCCCGGCGTGGATCCTCGGTGCGGTCTATGTAGGTATTGACGTTCTCCAGTTCACCAGTGACCGCCAGTCCAAACTCATTGTTCTCCTGTTCGGAGCCATCGGTACCGCCCTCATCCTCCTCCGCGGGTATGGATGGGGATCTGAGGTCCCGTGGGTGCCACGCGTGCAGATTCCGCCGATCCTTGGTGGACCGGTCCGCCCGGGTGGCTCTCCCGGGCGCTCCGTCAAGGGCACCAAGACGAGCGCAGCAAAAGGGCCGAAACCGGCCAAGCGACGCCGCGGTTCCGGCGGGGCAACCGTCGTGACGGGTCCGTGGGGCGAGAGCGGGACCGGCAGCGCCACCGACGCGGCCGGTGCGAGCCCCCGACTCCCCCGGACGGGACCGGTGACGCAGGCCGACGTGGACCTCGTGCTCGATAAAGTTGCCGCCAATGGCCTTGCCAGCCTCACCGAGGACGAGCGTGCCGTGCTTGAGCATGCCAGTCGCACGCTGCGCGACCGCAGCGTCGACTAACCGGGTGGAGCGCTCGTCTTCGGTCGCCTCAGCGCTGCCGGTGGTCGCCCTGGCCTCGGTTTCCACGGCGGCGCTCGGTATCGCTCGAACGCTCATCCAGAACGGCACGGGCTATCTCACGGTCGGCGGACGCGTGCTCGATGCTCAGGAATCGGTCGGTTTGCTGGGCCTTCCCGGCACCCTTCTACCGGCCATCGGCGCTCTCCTTCTGATGACGACTCGGATCACCGGGTCGCGCCAGCTTTTCGTGGCCCTGGCTGCCGTATTCCTCGCCGTCGGCCAATTTCTTCCGTCGGCCTCCGGGGCGCGGTCAACCGGCCGATCCTTTCCGGACTTCACCGCCCGCCGCCTGCCGCTCGATCTCAGTGTCGCATCAACACTCTTGGGCCTAGGACTCGTGCTCATCCTCGTTGCCGCCCAGGTCCACCGAGAGCGCGACCTTGTCGCTCCAATGGTCGGCGTCGCACTCCTCGCCCTCACCGTTACCGTCGGACTCCGCAGCGCCGGAACGGCCTTCAGATGGCGTGGAGGTCCCGACACCAGCGTCACCGTTGGTCTGTGGGTTTCGCTCGGCACTGCCGTCGCGGTCGCCGTCGTTGGGGCCACCCGCCGCCAGCCGCTCCGTCTCGGTGCGTTTGCTGCGCTCAGCGCCGCTCTCGGTTCCGGCGCAGCACTTCTCGCCGGGTAGAAGCTCAGTTCGGAACGGCCCAATCAATGGGCGGCCGGCCAGCTTCAACCAGCGCATCATTGATTCGGCTGAACGGACGACTACCAAAGAACCCGTTGTGCGCCGAAAGCGGTGACGGGTGCGCCGATTCGATGACCACGTGACCGAACGTTCCGCCACCTCCGCTTCGTTCGATCAACGCCTTCTTTTTCCTGGCCGACGCGCCCCACAACACGAACACCACGCGTTCGGCCTTGTCGGCAACGGCCCGCAAAACAGCGTCGGTAAAAATCTCCCAGCCCCGACCTTGATGCGAGTTTGGCGTGTGTGCTCGAACCGTCAGTGTGGTGTTCAGCAACAGCACCCCCTGGCGAGCCCAGGACTCGAGGTTGCCACCCGTGGCTGGCTTCACGTCGAGATCGGACCGGAGTTCCTTGTAGATGTTGGCCAACGACGGGGGAAGTGCGACTCCGTCACGAACCGAGAAGCACAGTCCGTGCGCCTGTCCGGGGCCGTGATAGGGATCCTGCCCGACGATAAGTACGCGTACTTCAGCAAAAGGGGTGAGGTGCAATGCCGCAAAGACGTCGGCCGACGGCGGATACACCGAACCAGACGCTCGCTCGGCGGCAACGAACGACTGCAACTCCGACCAGTACGGCTTGGCCAACTCTGCCGCAAGAACCGGATTCCAGTCAGTCTTCATGCGGCCCGGACGGTCCAGCTCAGTTTTCTTCGATGCGCTTCTTGATCAGCTCGATGCGCTCGGCGTTGTGGTTGGCGTCGTCGCCTTGGTCGTTGAGAAGAAGCCGCCGGTCGGTTTCGGCCTCGGCGGCGGCGCCTTCGTCAGCTCGAGCCAAAGCGGCCTCAACCCCGTCGGTCGCTACCAGCTGAGCCCATTCGACAAGCGCGCTTACCATCTGACCCTCCGGGACGACCTTGACGACCTTTCCCTTCACGAATAGGTGCCCACGCTTCCGGCCGGCGGCGATTCCAACGTCGGCCGACGCTGCTTCCCCCGGCCCGTTGACGACGCAACCCATGACCGCCACCTGGATAGGAACGTTCAGCGCGCGTAGTGCTTCCTGGGCTTCGTTGGCCACGGCGATTACGTCGATCTCGGCCCGACCACACGACGGACAGGCAATGAGATCGAGCGACTGGCGTTCGCGCAGCCCGAGGGACTCCAGGAGCTGGCGGCCGGCCCTCGCCTCTTCAACGGGGTCAGCAGTGAGCGAAAACCGGATCGTGTCTCCGATACCCTCGGCCAACAGCGTGGCGATACCGGCCGTGGCCTTGACCAGACCGCCGGGCAAAGGCCCAGCTTCGGTAACCCCGAGATGCAGCGGGAAATCGACCGTGTCGGCGAGGAGCCGATACGACTCAATCATCAGCGCCGGGTTCGATGCCTTCACGCTGATCTTCACATCGTCGAAGCCGACCTCTTCGAAGTAACCAAGCTCGCGTTTGGCCGACTCGACGAGGGCCTCGGGCGTCTGCCCGTACTTCGCTTCGATATCGGGATCGAGCGATCCACCGTTGACGCCGATACGAATCGGCACGCCCCGATCCTTCGCCTCCATGGCGACAATCTTCACGTGGTCGGCCTTGCGGATGTTCCCCGGGTTCAGTCGCAGGCAGTGCACCCCGGCGTCTAACGCCGCCAATGCGAGCTTGTACTGAAAATGGATATCGGCCACGATCGGCACCGGCGAGCGAGGCACGATCTGCGCCAGGCCTTCGGCCGCCTCAGTCTCGTTGCACGTGCAGCGAACAATGTCGCACCCGTTGGCGGCAAGGGAATATATCTGGGCGAGCGTCGCCTCCACATCGGCCGTTTTGGTCGTGGTCATCGACTGGACGCTGATGCGCGCATCACCGCCAATGGCCACCTTGCCGACCTGGATCTGGCGAGTCTGGCGGCGAGGGTAGGTCCGAAGCACGTCACCCATCATGACCGGACCGCAGCGCTGTGCGCGCCGCTGCTGTCAGTCTCTCAAAACAACGTCAGCGGTTTCGAGCTCTGCATGATCGTCGCCGCAGTGAGTCTCTCAAAACAACGTCAGCGGTTTCGAAATATCCAAATACAGCGACGTGATCCCGATCACGCCCATGACCAGCAAGACCACGTAGGTCACCGGAAGCAGGCGTCGGAAGTCGACGAAGTGCCGTCGACCGCCTCGCGAACGAAGACGCTCGTAGGTCGCCACCATCACGTGACCTCCGTCGAGGGGAAGCAACGGGAGCATGTTGAACATCCCGACGAAAATGTTGATGATGGCGAACAATTCGATAGCGGTGCGAATATCGTCGCGACTCGCGTCTCGCATCAGCCGGGTGATCCCCACGGCCGACGACATTCGGCCTTCAGACTCGATTCTGGTCAGAGGCTGATTGGCGGCCGCCTTGCCCAGCGTGGAGCCGTAGGTCTTCAGGTTGGACGGGGCAAAGAATCGGAAGAGACCTCCCCACGTCTCGGGTACCAACTTCACCATCGTCGAGACTGCCTGCCGGGATCCGGCGAGCACCCCCACTCGGGTCCTGGTCGTGCCGAAGGCGTTCTCGTCCCACTGCACCCCGATACGCATCGTTCCATCGGTGTCGCGAACGGGAGTCACGTCGACGGTTCGGGTGCCCAACGAACCAACGACGGTGACCGCCAGCGGAAATCGCTGGGCGTCGATGAGCGCTTTGGAGACATCGGACCCCACCGAAATGGGTACGCCATTGATCGCCGTGATTCGGTCGCCGGCGTGGACGCCGGCGCGGGCCGCCGGTGACGTGCCGACGTCGAGGGGTTTCACCGATCCAACGATCGGTCGCACGAAGCCGGTGTCGCGGCCGAAGCCGCTGTTCAGCGAGAGAAACAGCACGAAGGCGAGGAGGAAATGGGCGAGCGTTCCGGCCGAGGCGAGCAAAACCTTGCGGGGGTACGTGGCTCGGCGGTACGTCTGCGCCTCGTCGGCCTGATCGACCGGTTCCAGGTTGGTCATCCCAATGACCTTGACGTAGCCGCCGATGGGCAGGGCTTTCACGCCGAATTCCGTCCCCCCTCGACGAAACGACCACAGCCGCGGTCCGAACCCGAGAAAGAATTCGGTCGCCTTCATCCCCGTGAGGCGTGCGGCAACGAAATGACCCGCTTCATGGAACACGATCATGAACGCGAGAGCAGCCACGACCGCCAGCGTCCGAAGCTGGCCAACGGCCGCACACCAGCCAATCACCGCCGCGAGAGCGAGGGGTCCGACGTAGGCCGGGAGCGTCCTCGGAGCATCATCGCGATGACCGGTGCCTACTGGTCCAGCCGGAGGTTCAACCCGCAGAAGGTCATCGCGGTAGCTGGTCAGGTCAAGGGTGGACGTCGACGGGGCCGCCGATGGGGCATCCTCGGCCGAAGGCTGGGCAGAGGGCGTGTCGATGGGGGTAGCCATGGGATGCTCGCTTGGGTATCAAGAGGAAAGGAGGTGGTGTCGGGTAATCAGGGACGTGGCGACCGCCCGGGCGGCTCGGTCGGCATCGATCACGTCACCGACAGTCACCGGTTTAGCACCAGAAACCACAGAGAGTGAGCCTTCGATCACTTCTGCAATGGCACCCCAACGAATACGACCCGCCAAAAACGCCGCCACGGCCACCTCATTGGCGGCGTTCAGCCACGCCGGTGCAACGCCACCGGCCCGTCCGGCGGCGTACGCCAGATCGAGGCACGGAAACGCAATTCGGTCCGGGACGCTGAACTCCAGCGATCCGAGCGTGGCCCAATCAATCGTTCCGTACGCTTGATCGATCCGGTCGGGATAGGCGAGGGCATAGCCGATCGGAAGGCGCATATCGGGCATGGACAACTGGGCGATCGTCGAACCATCCGAGAACTCCGCCATGGAATGCACGACTGACTGCGGATGCACGACCACGTCGATGCTGTCGTAGTCCACGTCAAACAACTCGTGGGCCTCAATGACCTCGAGGCCCTTGTTGAGCAGGGTCGATGAATCGATGGTGATCTTCGGTCCCATCTTCCAGGTTGGATGCGACAACGCCTCATCGACGGAAACTTCACCCAGCGCCGCTCGCGCCGCCATGCCTGCCCCAGCGGCTGCGGCCCGCTCACGGAACGGTCCACCACTGGCGGTAAGGACGAGTTTTCGGAGTCGATCCGGTCGCCCGTCGTCCACGGCGGCTCGACGCGACGCCAGACACTGATGGATCGCCCCGTGTTCGGAGTCAATCGGCACCAGTTCGGCACCGGCCGTTCGTCGGACCTGGCGGACCACCGGCCCCGCCGTGATGAGCGACTCTTTGTTCGCCAACGCCAAACGTTTTCCGGCGGCGAGCGCACCGATCGTCACCGGGAGTCCGGCGAAACCCACCACGGCATTCACGCACACGTCGCCCTCGGTGGCGATGTCGGCGAACGATTCCGTTCCGATGGTTAGTTCAGTCCCCGCCGGCAGCCGGTCACGTATGGCCAGCGCGGCGTCGTGATCCCCCACCGCCACCATCGACGGACGGAACTCCAGGACCTGGGCGAGGAGCGCTTCGACGGAACGCATGGCACCGAGGGCAACGATCGTGAATCGATCGGGCTCAGCGCGAACGACATCGAGCGTCTGGGTCCCGATCGAGCCGGTAGAACCGACCAGCGACACCCGCACCGGCCCGGAGTGGCGTGATTGAAGCACACCATCACTCTCCCACCGACTCGGTGAGAGCAGCGTGACGACGAGCGACTACAACCAGTTCTTCAGGCGAGCAATGAAGTACACACCCGGCATCACGAAGAGCATGGCATCGATTCGGTCGAGAAATCCGCCGTGGCCGGGGAGCAGAGCACCCATGTCCTTGATGCCGAGATCGCGCTTGATCATCGACTCGGCCAGGTCACCGAGCGGCGCCAAGACCCCGACGACAATCCCCAGGATCGCCCCGATCACGACGCTGTTCCACGGCGCCACGCCAACGACGCCAAACGCGACCACGCCCATCAGAACCGAACCGAAGAACCCGCCGGCAACACCTTCGATGGTCTTGTTCGGACTGACTTCCGGGGCGAGTGGCACCTTGCCCAGATTGGCCCCGACGAAGTACGCCACGACGTCGGACGCCACGGTGCAGCCCAAAGCCCCGAGAAGGAGCCCGATGCCGTTCGGATGACGGAGCAGCAGCCCTGCGGTGCCGCCGAGCAGCCCGATATAGCCAACGCCCAGGAGGGTCACTGACATGTTCCCGACGGGCCGATCTCGCACAACCCGGAACAATGACCAGAGCATCGAAACGAGCACCGTCAGAATCAGCACCAGCATCATGCCGGTCTCTCCGGTGCCAAACGCCACCAACGGCATCGCGAAACAGGCCACTGCTCCCGGGATGATCGCCGGAGCAAACCCACGATGGCGAAGGGAGTCGTAAAACTCCAGAGCGGCCATAAGCAGGACAGCGGCGACGAGGGCGGTGGCCCCACGACGCCCCAGAACGACCACCACGGCGAAGAAGGCCGCGATCAGTCCAGCGGCCGTAATCACCCGAGTTCCGAGTCCGGTCGGGACGACGGGAACCGCCGCCGATGCCGACGGGCGGGCTTTGGCCGACGTCCGGCCTCCGGAACGGCCCGACACACCGTCGCCCGAGGCTGCCTTGCGAGGCGCCTTGGCCGCTGTGGCTTCGGGCTCTATCGGCACGTCGTCATCGAGCTCCTTGAATCGGTACAGCTCGCTTTGCTCCCCGCGCTCGGGGTCAAGGGTGCCCACCTTCAGCTCGGCATCATCGAGGTCACCCAGATCCTCGCCGTCGGACCAATCATCAGCTCCACCGCGCCAGCGCGGCCCTTTCGTCGTTGTCTCGTCGTCGTCCGTGGCGACGTTCGCGGCCGGGGCCCGGCCCACGGACATCGCGCCCGTTTCCTCGTCACCCCAGACGCCGCCTTCATCCTCCGAGGACCAATCGTGATCACCAGTGGCTGCTGCCGGCGTTGCCGGAGCGCTGCCTTCCCAGTCATCGCCCCACTCCTCGTCGTCCTCATCGTCCCACGACGGGGTCGCGGCCGCTCGCGGCGCACTCCGAGGTGCTCCGGCTTCCGGAGAAGACCCGACGGACTGAGCACCGAGGATGCGCACACCTTCGACGTCGGTACGTGGGTTGGGGTTGTTGGGATCGTCCACCAGGGCTTCTTCCTTTGACCGCGGTCAACAGCAAACCGGCTCAGACTTCGAGCAGTTCGTGTTCTTTCACGGTGAGATGTTTGTCAATGCCGGCGATATGGCTCTCGGTCAACTTGTCGAGGTCCTTCTCGGCTCGTTTCAATTCGTCGCCGGAGATCGTGCCTTCTTTTTCTGCTCGCTCCAACTTCTGCCGCGTGTCACGCCGGACATTTCGGATCGCGATGCGGCCGTCTTCGGCCTTCGACTTCACGACCTTGACAAGGTCCTTGCGCCGGTCCTGGGTCAATGCCGGAAACGTGAGCCGAATCAGCGATCCGTCGTTGGACGGTGCCACCCCAAGATCGGAGTTCGTGATCGCCTTCTCGATGGCCTTGATGGTGGTCTTATCAAAGGGAGAAATCACGAGGACTCGCGCTTCGGGGACGGCAAAGCCGGCGAGCTGCTGAAGTGGCGTGTCGGTGCCGAAGTAGTCGACCCTCAGTTTCTCCACGAGCGCAGGCGTGGCCCGACCCGTACGCACGGCGGAAAATTCCTCGGTGACCCGTTGCGACGCTTTGTCCATCTTGTCGGCTGCTTCGAGCAGCGCGTCGTCGATCATGAGACCAGCGTACCGATCCGAGGTGTCCCAAGCAGGACTTTGCGGATGTTGCCCGGCTCCATCAAGTTGAAGACCACGATTGGAAGGGCATTGTCCATACAGAACGAGATCGCGGTGGAGTCCATTACTCGAAGGCCGCGACGAAGAACTTCGGCGTAGGAGACTTCGTCGAACTTGGTCGCCGTTGGATCCAGTTTCGGGTCGGCGGTGTAGACCCCGTCGACTTCCCCGTGCGTCGCCTTGAGCACCGCTTGCGCGTTCATTTCCGCCGCCCTCATCGCCGCCGGCGTATCCGTGGTGAGGAACGGCTGCCCAATTCCTGCCGCAAAGATGACCGAACGGCCCTTTTCTAGATGACGCAGCGCCCGGCGACGGATGTACGGCTCAGCGATTTCTGACATATGGATCGCCGACAAGACTCGCGACGGGTCACCGGCCTTTTCCAGCGCATCCTGCAACGCCAACGCGTTCATCACCGTGGCCAACATGCCCATGTAGTCCGCCGTGGCGCGGTCGATCCCGGAGTTGGCGCCCGTCGCCCCCCGCCAAATATTGCCCCCACCAACGACAATCGCGATCTCGACCCCCAGTTCCCGTTTCGTCTCGGCAATTTCCCCCGCAATCCTCGCCACGACCTCGCCATCGATCGCCTCGCCGTTCTCGCGGTCGGCAAACGCCTCACCCGAAAGCTTCAGAAGGACCCGGTTCCACTTGGCCCGAAGGGGTTGGGAACTTGACTCGGTCGGTGCGTTCTCGCTCGTCATCGTGGGTCAGCTCCTGAAGGTCGCGGCCATGTCGGAGTGGCCTCCGGGCCGACGAAGGGTAGTTCGAGAAGACGGCCCGGAACGCATAACGGTCCCGGACATACCGGGACCAGTTCGCCAACCTGCCAATCGCCTCCGTCACGCGACCAGCTCAGCCGATTTCCACCTGCGCTCTGCTCAATCGTCGCCTCCGTCACGCGACCAGCTCAGCCGATTTCCACCTGTGCGAACCGCGTAATCGTGGCCCCGTTCAACACTCCCGAAATCGTCTGCTTGTTGTCCTTGGCGAAATCCTGCTCGAGCAAACAGATCTGCTTGAAGAATCCACCCATACGACCTTCGACAATTTTGGGCAGAGCTGCGTCGGGCTTGCCTTCGTTGCGGGTGATTTGCTCGAGGGTGTCGCGCTCGGCGGCGACGATGTCGGCCGGTACTTCGTTACGAGCCAGGTACTTCGGCCGAGCGAACGCAATATGCAGGGCGAGGTCGTGCGCCAGTTCGGCCGTGCCACCCACCAGCTCCACCATGGTCGCGTTGACGCCGCGACCGGCCTGCACGTGCAGGTAGGTGTCGACGATGGCCCCGGGAACGGCGTCGAACCGGACGATTCGACCAAGATCGATGTTCTCTTTGAGCGAAATCTTCGTCTGATCGAGCTGCGCCTGGTGATCGGCCACCCCTGACTCACCCTTGGCGGCAACGGAATCAGCGATCCCCTGCACCAGGGCTACGAAACTCTCGGACTTGGCCACGAAGTCGGTCTCGCACTTGATCTGGGCGATGGCCGTGGCGTCACCCGAGTGGCCGATGGCGATGGCGCCCTGACTGTTGTCACGGTCGGCTCGCTCCGAGGACTTCGCCAGGCCCTGCTCACGGAGCGTCTTCAACGCCGCCTGGACGTCGCCGGCGGCCGCTTCGAGGGCGCGCTTTGCTTCCATCATGCCGACGCCGGCGAGTTGGCGGAGGGCCTGGATGTCTTTGGGACTGATGCTGGACATGACGATTCCCTTAGGGAGGATGGTTCGGTAAAGGTCAAACGGTTCTTGCTTGTCGGGGCGGACAGTCCCGACAAGCAAGGAGACTGCAGTTGATCAAGCCGTCGCGCTGGGCGTTTCAGCGTCGTCGGCGGCGGCTGCAACATCGGGCGCGTCAGCATCGTCGGCGGTTGCGTCGTCAGCCTTGGCTTTGGACGCCAACAGCTTTGCTTCACGCGCCTGCTGAGCGATAGCGGCCTGACGACGAGCCTCGG
>JANLQX010000188.1:0-12344 GCA_031368095.1 Actinomycetes bacterium | reverse complement strand
TCGACCTGGTTCTTCGGACAACCGAGGGTTTCAATCCAGAAGCGCTCGGACACGGGTGTTCACGCTACCCGCCACCAAGCGCTCGCCCTGCCTCTTACCCTGCCTCTTACCCTGCCTCTCGTCGCCGTGATCAGCTCAGTTCCGCGACAAACCATGGCGATCGATCGTTGCAACCATGTCGTGTCCGCACCTGTGAAGGAGAACTCCTTGACCGCAACCTCGTTCGACCGTGGCTCCCGTCCTCGGCCGATTCGATCAATCGTGGCTCGCGCCTTCGGCCGTTGGCTCGCTCTCGCAGTGATCGTGGCCGGGCTCATCGGCTACGGAGGTCCGCGTCTTCTCGGGTTCTTCCATCGGGCCCAGCCCTTCGCCGAACGGACCGTCGACCGGACCCAGCCGGCCATCCTCCAGGCCCTCACCGACCTGCACGACTACCGAGCGGCATCGGCGACGTTCGACATTGTCGTCGACGTCGAAAAGGACGCCCGGTGGATGCCGGCTGCATTGCGGGGCGAGCGTATGGTCATGACGGCCCGCGGCTCCGTCGACGCCGGCGTCAGTCTCGAGCACCTCGACGCCTCGGCGGTGGCCCTCGACCCGGTGACGAAGGCCGTCACGATCACCCTGCCCCACGCCCAGTTACGTCAACCGGCGCTCGACCTTGGCTCCACCCACATGGTCGTGCATCAGCGAGGCCTTCTCGACCGGATCGGGTCGGCCGTTGGGTCCGCTCCCACGGCCGAGAAGCCAATGCTGGTGCTGGCCGAAGCAAAACTGGCAAACGCGGCGCGCTCCAGTGACGTGACTGTTCGCGCCGAGCAGAACACCCGCGCCATGATCGCATCGCTGATGGCGGGGCTCGGCCAGAAGAACGTGACCGTCGCCTTTGCCGATTCGGAGTCGCCAGCAGTTCGTTGACGTCTGACCAGCGATACTGGCCGGGTGCCAACGCTTGTCGAACGATTGCTCGCCGCCGATCTCACCGGCGCCGAGCGACGGGTCGGTGATCTCATCGCCCGGGATCTGCGGACCGCAGCCTTCGGCACGGTGGCCGAAATCGCCGCCGCCGCCAACACCGGTGGGGCCACGGTGATGCGCCTCGCCACCAAGCTCGGTTTCGACGGATTTCGGTCAATGCAAGACGCCAGCCGCGACGAGCTCACCCGAGCTTCGCGTCCGGCGGCCGCGCGAGCGAGGTTGGATCTGGCCGGACCTGACCCGATCGAGCGGGCGCTCGACGTGGAGATCGCCAACGTGCAGAAGAGCCTCGCCGCGCTGACGGCGCCCGGACTGCGATCGACCGTCGACCTCCTCCTGAAAGCCCGACGGGTAGGAGTCGTTTCGAGCGACGCCACGATGGGCGTGGCCACCGATTTCACGACCCAGCTGTCCATGGTCCGGACCGACGTTTCCCTCGCCACCGGGGCGCCCGCTGCTATCACTCGGGCTATCGCCTGGCTCGGGCCGAAGGACGCGCTCGTCGTGTTCGACGTCGCCCGTTACGAGGTCGCCCTAACGCAGGTCGTTGCGCACGCACGAACTCGGCTCGTTCCGGTGATCGCCTTCACCGACTCGCCGATCGCGGCGATCGCCGTCGACGCCGCCCATGTGCTCACGGTCTTCACGGAGGGCCCCGGGCCCTTCGACAGCCTCGTCGGAATGTTGGCGGTGGCCAACGTCGTGGCTGCGTCCGCCGTTGCTCGACGCGGCGCAATGGCGACCGATCACCTCGACCGCCTGGAAGCCACATGGAACGAGTTGGGCACCCTCGATTCGGCGTGAATATTCCACTTGATACATAAGTGGAATGTCTGTACCATAGAGCGCATGATCGCGCTCAGCTCCGACTCGTTCCTGGCGACGGCCCGCACCCACGCGAAGACCCTCGACACGCCAGGCGCGTGGCCCACTCGTTTGGATCGTTCTGAAGTGCCCTTCGTCCACCTCCATGGACTGCCCGTCGGCGACGTGCCACGGACACCGACGACCGCAGCTTCGATGGAAAAGCCGGACCGAACGAGTGAGGCCACCCTGCTCGGGATAGCGCAGATGCTCGGCGAGCCGGTCGGCTATGCCCAGGAACACGGTGGCGACATCGTCCAGGACCTGTTCCCACTGGCGTCGTCGGTCGGACGACAGCTCTCGACATCATCGGGAGTCGAGCTGGCGTTCCATACCGAAACGGCGTTCCATCCGCACCGGCCGCGCTATTTACTCCTGCTGTGTCTGCGCGGTGATACCAAGGCCGCGACCACCCTCTGCTCCGTCGAAGACCTCGTCAAGGAGCTCTCGACCGAAACGATCAACGTCCTTGGCCAGCGCCGGTTCCGCTGCGGGGTAGACGAATCCTTCGGAGAAGGATCGGCCTGGGTCACCCCTCCTCACGCCGTACTGTCCAACGACGCGAATGGTACGTACACATTGCTCTTTGACGGTGACCTCACCTTTGGCATCGATCAACGGGCCGACGCCGCCGTCACCCAACTGAACGCGGCAATCGCCCGAGCGCGTACATCGGTGACGCTCGCTTCCGGTGATCTCCTTATCGTCGACAATCACCGGGCCGTGCATGGCCGCAGTCCGTTCACCGCACGCTTCGACGGAACGGACCGGTGGTTGCAGCGAACATTCGTCGTCGACGACCTCGGTCCGTCGGCGGCGGAGCGCACCGGCCGGGTGATCACCACGTCGTTCACTGCTACTGACAAAGAACTCGTAAGTTCGCTTACTACCTCACATAGGTGACGAGAACCGTGTCGGCGTTCAGTCGTTCCAGGTTGTGCAGCGAGAAGCGCCGGTCCATAACGAAGCCGTGTCCGCTATGGCGCACCCCGGCGCCGAACAGACGCGGCTCGATGGTCCACGAGATTTCGTCGATGAGATCCGCCGCCATCAGTGCCCCGTAGACCTGTCCCCCGCCGACCACTGCGCACCGACGATGACCATCGGCCGACAGCTGAGCCATCAGTTGGTCAAGCGGTCGCGAGGTGAACTCCAAAGCGCCCGCGACCGTGTCTTCGGCGTAACGCGCCGGGTCTCGCGTCCACACGATACGGCGCCGCGCGACCTCGCCCGACGCGACCGCGGCAGCAACGTTGCCCCGGATCGAATCGGAGCTGGCTCGGTAGGTCTCGCCCCCCATGACCGACACGTCGCACGAACGGAGTATCCCGAGAAAGTGCGCGTGGTCCTCCGGTGAAGCCCACTCGCTGGTCCCCGCGCCATCATGACGGGTGAGGTACCCGTCGATCGACGTGACCGCCACAGAAACGGTATGCATCATTGACCGACCAGACGCAGACCGGCGACGGGCCACGGCACGGAAATGAGTCGCCCGTATCCGGACTGGGTGACGAACGCGGTGCGAAGGTCGGGACCGCCGAACGCGATGTTGGTGGTCATGGGATCGGTCATCGCCTCGGGCATCGCCACGTGGTGAGCGTCACCGGTTGGAGAGACCACGGTGATCCCGCCACGGAGCAACGTGGCGACACACACGTTGCCCTCACCATCAACGGCAAGGGAGTCAAAGAGCTGATAGCCCGGGACGCCAACCAGGCAGTCGCGCGCCGCTGCGAAGGACTCAACCACGCCGGGCGACGACACGGCCCGGGCGAAGACTCTTCCGGTATGGGTCTCGGCCCAATAGAGCCGATCGCCGGCCGGCGACAAACCGATGCCGTTGGGTGACTCCGTCGGAAAGATCACTTCACGACACGACGATCCGTCGAGCAACGCGTAGTGGATCCCGGTCCGATCGCTTTCGCGTGCCCCGCGGGTACCGTGGTCGGTGAACCACATGCCTCCGTGTCCGTCGAGAACCAGATCGTTCGGCGCCCGCAGTGCCACGCTCGATTCGTCGGCGGCGACGCTTGCCGTGTAGAGCGTGGTGAACGCTCCGGTCTTCAGGTCGACCTTCTGAATTGAACCGCCCACATACGACTCGGGACGAGAACCGGGAAACAGCATCGGACCCCGTTCGACCCACTCAAAGCATCCGCCGTTGTTGCACACATAAAGCTCACCGTCTGGTCCCAGGGCAGCTCCGTTGGGCCCGCCGCCGACCTCGGCGACAACTTCCACCGGCGACCACCCGCCGCCGGGCCGAGGTCGAACCCGCGACACGGTGGAGCGGGCAATCTCAACGAACACGACCGACCCGTCCGGGCACCACACCGGCCCCTCGGGAAATCGCAGTCCCTCGGCCAGCAGTTCGTAGTCCTGCAGCTGCACATCGTTCGTCATGCCACGCAACCTACCCAAACATCAACCCAAGGGTTCAGGGCCAGCACCGGGTCGCCGACGCGCTCGCGACAACCTCAGCCAAGCAGTTCGGGCCGATATTCGAAATGCATGGTGTCGAAGTGGAACCACTTGGCGCCCCAGATGAAACCGTGCCGTTCGAAGATCTCTCCGATCTCGCACGGGATGCGGTTGCGATAGTCCTTCACCCCTCCGCTCCACCGCCAGTAGTCGGAGTACGACACGTTGATGTCGAACGCGATGCCGTAGCTGTGCATGCTCCGCACGCTCTCCCCGGCAATCCGTCGCCAGTTGAAACTGCCTCCGGGCTTGACGAGATAGGCCCGCAGTTCCGGCCCCGCGGCGAGGTCGGCCGCCACCGCCCGAAGCTTGACGTCGACCCCATTCGTCGTGGTGGCGAGAAACGTGGAACCGAACCAGGGCACCCGGACAAGCGTCTTGGCCACCTTGGCCTGCGAGTCTCCGTAGAGCGCGGTGAAGAAGGCGGCATTACGTAGCCGACCCGGGTCAACGTCGGGGCCAGGCGTCGCCGCCGGACAACCAGCCGAGTACGGAATCGAAAACTGATCGCCGATGGTGGCCGTGGCCATGCGTTCCTGCACCGTTCCGGCGGTGAGCGCCGCCGACACCGGGACGACAACGCCATTGACGAAAAGATCGCCGCCCTCGTTCACCCGAACTGTTCCGGGGTACGCCGCCGAAAGGCGCTGGGCAAGGCTGCCGCTGGACGGCGCGCCGACGCCCGTCGACGGGGCCAGAAGTGCGGCGGCCGCCATCGTGAGACCAACCATCGCCGTTCGCAGCACGGCGGCCAAGCTTACGTGTCGTGGGCGGTGGCGAAGCCGATCACGAGGGCGAGTTGCACCATGCCGAAGCCGAACGTCCATGGCGCGTGGTCGAACAACGCATGGCCGAGCATTGCTGAAAGCAGGGTGAGCGCGAACGCGCGCCTTCGCACCTGTCGGAACACGGCCAGCACAACGAGCGTTAGAGCAGCGGCGCCGAGGGCTCCGGACTCCGTCACGATCAGGAGCGGAACGTTGTGAACGGCCTGGTCTTCGGTCGCCCGCGCGGCGATGTCAGCATGCGCATCGCGAGTGGCCAGGAAGCGGCCCGGTCCCACGCCAAACATCGGCCAACGGCGAATCATGGCGAGACTTTCGTCGATCATCCCGGCGCGCCCGTTGGACGCCGCCGCCACGTCGGTCGTGGCGGTGCGGTCCGCCTTGAATCGCCACCCGTCGAGCGAGGTTGCCGCCGCCATTGAGAAGGCAATAACGACGGCGGCAAAGACCGGGCCAACCATGCGAAGGATCGACGGTTTCGCTCGACGACCGCGGACCATCGCAACGACTCCGGCCACCAGAAGAGTGATGAGCGAAAGTGCACCAGCGGTGCCACACGTGATGCCCACGATCACGGCGCCGGCGCAGGAGCCGGCAACGGCCCACGGACGAGTCACGAGCCGGTGATGCACGCCGAAGATGCCAAGGCCGATAGCAACGAGACCCATTGCCGCGATCGGATGAGGCCCATACGACGTACCCGTCGGAACAGAAAATGCTCCAAGCGTTTCGAACGGAATTCCGACCTCACCGGGAACGCCGATGGCCCGTCCGAGAGACTTTTGGGCCACGGCCACGACTCCCTCAGCGACGGTCCATCCGACCCAGAGTTTGGCCGCCGACGTTCGCACGGCGCGGGGGCCATGGGCGAGCACGTCGACCAGAGCGATGGCACCACCGAACCGGGCAAGGGTCATGACTCCCGTGATGGCCGGATGGATCGCCGCCGAGAGGCCGAGCGCAAGAAACAGACCGACGAGTGCCGTCGTCACACTCGCAAAATCGCCCCGGATACGGCCCGCGACTGCTCGGCTGCGCGCCGCGAGAAGGGCGACGAGGACGACGTCGACCAGCTGGAGGATCACCCCGCGTTTCCACGTTGACGGGTCGCCCGAGACGACCAGGAACAGGGGGGCCAGTCCAAGGACGGTCAGCGCAAGAGCGTGACTGGCGCGCTCCAGCGCAGGGATCGCCTGAACGTCACGCGGCGCAGGAACGGCGACGGCGGTCGGGGCAACAGCGGACATGCCCTCCGTCCATCGACGCGCCGCCGTCCGTTCTGTAGCCGCTCCGGGTTCGGAGCAGGCCTACCGCGCCGAAACCAGTGTGTGGTAGAGGTCCACGTAGGAACCGGCCGGCGCATCCCAGGACCAGTCGATCGACATGGCGTTGCGAATCAGCGTCTGCCGACGGCCCTTGACCTGCCACGCCCGTGTGGCCCGGTGGAGCGCGTCGACCAAGCCGGCGGCACTCACCGACCGACAGACGAACCCGGTGCCTTCGTCGCTGATGTCACCGTCGACCACGGTGTCGTGCAGACCCCCGACGTCAGTCACAATCGGCAGGCTGCCGTAGCGCATGGCCTGCATCTGGGCGAGACCGCACGGCTCGAAGCGACTGGGCATGACGAACATGTCGCTCGCCGCGAACAGGCGGTGCGCAAGTCCAAGATCGAAACCTTCGATGAACCGCACCCGGTCAGGTACGAGGTGCTCGACGCTGCGGGCGTCGGCCGACAACGCCGGATCACCGGCCCCCAGCAGCACGAACTGGGCGTTGATGCTCGGAAGCGCGACGGTCGCATCAAGGGCGATGTCAACGCCTTTCTGCCCGACCAATCGAGTGACCATGGCGATGAGTGGGCCGTCGCTTGGATCCAGGCCCACCTCGGCTCGCAGCGCGTCGCCGTTGCGCTTCTTGGCATTGGTCACCGTGCGAAGCCGGAACCGTTCGGCCAATGCCTCGTCGGTCGACGGATCCCATGCGTCGGTATCGATGCCGTTGAGGATGCCGACCAGCGCCGAACCGCGCTCGGCCAGCAACTCGTGGAGCCCAGCACCTTCGGCCACGGTCCGGATTTCGTCGGCATAGTGCGGACTCACGGCCACGACGCGATCAGCAAGCCCGATCGCTCCGGCCAACGGATTGCACGAGTGCTCCAGATCATATGCGTGCCGATATTCAGCGCGCAGAACATTCAGCCACCCACGGTCACACCACCCCTGGTAAGCCAGGTTGTGCAACGAGAGGACGGTGCGCACCGTCGCCGGAAGGAACCCGAGCGCGGCAGCCGTGTGCCAGTCATTCACGTGCACCACGTCGACCCCTCGACGAACAGCCAGTTCCGCGGCGGCGAAAGAGAACGCAAAGAAGCGCTGATCGTTATCGGGCCACCCGTCGGCTTCACCGGGCGGCACGTAGGGGTGCGGGCGATGGATGCCCGGAACGTCCACGAGGGTGATCTCGCCGTATCCATCGAGTATCCCAGTCCGCGCCGAGCCCATACCCCCGGCCCACTCCGGCAGCTCGATGGCCTCGACCACTTCATCGATCAAGACGGGCGAAGTCGGTCCGGTGTAGTCAGGGACGATCAGATCAACCTTGACGTCGGCGCGACGAAGCGCCTGTACGAGACCGCCGGCCGCCTCCGCTAGCCCTCCCACTCGGACCAGTGGGGCCAGCTCGGCGGTGGCAAACAAGACGCGCAGCGGTTGCGAAGGAGGCATCGAAAGGGCTTTCGTTCAGTGCTGGGCGAGCGAGGTCAACGCGCCCGTGGTAGCCAGGCCTCGGCGTACGAGAACGTCACCCATCAGATCGGCGAAGTTGTCGGAGTAGAACGCCTGACGGACGTGGTCGGTGGTGCCGAGTAGCGATTCGTCGAAGCGTTTGAGCGGGTTCCGTCCACCCTCCACATGGGGATAATCGGACGAGAACATGCAGATCTCCGGACCGGCGTTGGCCACGATCCAGCCGGTGTCCTCGTGCGGATATGGCGTGACCCGCACCTGACGGCGAACGATTTCACTCGGCGGCGCCGACAGCGCTTGTAAGCGCGCTTCGTTCTTACGGAACGCGCCGAACGCGGCGTCGAGGTTGCGCATCCAACCCGGCAGCCACGATCCGCCCTGCTCGATCACTCCCCATTTCAGGCGGGGAAATCGGTCCAGGACTCCGTCAAAAATCAGCGCCGCAAGCGTCTGCATCGGTGGGTTGGGAATTGCCATGTAGTCAACGGAACGGAAGTTCTCGGCGCCGCCGTGAAAGTCGGGTACCGGAGGAAGGCCGTTGGCAAAGTACGTGGGCGAGAGCAGCGGACCGCCGCCGCCCACGTGGAACACCACGGGCGTCTCGGCATCCTGGGCAATCGCCCACACGGCATCGAAGTCGACGTGACTGGGTGAGCGATCCTTGGGGCACTCACTGGCGATCATCAACGCGGCGCAGCCCAGTTCAACCGCGTCGCGTGCCACGCGGGCCGCGTCGACCGGATCGGCGAGTGACACATAGCCAACCGGCAGCAGGCGATGGTCCGTGGAGCAGAACTCGGTGATGGCCCGGTTGTGGGCAGTTGCCATCGCCATCGGAACTCCGGGATTTTCGTGATGCTCGGCGGCAGCCATCGGAATTGATGCGAAGGTGTTGAAGACGAGTTGGCTGGCGAAGCCGAGATGATCGAGCGCCTCGGGACGGTCGGCAGCCCGAAACGCGCCGAGCGCCGCCCAGTTCTTGCGAAGCATCAACTGCGACCGGTCGTCGGCGCGAAATTCGGGATCGTCGTTGGCCTTGATGCACCAGTCGAGGATCGAATCGTTCTTGCCACCGACGGTATTGATCGACAGCGGCACGGTTCGGCCTCGCCACTTCGGGTCGAGATGGTCTTCGATCCAGTCCGGGGTCTCCATCACATGCGAGTCGGCGTCGTGGATGAACCTTCCTTCGGCGTAGGTCATGGACGAACTCTACGAGGCCGACGCCGCCCCATGACGGGTCCGCCGACTCACCCGTTGAGCGGACCCGTCGAGGCGCGGAGGCTGACCGCGCTGCGGCCGGCCAGCGCAGCAACGATTTCGGCCACGATGGCCAACGCCGTTTCGGCCGGAGTCCGGGAGCCGAGGTCGAGACCAACCGGGCCGTGGATGCGAGCGACGGAGGCGACGTTGTGGCCGTGCACGGTCCGTAACGTGTCGGCTCGAGCGTCTTGAGTATGTCTGGATCCGAGCGCGCCGAGGTACCCACATCGACCTCGGAGAGCGGCGTCGAGGGCGGCGCACGATGCGACGAGGTCGTGGGAGAGGACCACGAGCGCATCGCCGGGTCCGAGGTGGGCGGCGGCGGCCACGAGTTCGTCTCGGGCGATGCGGTCGGACACGACCGACGTTGTCCAGCCGAGCAGGACACCCTGGGCGACGAGGGCATCGGCCAGCACGGCCTCGCCCACACACAGAACTCGCGTCGCCGGCCTCATCAGCGACACCACAACCGGGCCGGCCTCGGTGGTCACGGTTCTGGTGAGGTCCTTGGGGCGAGCAAGCATGGAACGCGCCGCCTCGACCGCCTCCAGGGTGACCGACGGATCGCCGAGATCGCCAACGAGTGTGCCGTCGGGATGCAGGGCGAGCGTGCGACCGAGGCTCGGACCTTCGGCGATCGTGGCGACCACCACCGCGTCACCGGCCGCCATCGACTCCCACGCCGACGACGGAATGTCCGACGCCGACTGCATCAGAAGTTCGGCTCGCCCGCCACACGCCAACCCACAGCCAACGGCCCGGTCGTCGGCCACCGACACATTGAGCAGCAGCGCCTGACCGGGCGCCACGCGGGCCGCCGCCTCGGCGATCACGTCTTCGGCGGCGCCTCCGAGAAGCGACCCGGCTCGCTCGCCGGTTGAAGCGATGGCGAGCGATTCGTCGGCCCGACGGCCACCGAACCCTTGGAGCCCAACGAAGCGGGCGACCACCACGTGGACGTTCTCGGAATTCCAGCGGCGAACGGAAGCGGCGATGTCGATCACGGACCCAGTTTCTCCTGTTCCGGCCACCGTCGAGATACCGTCCACCGTGGGGCTATCGGCCAAACTCGCAGGCGTGACCCCGCTCCTCGACACTGATCTCCGGCTCGGCCATCGTCGTGACCACGTCATCGCCCTCGTCGGCCCCAACGCCGGACGGTATCCCTACGGCACGTCGCTGCTCGTGTCGGGACCCGACGAGACCCTCCTGATTGATCCGTCGCTGGCCGTGTCCGAGCGAGGCGGGGTTCCGACGGAACGAGTCGACCGAATGCTGGTCAGCCATGCCCACGAGGACCACCTGGCCGGATGCCATGTGTTCCCGAACGCAACGCTGCACGCCCACCATGCGGACGCGCCGGCGTTGCGATCACTGCGGGGTCTCCTCGATGTGTACGGCATGAGTCCCGAGGCGGAGGAGGTATTTGCACCGCAGCTCGTCGACGATTTCCACTACCAGCCACGCCTCGATGCTGCCGGGTTCGACGATGGCCAGACCTTCGACCTGGGCGGTGGTCTTCGGGTGGAAGTCGTGCATCTTCCTGGCCACACCCGCGGGCACAGCGCCTTCCTCGTCGAGCCCGAAGGCGTGCTGTTCGTTGCCGACGTTGACCTTTCGGCCTTTGGTCCCTACTACGGCGATCATTGGTCGGACCTCGAAGATTTCGAACGTTCGCTGGCCCGGGTTCGCGAGATCGAGGCGCGGTGGTACGTGACCTTCCACCACAAGGGAATCGTCGAGGGCCACGACGAGTTCCGAGCCCAGGTCGACGCGTTCGGGGCCGTCATTGGAGCGCGGGAGGCGCGCCTGCTTTCGTTTCTCGACGAGCCGCGAACCATGGATGAGATCGTGGCCCATCGCTTCATCTACCGACCGGGCGTGGAGATCGTGTGGGTCGACAACGTGGAGCGTCGGTCGATGGGCATGCACGTGGCCCGACTCGTTCGTGACGGCGGCGTGATGGAAGTTGCGTCCGGTGTGTTCCGTGCTGTGTAAGTAGCGGCGCGCCCGTCCTATCGTCGACCGGCGTGCGAACGGTTCTTATCTTCGGCGACCAGTGCCATCGGGAGGTGGCGTCGCTTCGCGGCTGCACTCCCGCCGATACCCAGGTTCTCTGTGTCACCAGCACGTCGTATCTCGGGGCCAAGCGTTGGCATCGTCAACGTCTCCATGTGGTCTTGGCCTCGATGCGCCGCTTCGCCGTTGCCTTGCGCGCCGAGGGTTTCGTCGTCGATGAGCGCGTGGCCACGACCCAATCGGCGGGCCTCGCCGCCCACCGCGCCGAGTTCGCCCCGACGTCGGTCCGGGCCATGGTGCCGATGTCGTTTCGCGGACGCGACTTCGTGACGAAGCGGTGCGACGACGTCGTTGCCAACGACCAGTTCCTCTGTTCCTACGAGGACTTCGAAACATGGACGAAAACCCGCAAGGGTCGACTCAAGATGGAGGACTTCTATCGGTGGCAGCGAGGCCGGCTCGACGTGCTCATGGAGCCCGACGGTGAGCCGACCGGCGGACGGTGGAACTACGACGACGAAAACCGTGAGCCGATCCCCAAAGGCGGCGGCACCTGGCCCGAGCCCGAGACGTTTCCGGTTGACGAGATCGACGAGGAAGTAAGCGCGCTTATCTCTCGCTATGCCCCTTCGGCCTTTGGCGCCACGTGGTCGGGTCTGTGGCCCACCTCAACATCACAAGCGCGTCTTCGATTGCGGCGAGTGATCGACGAGGTTCTCCCCCGTTTCGGTCCGCACGAAGACGCCATGACTTCCACCAACTGGCACCTCGCTCATACCCTTCTGAGCTCGTCGCTCAACCTCGGTCTGATCACCCCGGGCGAGTGCGTTGAGGCGGCGGAGTCGGCGTATCGGGCCGGGCGCATTCCGATCGCGTCGGCCGAGGGGTTCATCCGTCAGGTCATCGGGTGGCGGGAATACGTGTGGGGCTTGTACTGGCTCTGGATGCCCGACTTTGCGTCGTGGAACGGCCTCTCGGCGGCGCGGCCGGTGCCACCGGCGTTTCTCGGTGAGCCCACCAAGATGCGGTGCGTGTCGCAATGTGTCACCGAGCTTTCCGACCGCGGGTACAACCACCACATCCAGCGCCTCATGGTGCTCGGGAACTATGCGCTCCTCACCGGCGTCGACCCACAAGCCATGACCGAGTGGATGTGGGCGTCATTCGTCGATGCGGCGGAGTGGGTCATGGTGCCGAACGTGATCGG
>JANLQX010000154.1:0-1524 GCA_031368095.1 Actinomycetes bacterium | reverse complement strand
GCCAGTCAAGTTGTGCCGGATTCAAATTTCCGCCACTCACACCATGAATCCCCGCATGGACGTGAACGAAACCCTCAGGCGCTGCTGGGTTGTGCTTGGTATCGCCGCAGGGTGGGCCGGGAATAAACGCGCAGGTTTCGGAATTCGCTTCGCTGCCTGCATCGTATCCTTCAGCTTCGACTGTAACCGAACCGCGTCTAGGCAAAGTAACTCCCCGCACGGCCATGAATCCGTCGTTGGTGGTGGCCAGCATGGACCCAATGGATATCTCGGAGAACTCCTTCGTTGTTTCAATTTCGATAGTCTGGGATGCGCCGGGTGGAATCCCACCGGTGCCGAGCGCCGTTTTGTAAACAGAGGGCATTGAAGCAGCCGCATTCAGTATCAGAGAGCCATTGCCTGCTTCCGCTAATTGGGCAAGCTCATAAGTGGGCGCGCCTCCTAGAGTAAACATTTTGTATTGACCATTGTGCGCAATCACCGCTGGCGGGGCAAGGTTTTGTCCGCGCGTAATATTGGTGATAGTGATAGCGTAATGCCGTATTCCACCTTCATCTGCATAGGTAGTTGGGGCCGCAAACAATGCGCTAGCGGCGAGTGTTGCTGCCAACATCGATAAGACGGGTTTTTTCATGATGAATCTCCGGATGATTTAAAAAGTTGCTTCGATAAACGGTCTCAGCAAACAACGCCGTTTGCTCCGTATCATCATCATGACTCACCCAAATCACGCGGGCATTGCGAAAAGATCACGTTTTTATAACGGCGCAAATAATTAGAATTCAAGACTTGCGGTGCTCAACCGGAAATTGCAGCTTGATCACGAAATTTGTAACCCACGCTCCACACCGTCAGGATGTGTCGTGGTTTAGCAGGATTGGTTTCAATTTTAGTGCGCAGGCGGCTGATGTGCGAATTAACCGTGTGCTCATAGCCTTCGTACCGATATCCCCATACTTTGTCGAGCAGTTGCGCACGTGTAAAAACATGGCCCGGATGCTGCGCAAAATACGAGAGTAAATCGAATTCCTTCGCCGTCAGGTTGACCGACCTTCCCTCCACGACAACTTCATGTCGGCCCAGGTCGATGCTAAGCTCCTTTGCCTGAATCATATGGGTATCCGCAGGCTTGGTATTTAGCGCGTCGAGCCGGCGAAAAATCGCTTTGACGCGTGCGATCAGTTCCATGATGCTAAAAGGTTTAGTGAGATAATCATCCGCGCCAATTTCCAGTCCTAGCACCCGGTCGATTTCAGAGGAGCGTTCGCTCAACATAAGGATGGGAACATATTGTGATTTTTTGCGCAGGCAGCGACAGACCTCCAAGCCATCTATGCCGGGTAGGGTTAGATCAAGGATGAACATATCAAACGCGTCTTCCCCCGCGCGCAATAACCCTGCCGTACCGTTTTTTTCTATTGCAACCGAATATCCCAGATCGCTTAAATGAAATTCGAGTAGATGAGCGATATCTGGGTTATCTGCTATGACGAGAATTTTACGTTGCATTATCTTTCCTTTGTA
>JANLQX010000152.1:0-6935 GCA_031368095.1 Actinomycetes bacterium | reverse complement strand
CGTGGCCCGGTCCACCTTCGTCGAGGTGGCCGGAGTGATCCAGCCGGCCCCGGCGCCGCGCTTCAGCCGGACCGTGCCCGAGATCGCCTCACCTCCGTCGCACCCGGGCCAGCACACCGACGACGTCCTGGCCCTCGCCGGTTTCGACGCCGCCGATGTCGCCCGCCTCCGCCAATCCGGCGCCGTCAAGTAGCCATCGCCCAAGTCGGCCGGATCTGTCGCCCAGTTCGCCGTTTTCGGTCCGATTCTGGACCCAAAACGGCTGAACTGGGCGAAGACGGCGGTCGAACTGGGCGATTCAGGCCGCCCGGCGCGTGGGTGCGCCCATGCTCCGCAGAGCGCCTTCAATGGTCCGGGTGACGAGCAGTGGTGATCGCTCCATCTGGTTGGGGGTGAACGACACCCACCGGTAGCCAAGCCGGTCATAGTTCGATTGCCGGAGGTGATCTTGTTCGAAGGCATTCGCGTGGAACGCTTTGCTATCGATCTCGATGATTAGTCCGAGTTCCGGTCGAAAAATCAGTGGCCGGGGACGCCGCCTGTCCACCCATCCATTTACCGGGAGAACGAAGTCAACCCGGTGGTTCGCCCCGACCAGGGGGAGCTGTCGCCAGCACCAAAACCCCAGCGATCGCAGGACCTGATCACTCCGTGTTTCGGCGTAGCTTTCGGTCGGCGGTTCCATCCCACGCTGGGCGAGAACTGCCCGCAGCATGAGGTCACCGTCGCCCGAACTTCCTCGGGTGCGAAGTTCCTCCAGCGTGACGAGACCCAGGCGCAGCGCGTCCTCGAGGCCGAGTTCAATTCGTTCGAGCGGGTCGAGATGATCGATGTTCAAATCGTCGGGGAAGTTGCCAAGGTGGCGAAGGACGAGGCTGACGGGGGCCACCGCCGTGTCACCAATCAAGGTTGGTTCTTTCCAACGCCGGGAGCGGACGGCGTCGTTGTGGTGCGACCCGGACCTGGGAGTGCACCAACGGAGAGGCCAATCGGTGTCGCGGAATCCGTCGAGGCCGTACAAGGCGGCGGCGGCCGGTCCGGTCAGAGCGAAGGGCGTGGTTGTCATGGACGTGAGGTTGACGGAGTCGCGCTTTCAGCGGAAGGTCGTGGCGGAAACATCGTGGTTTCGGGCGCAGCGGCGCGCCTTGATCACCCAAGTGGGGCGGTCTCATCGCCCAGTTCGCCGTTTTCGGTGCGATTTCGGACGCAAAATCGCCGTACTGGGCGATCCGAACCGGCGAACTGGGCGACGGCCGCGGGGTCAGTACGGCAGGGTGCCGTCGAGGCGAAGGTGGGCGCAGGGCATCGGGTTGTCGCGGGCGACGTAGGCCTCTTCGGACGGCATCCACACGTCGGTCCAGGTTGACCGCATCGCTTCACCGTCACGGGCCACACCTCGGGCCAGGCGGACGTCGGGTGGCGCGTCGATCCAGATTCGCACATCGAGATCGTGGCGAAACATCTCGTGAAGTGCGCACACGCCTTCGATGATCACGACTCCTTTTGCCGCTATCGTCCGCTCGCCGTCGGGTCGCTTCTCAGCCCAGTTCCATTCTTCGTAGGTTGCGTCACGCCCGTGCAGAAGAACGTCGACAACGTGTGTGCGTAGCCTCGGCAGGTCGAACTGGCTTCCGTTCCAGAACGAGTCGGTGGCCACGATCTGGACGTTGACCCGGCTGCGGGCGATCGCCCGAGCAAGGGTGGACTTTCCGGACCCCCCATGTCCACCAATCCCGACGAAACAGACGTTTCGGCCCGGACGTTGAGCGTCGATGAGTTGATTGACGGACGCCAGTGGCGAGATGTTCGGGACCGGCACGACAAGTCACGGTAGCTTCGATGCCCGTGCCGTCGCTCTCGTCCACCGCATTGACCCTGGCGACCGTTCTCCCGCTCCACAAGGCGTGGGCATGGGTCACCATTATTGGTAACGGCATGGCCGGCGTCTGGGCTCTGGCGGCCCACCGCTCCGAGTCCTTGCGCACGCGGGCCCTTTGGTGGTTCACCGTGGCCGTTGAAGTGGCCGTGTTCATCCAGGTGATTCTGGGTGTGATCCTCTATACCAACGAGAAGATCAAGCCTCCGCAGTTCCACATGTTCTACGGCTTCGTCGGAATTATTGCCGTTGGTTTCCTGTACGCCTATCGCTATCAATTGCGCCACAAACTTTTCTTGCTCTACGGGTTTGGTGGGCTGTTCATCATGGGTTTGGGGATTCGCGCGGTATTGGTCGGGGCCCCAGGATGATCAAACGGCGCCGTGTCGTGTTGCTGTTCGGGGGTCGGTCCGCCGAACACGATGTGTCGCGAACGTCGGCGGTCACGTTCCTACGGGCCCTCGATCCAGACCGTTTCGATGTGCTCCCGATCGGTATCTCGCCGGAAGGTGCGTGGGCGGTCAGCGACTCGGCGCTGTCGCTCCATCGGCGGGTCCCGGGGACGGAGCTTCTTGCGCAGGTCGACATCTGGGGTACGGAGACGTCGCCGTTGGCGGCTCTGCCGGCGGCCGGTACCGCTGATTCGATTTCGATCGACGAGCTCCCGATCGTCATCCCGGTGCTTCACGGTCCGAACGGCGAAGACGGCACGGTGCAGGGTCTGCTCGAACTTGCCGGCGTTCCGTACGTGGGCCCGGGAGTGTTGGGCTCGGCGATCTCGATGGACAAGTCGGTGGCCAAGGTCGTGCTGGCGGCGGCCGGGATACCTCAGGCGAAGTGGCTGAGCCGAAGGTCGTGGGACCTTGCCGACGACGCGTCTGTCGCCTCGTTCACGAACGCCGTAGCCGAGCAGATCGGGTGGCCGGTGTTCGTGAAGCCGGCGAACATGGGCTCGTCGGTCGGGGTGTCCAAGGCCACCTCGCCCGAGTCGCTCCGCGAGGCTCTCGACCTGGCGATGCGTTTCGACGACACCGTCGTGGTCGAGGAGACGATCGTCGGTCGAGAGATTGAGTTTGCTGTGCTCGGCAACGATGTGGTCGAGGTTTCCGCCGCCGGTGAGATCTATCCGGGGGCAGCGTTCTACGACTACGACGACAAATACGTGCTTGCCAATGCCAACTATGCAATCCCGGCGCAGCTCGATCCCGTTCAGCTGGCCGAGGGTGTTCGTCTGGCCGAGGCCGCATATCGAGCACTCCGGTGTGAGGGCATGGCCCGCGTCGACTTCTTTCTCGATGACGGATCAACTGGCGGAGATGCACGTGGGTGGGTGATCAATGAGGCCAACACCATTCCCGGTTTCACGCCGATCTCCATGTATCCGAAGCTGTGGGAGGCGGCCGGCGTTTCTCATTCGGAGTTGGTCGAGAAGCTGATTGACCTCGCTGTCGACCGGTTTGAACGCCGACGCGGTTGCGTCGGGCGTTCGCGGCACGCCTGATGTCGCAACTCGCCGTTGTCGTCCCTCGGTCGGTGCAGGCCCATCTGGAGTCGCTCGGCCAGGTTGGCCGCGTCCGACCCACCGTCGGCGGGTTTTCCAACACCACGTTCCTAACCACGCTCGGTAGCCGTTCCGTCTTGGTCAAAGCGAACAGCGACGAAACGAAGCGCGCTGATCTCCGGCGTGAAGCCGGGATCTTGCGGTACCTCGCCGACGGCGAGATTCCGGCGCCCGTACTGGTATCGCTCGGCGAAACCGACGGGGACGCCGACGACGGCACGAGGTGGACGGTCGTGGTCGAGGAGACGATCGAGGGAGAGGCCGGCCTTTCGCTCGTGCAGCAGGGCAACGCCGCCGGCCTTGGCCGGTCTGCCCATCAGATCGGACGGATGCTCGAGGTGGTGCACAACCAGGTGATCGGCCCCGGCGACGGTCTCGCCGCAGAAGAACTTGATCTCGGGCGGCGGTGGTCCGGCGACCGGCGCGCCGTGGCCGGCCTGGTCGAGACGAACACCGGCCTGACGCATTCGGCCCTTCGCGTCGGAGTAACGCTCGTACATGGCGATGCTGGCTTCCACAACACGCTGTGGCACGACGGCGAATTGGTTGGCCTGATCGACTGGGAGTTCGCCGGCGTCGGCAACCCGCTCGCGGACGCCGCCTGGGTGTGGTGGACGATGACGTTCCGCCGTCTACCGGCGTCGGTCTGGGAAGCGTTCGTCAGCGGATACCGGGCGGAGCGTTTGGCGCTACTCGGATGGTCGCCTGAGGTGGTTGTCGAGTTCCTACGCGCGCAGATGTTCTCGCTCTTGGCCCGAACGGTACCGGAGAGCAACGCACGCAAGGAGTGGCTCCGACGTCTTGACGGCCTAACCCGACTCAACGTCCCGGCAGTACAGTAAGCGCGCCTACTTGGTTCCCACACCCTCGAGCAGTTTGCGGGCGATCACTTTCAAACACAGTGTCTCGTCGGCCCCTTCGAAGATCGACAGCACGCGAGCGTCGACGAAGTAGCGAGAGACCTGGAACTCCTCGGCGTAGCCCATGCCGCCGTGAATCTGCATGGCTTCGCGAGTAACCCACTCAGCCGCTCGGCAGACGTAGGCCTTGACCATCGACGCCTCCATGGCGCCTTCGCCCTTGCCCATCAGATTGGCCACGACGTAGGAGAACTGCCGGGCTGCCTGGATGACCACGGCCATGCGCGCCAACTTGACCTTGGTGAGTTGGTACTCGGCAATAGTGTGCCCAAACACGACGCGGTTGTCGGCGTAGGACACGGCGGCCTCGTAGGCCGCCTGCATGAGTCCGACGGCTCGAGCGGCAGTCTGAAGGCGGCCGTTCTCGAAGCCTTCCATCTGGAAGTAGAAGCCCTTTCCGAGCCCGGTCTCCTCGCCGATGAGGTTCTCCTTCGGAACACGCCAAGCGTCGAAGGCGATTTCGTAGGAGTGCATGCCGCGGTACCCTATGGTGTCGATCGGCCGACCTTCCATACGGCCGCCGGTCGGCTGATCGAAAACGAACCCGTGGGAGTCGCCGATCGGCTTTTCGACAATGAACAGCGACAGCCCCCGGTGGGTCTTGGTGCGGTCCGGATCAGTACGGGCGAGGAGCAACAGTACGTTGGCACGGGCCCCGAAGGTGCACCACGTCTTGACCCCGTTGACGACGTACTGGGTGCCATCGTCGGTGAGCGTGGCGGTGACTTTGATCCCGGCCACGTCGGAGCCGAAGTCGGGTTCCGTCACGGCCACGGCGCCGAGCACTTCGGCGGTGGCAATACGTGGCAGCCACGACAACTTCTGGGCGTCGGTTCCGCCACGAACCAATGCACGCGTAAGAATTTCTGGTCGCGTGATCAGTGAACCACCGATACCGAGTGAGGCTCGAGAGAGTTCTTCGGTGGCCACGACCATGCCGACGTATTCGCCGCTGCCGCCGGTCGAGAATCCTCCGTATTCCTCGGGAACGGACAGGCCGAATCCGCCCATGTCGGCCAGCCCGGTGATGAGGGCCTCGGGCACATCGTCATTGTGACGATGGACATGTTCGGCGCGCTCGCGGACCTGCTCATCAGCAAAGCGACGGAAGGTGTCGGCGACCATCTCGTAGTCGGGGTCCAGATGACGGGGGCCTCCCTGGGCGGCGGCCAGATCGTCATGAAGTTCGGCCAAGAACGAGGGTGATCGATACGCCGCCACGAACGGGCGGGTCGAGTCGAGGTCTGTTGTGCTCATGCCCCACTGCGCCTCGCGTCCCCAGGACCGTGACACGAGCTCGAATACGGCCTCGGCGACGAATGCGCAGGTGATCCGCGCTTCAAGGGCTCCCTTGTTTCCGTAGTCGAGGACGGCACGAGCGTTCTCGACCGCGGCGGCGGCGTGGGCCAGGTCGTAGATGACCTGCTGATTGGCGTCGATGATGGCGTCGGCTCGCCTTCCAGGAGCGGTTTCGGCCAGATGACGAAGGGCGGCGTCGACAACGGCGCGGCAGGTGTCAACAACGCCGGCGGCAGACGCGAGATCAGTTCCAGACATGGGGTCCAACGCTACCCGCCGACCCCGTCAAACCCCTAGCCGACGACGGCCGGGCGCGAGAGCCCGATGCCACCCGGGGTATCGGCCCCGAAGCGAGCGATATCGGCGTCGAGGTCGAGCGGCGCCATCCCGGGACGGTCAGCGTCGGTGATGAGGGCGGCCGGAACGAGCCAGACGACTTCGAACTCGATTCCGTCGGGATCTTTGGCGTAGAGCGAGCGGGTGGTGCCGTGGTTGGTGGCGCCAACGAGTGAGCGAGCCTCGGTCAGTCGGGCCGCGATGAGCGCCAGGTCGGCGAGGGTGTCGACTTCCCAGGCGAGGTGATAGAGACCAACGGTGCGACCAGCGGGCAGCGGCGCGTCGTCGCCGATGGAGAACAATCCGAGGTCGTGGTCGTTGGTCGATCCTTCTGCTCGCAGGAAGACGGCACCGCGTCCCGTGTCGTATTCGGCAAGAGCGCGAAAACCGAGAACGTCGGAGTAGAAGGTCGCGCTGACTTCAGCGTTGCGCACCCAGAGAACGGCATGATTGAGCCGGTGAATAGCCATGGTGATTTCCTTTGGTTGGACAGGGTGGTCAGCCCGCTACGTCGATTTTCGCGACGACCTTGGTGACGGTCACCCGAACCACCATCTCGGGCGGCACGCCATTTCGTTCGCCGTAGGTGGCGGCGTTCTCGTGACCCATGTAGCGGCCGCCGATGCGAGTGGCCCAGGACAGCAGCTCGGCCGGGTCGGTCGACGTGGTGACGGTTCCGGCGATGGTGACGAAGGAAAACGGCGGCGCCTCATCGTCGAAGCACAGTGACACACGCGGGTCGCGGAGGATGGCCTTGCCCTTGATGGTGGCGGCGCTCGTCATGAAGACGATGTCGTCACCGTCGAGATCCACCCAGACTGGCGCCACATGGGCGCTTCCGTCGGCTCGCACAATGCCAAGTTTGGCCGTCCGCGCTGGGAGGGCAGACACGAAGGTCTTCCACCAGTCCGTCGGTGCCTCTTGATAACCCATGGGTACCAGA
>JANLQX010000144.1:0-7032 GCA_031368095.1 Actinomycetes bacterium | reverse complement strand
CCAACAACGACACCGCCAACTCTGTGCCGCCGTCGGCCGACCCGACCCGTACCCCTAAGTCGCCACCACGTCGTCACCCGCTCCTTGACAGCTGAAACAGGCTGGCTACCCGGCTCGTCGAGTTCGGACCCTCGTCGTGGCCCTGGTCGTGGCCGTCGCCCTCACGGCGGGCGAGAACAGCCGTCCTTCGATCGCCGCCCGAACAGCGTCGACGGCCACTCGGTGACGATCGTTGTCCTCCGACGCTCCGTCGGTCAGGCCGACCACGATGATCCGGATGAAGGCAAGGACGAGTTTGCGTTGGTCGGCGGCAATCTCGCCGGACGTGATGCCGTCGTCGACGAGGACATCGAAGAAGGAGTAACCCGGCCCTTCCGGCCGACCGAGTGCCCCACGAAGCTCGTCGTTGCGAGCCATATCCACCCTTGCCGCCCCGATGAACCTCGCCAGCGACGGTTCGTCACCGTTGAGGTCGTGCGCCGCCTCCAGCACCGCTTCGAGCCGGTCGACGAAGCCGTAGACACCCACCAACGCGTCGGCCAGGCGCCGGTAGATCGCCTGCTGCACGTGTTCGTAGGCCGCGACGTACATCTCAAGCTTCGAATCGAAATAGTGATAAAGCGCGCCGGTGGTGATTCCCGATTCACTGGCGATGTATTTGTTGGTGGTGGTCTCGTAACCGAGTTCCGAAAACGCCTGCACCGCAATCTCGACGATCCGCTCGCGAGTGTCGATCGAACTCGACGACGGGGGACGGCCGAGCCGCGTGGGCTTGTTGGGCACCCGCTCAGCGTATCGGCGGGAGCCGAACCTCGCTCGTGCCCCTGAAGTAACTAACCGATCAATTCGACGTTACGAACCGGGCTGTGATCGACTTGGGGCCGTCTGCGTCAACGCCCGCCGTTGTTCGGACAACCCCGGCACAACCCGAAACAAACCCGGCCACCCCCGCAGGAGATCCCGTGAGCCAACCGACCGTCACCGAGTTCGCCGACCAGGCCCGAGCCTGGCTGGACAGCCATGCTTCAAAACGGCCGACTTCCGCCAGCGAGGATGCCCCCTGGGGTTCCGGCGAGTTCAGCGTCTCCATTTTCCACGCGCTCAGTTTCGACGAGGAGCAGGCGCTGCTCAATTCGATCACCGGCTGGCACCGCACCAAGGCCGAGAAGGGCTACCACGCCATCACGGCGTCGCCGGAGTACGGCGGCCTCGGACTTTCCAAGGAGTACGCCAGGGCGTTTGGCAAGCTCGAAGCCCAGTACGAAACGCCAACACGCCACGAAACGTTCGGCGTCACGACCGGCCTGATCGCTCCGACCATCATGAAGTTCGGAACAGAAGTTCAGAAGAAGCGGTGGGTCGGAGAGTTCCTCGCCACCGAGTCACTCTGCTGTCAGCTGTTCTCCGAACCGGGCGCCGGCTCGGACTTGGCGTCACTCGCATGTCGCGCCGTTCGTGACGGCGACGAGTGGGTCGTAAGCGGACAGAAGGTCTGGAGTAGCGGAGCCCAGTTCTCGAAATGGGGCGAGCTCATCGCGCGTACCGATCCCGATGTGGCCAAGCACAAGGGCATGACGGCATTCATCATTCCTATGGATCTTCCGGGAATCGAGATCCGACCGATCAAGCAGATGAGCGGTGGGTCGTCGTTCAATGAAGTGTTCTTCAACGACGTGCGGGTCTCTGAGGAATACCGCCTCGGCGACATCGGTGATGGCTGGAATGTGGCTCTCACCACCCTCGGCTTCGAGCGCGACCACTCCGGCGCCGACGGAGGGTCAAGCCGACCGGGTGGCACCTGGTCCAAGCTCGTCGCCACCGCCCGAGCGTTGGGAAACGACCACGAGCCCGCCGTGCGTGAGGCACTGGCGAAGGCCTACATCCGCATGCGTATCGAGGGCTTTGTCAACCGGCGAGCCGCCGACCTTCGTGCTTCCGGTATGCCGCCAGGACCGGAGGGATCGCTCGGCAAGCTCGTGTGGACCGAGAACATGACCGCCATGTCGGAGGCGGTGTCGACCGTCCTGGGGCCGCGCCTGACCGCCGACACGGGCGAATGGGGCACCTACGCGTGGGGCGAGCACGTGCTCGGTGCCCCGGGCTACCGGATCGCCGGTGGTTCCGACGAAGTGCAGCGCAACATCATCGGTGAACGCGTTCTCGGTCTTCCCCCCGAACCGCGGGTCGACAAGAACATGTCGTGGAGCGCAACGCCCCGCTGAGTCGCCAAAACGAGTGCTCCGTTTGCGGTCAAGCATGCTGCGATGGTGAACTAACTGAGCGATTACTTTTCCTGTCCGAGCTGGACAGGCCCGAACTGCAGCATCGAACGAGGAGAACGTCATGGATCTTGGACTCGCAGGCAAGCGCGCGCTTATTACCGGCGCCACAAAAGGCCTCGGCCGCGCCATTGCCGAGACGTTGCTCGCCGAGGGTGCCTCGGTCGCCATCTGCGCTCGCACGGCGGCTGACGTCGATACCGCCGTGGCCGAGATGGCCACAAAAGGCACCGTCATCGGCGCCGTCGTCGACGCTGCTGATCCCGAAGCCCTGAAGGCATGGATCACCTCGTCGGCCGAAAAGCTGGGCGGGATTGACATCTTCGTGCACAACACGTCGGGCAAGCCGGCCCGCAAGCTCGAAGCGTGGAACAACAACTTCCAAATCGATCTCATGGCATTGCTCCACAGCGTCGAAGCGGCCACCCCGTTCCTCGCCGATGGCGGCGGATCGCTCATCAGTATCGGCACCACCGCGGTGAGCGAACACTTCGCCAGCGGCAGTGGCAGCTACTCCGCCTTCAAGGCGGCCGTCACGAACTGGACGCTCGGCCAGGCCCAGGTGCTTGGCGCCAAGGGAATTCGCTGCAACGTGGTGTCGCCCGGACCGATCTTCATCGAAGGCGGCGACTGGGACAAGATCAAGCAAGGCATGGCGCCCTTCTTCGAAGCCACCGAAAAGGGGCACCCGGGCGGATCGATGGGAGTGGCCCAAGACGTGGCCGATGCTGTGGCCTTCCTAGTGAGCGACCGAGCCAAGCACATCAATGGTGTGAACCTCACCGTCGATGGTGGCTTCCTCAAGCGCGTCAACTACTAAGCGCCTGTATGGCTGAACGAATCAATGCCTGCCTCGTTGCCGGTGGCAAGTATCACGACATCGACTTCGCCCGGTTAGAGCTCCTGAAACTCCTCGCCGAACACGAGCACGTTCGCGTCACGGTTCTCGCCGACTACGAGGACACGGAAGCAATCACCGCGGCGTCTTTGCTGATCAGCTACACGTGCGACGTGCGCCCCAGCGAAGCGGCCCAACGATCCATCCGGTCTTGGGTCGAAGGCGGCGGACGATGGCTGGCCCTCCACGGCACGAACTCTGCCCTCGATCTTTCGGGACCGAATGGGGTCGACGCCCCGCGCTGCTTCCCCCTGTGGGCCGAGACCCTTGGTAGTCAGTTCGTCGGCCATCCGCCCATTCAGCCCTATCGCGTCGACGTCAGCGCGCCGGAGAATTGGCTCGTCTCCGGCATCACCTCGTTTGAGACGAACGACGAGCTCTATCTGTGCGAATTTCACGATAAGACATCCCTGCAACCGCTGCTCCACACCGTGTGGAGTGGAGAGGCCACCGGGTTCCTCGAAGCCGATTGGAGTGTTGCGGCGCGCGGCACCGACGAGCACCTCGTGATGTACCTCCGTGATCTCGGCGAGGGCGCAGTGCTCTACAACACGCTCGGCCACTGCCGCGGTCACTACGACATGGTGCCGCGGATGGCTTACTACCCCCGAATCGAACAGGGCTCATGGATGGAGCCGCAGTACTACGAACTTCTGCGTCGCGGCATCCGCTGGACGCTCGGCCACACCTCGTGAAGGAACAAAGGAACCGTTGATGGAACCCACCCGCGAAGTCCTCCTCGACCTGCACCGTCGCATGGTGCGTATTCGCCTGTTCGAGGAGGCCGCCGGTCGTCTGGCCGAGAAGGGGCAGCTGCCTGGTTTCCTCCACCTCTATGTCGGCGAAGAGGCCGTGGCGTCTGGCGTCTGCGCCAACCTGACCAACGCCGACTCGATTACTTCGACGCACCGAGGCCACGGTCACCTCGTGGCCAAGGGTGGCCAGTTCCGGCCGATGATGGCCGAGCTGATGGGTAAGGCCACCGGGTACTGCAACGGCAAGGGCGGTTCGATGCATATCAGCTCTCTGGAGCTCGGCATGCTCGGCGCCAACGGCATCGTCGGTGCCGGTTCGCCGATCGCCGTTGGTGCGGCGTTCAGTCACAAGTACCGAGATGACGGCAACGTGGCCGTGGCCTTCTTCGGTGACGGGGCCACCAACATCGGCGCCTTTCACGAGGCCGCCAACATGGCGTGCGCGCTCCAACTTCCGATCGTGTTCGCCTGCGAGAACAACGAATACGGCGAGTTCACGCGCCGGGACAAGACGATGGCCATCACCGACATCGTCGACCGCGCTCAGGGCTACGGCATGCCCGGTGTGATCGTCGACGGTATGGATGCCGTAGCTGTTTACGAGGCCGCCGCCGAAGCCGTGGCTCGGGCGCGGGCGGGCAAAGGGCCAACGCTGTTGGAGGCCAAGACCTATCGCTTCTACAACCACCACGGCGTCCAGAACCTGGGCCTCAAGTACCGGCCCGACTCCGAAGTCGAAGTGTGGAAGCAACGTGATCCCATCTTCACGCTCGAAGCGCGCCTGATCACGCTCAACGTGATGTCGGCGGAGGATGCCACTGCGGAGTGGGATCTCCAGCGATCCGACATCGCCGACGCCATTGCCTTCGCCGAAGCAAGCCCGCTTCCCGATCAGGACCAGTTACTCGAAGACGTGTACACGAAGATGATTCCGGTGATGGCATGAGCGACACGACCGAGGTGCGATCACTGTCCTACGTCATGGCTTTCAACGAAGCCGTCCGTCTTTCCATGCGCGCCGATGAATCGATCTTCTGCGCCGGGGAGGACATCGGGGCGTTCGGCGGAGTGTTCGGCACCTACGGCGGACTGCAAAAGGAGTTCGGCGAACGTCGCGTCGTCGACACCCCGATCAGCGAGCAAGCCATCATCGGACTCGGCGTCGGCTCGTCAGTCAGCGGCCTGCGTCCGATCGTCGACCTCATGTTCATGGACTTCGTGTGCGTGGCGCTCGACCAGATCGTGAACCAGGCGGCCAAACTGAAGTACATGTTCGGCGGCAAAGCCACCCTTCCGTTGACCATCACCATGGCGGGTGGAGCCGGACTTTCGGCGGCCGCTCAACACAGTCAAAGCCTCGAAGCGTTGCTGTGTCATATTCCGGGGCTCAAGGTTGTCTATCCGTCGAATCCCTACGACATGAAGGGGCTCATGGTCTCGTGTATCCGCGAGAACAACCCCACGGTGATGGTGAAACACAAGCGTCTTCTCGGCATGACGGGCCCGGTCCCGGAAGATCTCTACGCCATCCCTCTCGGAGTAGCCGACGTCAAACGCCCCGGCAAAGACGTGACCGTGGTGTCGTTCGGACGCATGGCCAACGAGTCGCTGGCCGCCGCCGACGTGCTCGCCTCCGAGGGGATCGATTGCGAGGTCATCGACCCACGCACGTTGCAACCGTTCGATACCGCCACCGTGGTGGAGTCAGCGCGCAAGACACATCGCGTGATTGTGGTGCACGAGGCGGTGCGGTTCGGTGGCATCGGTGCGGAAATCGCCGCCCAGATCCAGGAGGAAGCGTTCGACTTTCTCGACGCACCCGTCGGCCGGATCGGCGCGCCGTTCTCGCCGGTGCCGTTCAGTCCGGCGTTGGAAAAGCACTACGTCCCCGACGCGATATCGATCGCCACCGGGATTCGTAACCTGCTTGGTCGCCCGGTTCCCGGAGCCTGAGTCGGCTCTGCGCCCATGGCCACCGGAACGGTTGGAATACTCGCCAATCCAGCGGCGGGCAAAGACGTTCGTCGTCTTGTTACCCATGCGTCACCCACGTCCGACGCCGCCAAAATCGGGGTGGTTCGCCGCGCCGTGCTTGGCGCTATCGGCGGAGGGGCGCGTCGCGTCGTCATTGCTCCCGACCGTCACCGACTCAGCGAGCGTGCCGTCGAGGATCTGCATGCTGACGAACTGCAGGGCGTTCCCGTCGACGTGATCGACGAGCCGGTCTACGGCATCCGTAGCGACACCGTGGCCGTGGCGTCGCGATTCGCCAAAGCCGATGTCGACGCGCTCATCGTTCTGGGCGGCGATGGGACCAACCGCGATGTGGCCAAAGGTTGGCTCCATGCCCCGCTGGTCTCCATCTCGACGGGAACGAACAACGTGTTTCCGCGAGCGCTCGACGCCACCCTCGCCGGCCTTGGTGCCGGACTGATCGCCGCCGGCGCCGTCGGTCTCGACGAGGCCTCCTATCAAGCGAAGTGGATCGCCGTCCGATTCGATGATGGCTCGGCCGACGATCTTGCCCTCGTTGACCTCGCCCTGGTCGATGCCCGCTTCGTCGGCTCTCGCGCGGTATGGGATCCGGCCATTCTCCGCACCGTCGTCGCCTGCATCGCCGAACCCGCCAGTGTGGGGCTCTCGAATCTGGCCGCCATGCTGGCGCCGGTCTCTCGACGCGAGCCCGGCGCAACCGTCGTCGAGGTCGCATCTGACGATGCCTCATCGATCGGGCACGTCCGGGCGATGCTGGCGCCCGGCATGCTCGTCCCCCTGGCGTATGCACGATGCAACCGATTGGCGACCGGCGACGTCGTTTCCCTGTACGGCCCCGGGATGCTGGCGTTCGACGGTGAGCGTGACCGTGTTCTCGACGAAGGAGTTGTCGCCCACGCCGAGATCCGCGCTGACGGGCCAACCATCATCGATGTTGAGCGGGCCATCACCATCGCCGCCGACCGTGGCCACTTCCGCACCACCTCTGCTCCAAACCCCTCACCAAAGAACTGAGCACCATGTCTCTCCCATTCACCATGCCCAAGCTCGGGCTCACCATGGAAGAAGGAACCATCGTCGAGTGGCTGGTAGCGGCCGAGTCCAC
>JANLQX010000138.1:0-2853 GCA_031368095.1 Actinomycetes bacterium | reverse complement strand
GCACGTGATCGTGCTCTTCTTCCTGTGGACCGCATTCGGGATACTCACGATCGTGGCGGGCGTTGCCATCGTGTTCACCGGTCGGTACCCCAGGTCGTTGTTCGACTTCAACGTCGGCGTTCTTCGCTGGACTTGGCGGGTGCAGTTCTACGGGCCCGGCGCATACGGCACCGACATCTACCCGCCGTTCACGCTCGCACCCATGGCGTATCCGGCAACCCTTGAGATCGACTATCCCGAGCGCCTCTCACGGGGGCTGGTGTTCGTGAAGTCCTGGCTGCTCGCCATCCCGCACCTCATCATCATCGCCATCTTCAGCGCCGGCTGGTCATGGAATCGCAACAGCAGCAACGGCTTCTGGCGGACCACACAGCTCGGCTACCCCGGCGGCCTCATCGGCATCTGCGCCACGATCGGTGGCATCGTGCTGCTCATCCGCCGTGCCTATCCGGAGGGTCTGTTCGACTTCGTCATCGGTATGAACCGCTGGGTGTTCCGAGTCGTTGCCTACGTTGCCTTGATGACTGACGAGTACCCACCGTTCCACTTCGATGGGGGACCAACCGAACCTCTCGCGCCACAGCCGTCGCCACCCCAATCAGACCCTTCCGCCAACGCAATCACGATCGACGAAAGCCAGCCGAACCTGGTCGGCGCGTCGGCGTGAAATCCACCAGCGCCCGGGCGTCGTGGATTGTTGCGTCATTCGGTGTCGGTGTGGCGTTTCGCTTCTACCGGCGATGGCACCTTCGCTGGGGGGCGACCGACGCTGAAGCGCATGGTCGATACGACGGCGACGAACTCATCGTGCATCCACGGTTCGCTCCAACGAGAGCCGTCACCATCAACGCCCCGCCGGATCACGTATGGCCGTGGATCGTCCAGATCGGGCTGGGGCGGGCCGGGTTCTACTCCTACGACATACTCGACAATCTCGGCCGCCCGAGCGCCACCGAGATCCTGCCGCAATGGCAGCATCCCGAGATCGGTGATCTCGCCGCGCCGATGTCACCGTTCACAAAATCTCCAACCGACGCAAACGCGTTTCGCGTTGCCGGTGTAGAGGTGAACCGGCAGCTCATTTGGCAGCAAAAACTGTCAACCTGGGTATGGGTCCTCGAACCGATCGGGGAACACCGAACGAGACTCGTAACCCGCATCCGCGCCCGCTACGACTGGAGCGACCCTCTCGCCATCATCTGGCTCCTCCTCATGGAACTCGGCGATTTCCCGATGATGCGCAAACAATTGCTAGGCATCAAGCAGCGAGCCGAATCCGGCCCCATAACGAGGACCGCATGAAAGCGGCGATCGTGAGTGGCGATGTGATCCGTCGGCTCCGCCGCGCAGGCCGTCGATGGTGTTCCCAATGACAGTCGCAAACGGGGGCGTAGTGAGATCCAACCGAAGCACGGCCCGGATCGTGGGGGCGCTGTTCATCATTGCGACCGTCTCATCAATCGTGGGCGGCTCGCTGCTCCTTCCCATCGGGGAGACCACCGCCGTGTTCGATGCGGCCCGCTCGGAAGGTCGGATCGTGACGGGGGCGTTGTTTGAGATCGTGTTGGCGTTGTCGGTTGTGGGTATAGCGGCGATGCTGTTCCCGGTACTGAAGAGGCGCAATGAAGGCCTCGCTGTCGCCTACGTGGGGGCAAGGGTCCTCGAAGCCGTTGTCCAACTCACGGGCACTCTCAGTGCACTCTCGCTCCTCGCAATCAGCAAGAAGCACGGAAATGATGCGTCGGCAAACCTGAAACCGGTGGGGTACCTGACAACAGGGCTTCGCGAGTGGACGTCCATCGTTGGCCCAAAGACTCTCTTCGGCGTCAGCGCGCTCATCCTCTACGGGCTGCTCCTCGGATCGGACCTCGTCCCGAGGTGGTTGTCGGCGTGGGGACTCACAGGTGGTGCGCTGATCGTGATCAGCGGTGTGCTGGAAATGTACGGGCTCGACCTTCCCGTCGCAGCGCAGGTCGTTACGACGGCGCCCATTGCAATAAACGAGATGGTGTTGGCAGTCTGGCTTCTCGTGAAAGGGTTTGGCGGGACCGACGCGAGAGCGCCATCGCCTTCAATCACCGTGACGGAAACGAAGGCAGCATGAAGGCGGCGATCTGCACACGCTATGGGCCCCCCGAAGTGCTCGTGGTGAGGGAGGTCGATAAGCCCCAGCCCAGAGACGACGAGATACTCGTTCGCATCCACGCGTCAACGGTGAATTCGAGCGACTGGTTCATTCGCAGCGGCATCCCCAATGAGCCGTTCTTCCAGCGGCTCATGATGAAGCTGATGATCGGCGTGCGTCGCCCGCGGCGTCGAATTCTGGGCCTGATCGTCTCCGGCGAGGTCGTCGAGATCGGCGGCGCAGTCACGCGCTTTCACGTGGGTGATCGGATTTGGGCCTTCACCAAGTTCCATCTCGGTGGCTACGGCGAATATGCGTGCCTAAGTGACGAGAGCACGGTAGGTCTTGCCCCGACGGGTCTGTCGTTCGATGAGGTTGCCGCCATCACCTTCGGAGGACTACTCGCTCTGCACTACCTCCGCAAGGGAGGAGTCAAGCCGGGCATGAAGGTGCTGCTCTATGGGGCGTCGAGCGGAGTTGGGACGGCGGCGGTGCAAATTGCCAAAGACCTCGGTGCCGAGGTGACTGCGGTCTGCGGACCGGACAACGCTGAGCTCGTCCGCAGCCTCGGTGCCGACCACGTGTTCGACTACACGAAGATGACCACCCCTCCCGAAGGTGAGCGCTACGACCTCGTGCTTGACAGCGTCGGTAAACGCAAGACCTCGGCCTTGCGGACAGCCTGCGAGCACGCCCTTCGCCCGGGCGGCCGGGTGCTCTCGGTCGAC
>JANLQX010000134.1:0-3591 GCA_031368095.1 Actinomycetes bacterium | reverse complement strand
GCGGATCAGGCGAGCCATACCGAACACGTTGACATCGAACACGCGAGCCCATTCGGCATCGTCGTTGTCCTCCACCGTGCCCTGCGCGCCGATGCCGGCGTTGGCGACGACGATGTCGAGGCGACCGAACCGTGACACAACGTCGTCGATCGAGCGCATGACTGTTTCGGAATCCGAAACATCGCACCGGAACCCGTGGAGGTCCGAAGGGAGCGCGTCGATCGACAGGTCGAGACACGCCACGGTCGCCCCCAACTCGGTCAAACGATGCGCGGTGGCGAGACCGATTCCTGATGCCCCGCCGCTCACCACGGCGACCATTCCTTCGAACTCGAGCGCACTCATTTCGTGCTCCAGGCCGGTCCGTCGGGAAAGGTGTAGGTGGAAATGCTCTCGGCTCGCATCGTCGAACTCATGCCCGCTTGGTGCGGGGCGCGGTACCGCCCGCCCACAACAAGAACGGGATCGATGAAGTGCTCATGCAGATGATCGACGTGTTCGATCATGCGTCCCTCCATCGATCCACTCACGCTCACGAAATCGAACATGGCGAGATGCTGCACCATCTCGCACAGGCCGACGCCGCCGGCATGCGGACACACGCGCACACCGAACTTGGCCGCCAACAACAGCATGGCCACATTCTCGTTGACGCCGCCGACGCGCGTCGCGTCGATCTGCAACACATCGAGCGCGCCAGCCTGCAAGAACTGCTTCGCCATGATCCGATTATGCATATGTTCGCCGGTCGCGACCGGCACCGGATGCACAGCGGCGCGGATGCGGGCGTGGCCGAGCACGTCGTCGGGATTGGTGGGCTCTTCGATCCACGCGAGGTCGTGGTGGGCGAGCGCGTTGACCCGCGCGATTGCTTCGTCGACATCCCAGATCTGGTTGGCGTCGATGGCTAGGCCGATGTCGGGGCCGATCGTGCGTCGGGCAATCCCGAGGCGACGGTCATCGTCGGCCGGGTTCCCTCCGACCTTCAGCTTGATCTGGCGATAGCCACGCTCCACCGCCTCGACGCACAGCCGCTCCAACTTCGCGTCGTCATACCCAATCCATCCGGGGCCGGTCGTGTAGGCGGGATACCCGTCGGCCAGCAGCGCGGCAACGCGCCCATCGCGGCCGCCAACCGCGGCCGTCAAGAGATCGAGCGCGTCCGTCGGTGACAGCGCGTCGCTGATGTGGCGGAAGTCGATCAGGTCCACGATCTGCGCGGGGGTCATGTCGCTGAGAAAACGCCACACCGGCTTGCCGGCCATTCGCGCCGCCAGGTCCCACGCCGCATTGACCACCGCGCCCACGGCCATGTGGGCAATGCCCTTTTCCGGGCCGAGCCAGCGGAATTGCGAGTCCCGCACGAGGCGACGGGCCAGTCCGCCCAGATCACCGGTCACCTCCTCCAGACCCCGACCGACAAGGGCCGGCGACAACGCCCGGATCGCCGCCACCTGCACGTCGTTGCCGCGGCCGATGGTGAAGGCCAACGACGCGCCGGCATCCCCGTCATCGGTCGTGAGCGTCACGTAGGCCGCCGAGTAGTCAGGGTCGGCGTTCATGGCGTCGGAGCCGTCGAGCATTGTCGACGTGGGAAAGCGAACGTCGATCACGTCAAAGCCAGTGAGGCGCGTCATGTCGGCGAAGCTACTGCGCGCCCACTACGCATACGATTTCGAGAATGAGCCACGTGGTTGGACGCGGTGTCACAATCACTGCCCTGTCACTTGGGACCGCGGCACTCGGCGGACTGTTCGCCCATGTCGAAGACGACGAAGCATCACGCGTCGTGCAACGGGCTTTGGCTCACGGCATCACGTACATCGATACCGCTCCGCAGTACGGACACGGCACCTCGGAGCGTCGGGTCGGGGCGGCGCTGGCGACCTCGGCGCGGAGTGCGTTCGTTCTCTCGACGAAGGTCGGCCGACTCGCCGTTGCCGATCCGTTGGGTGACACCGGCCTCTTCGTCGACGCACCACCCTCGCGAGTCGAATTCGATTTCTCGGCGGCGGGCATCGAACGATCACTCAGCGAAAGCCTGACCCGACTTGGCCTGTCGCACGTGGACATCGTGTACTTGCACGACCCCGACGATCATGCCGACCAAGCCATCGCCGAGGCGTACCCCGTCCTTGACCGTATGCGCGCAGAGGGAATCGTGGGGGCGATCGGCGTCGGCATGAATCAACCGGAGATCCCGACGCGGTTCGTCCGCGAAACCGACATCGACATGGTCCTCATCGCCGGGCGATGGTCGCTGTTGGACCGGACGGCGGGGGTGGACCTGTTGCCCGAATGCGAACGCCGAGGGGTGAGCGTTGTGGTTGGTGGTGTTTTCAACTCTGGTCTGCTCGCTGATCCGAGACCGGGCGCCACGTTTGACTACGCACCAGCTCCGCCCCACCTGGTGACGCGTGCCCAGCAACTTGAAGCCGTTTGCCAAGGCCATGGTGTGACCCTCACCGCCGCGGCGCTGCAGTTTCCGTTCCGGCATCCGTCAGTCGTAAGCGTGCTTCTCGGTGCTCGGTCGGTGGTCGAGCTCGACGCCAACGTTGCCGCGGCATCGGTCGTGCTTCCCGACGCTCTGTGGCCCGACCTCGACTCGGTGCTGACGACATGATGCGCGTGGACGCCCACCACCACCTGTGGGATCTTTCCGTGCGGCCCCAACCGTGGATGATCGGCGCCGCACTCGAACCCCTCGCCCGCACGTTCACGGTTCACGACTACGCCGAGGCAACGACAACGTCAGCCATCGAAGCGAGCGTGGTGGTGCAAACGGTGAGTGACGAGGCCGAGACCGTCGAACTGCTGGCCCTTTGCGACGAGGTAGCGGGTCCGAGCGCGGTGGTCGGATGGGTCGATCTTTCGTCCGACAACGTTGGTGCTCGTCTCGACGCGCTCCAAGCCGGAACTGGTGGCCGCTTCTTGCGGGGCATCCGTCATCAGGTTCACGACGAGGCTGATCCGGAGTGGATTGCTCGTGGCGATGTACGCCGTGGAATCCAGGGCGTTGGTGCCCATGGCATCGTATACGAACGTCTACTCCGACCGCAGCACCTGGCCGCCGCCACGGCCACGGCGGCGCGTCTGGACTAGGTGCTTTTCGTCCTCGACCATGGCGCCAAGCCGGCGATTGGGCGAGGTGAGCTGGAGCCCTGGGCGACCGATCTGCGGACCTTTGCCGGACTTCCGAACACCGTCGTAAAACTGTCCGGGTTGCTGACCGAGTGTGACTGGAACGGGTGGACAGTCGACGATCTGCGACCCTACGTCGAGGTGATCACCGAGGCCTTCGGACCTGACCGCATGATGCTCGGCACCGACTGGCCGGTGTCCATGCTCGTCGCTCCGCCCCTCGACACGCTCATCGCCCTCGAGGCGGCGTTGCCCCAACTCAGCCCGACGGAATGGCACGCCGTGCGAGCCGCCACTGCGCATTCGGTCTACCGATTGGGCCAACAACGGAACGTATCCAGATGATCGTCGCCCTCCACAGCATTCTTCGCGATGGCCGCGAACAGGACTACGACGCCGAGCACCGAACGGTGTGGCCGGAACTCGCCGCCCTCCTGCGCAAGTGCGGCG
>JANLQX010000127.1:0-8145 GCA_031368095.1 Actinomycetes bacterium | reverse complement strand
TCGCTGATCCCGACGACCGTCGCTCGCTTCGTCGTCTCCAACAGGTGCTCCTCGGCGGTGAGGCGCTCCCACCCGCGCTGGTGCACCAGTTGCAGGGTGCTGGCGTCGAGCAGGTCACCAATATCTACGGTCCCACGGAGTGCTCGATTTGGTCCTTCGCGCACGACGTCGAATCGACCGACGGGGCAACGGTTCCAATCGGTCGGCCGTTGCCCGGAGTCACGGCGCTGGTCGTCGACGAGCAGTTGCTGGCTGTCGACGACGGCACCCCGGGAGAGCTGCTGATCGCCGGACCGTTCGTTGGCGGTGGGTACCACGCTCGTCCGGACATCACGGCCGAAAAGTTCAGTACGCGTACGATAAATGGCCGGACCGTCGCGGTGTACCGGACCGGTGATCGCGTTATCCGTCGACGCGATGGCGTGCATGAGTTTCTCGGCCGCATCGATACCCAGGTGAAGCTGCGTGGTCATCGCATCGAGCTCGGCGAGATCGAGTCGGCCCTGATCGAGCAGCCGTCGATTGCCCAGGCGGTGGCCGCTGTTGTCGGTCACGGTCTCGGCGACGATCGCCTTGTTGCCTACGTGATCACTCCACGTGGCGTGTCATTCGACGAAGTCGGTGTGAAGGGTGCCCTGGGCAGGCGAATGAGCTCGGTGATGGTTCCGTCGCTCTACGTTGTGCTGAACGAGTTCCCGCTCACGCCATCGGGAAAGGTTGATCGTCGGGCCCTTCCCGAACCCCAGCCGGCCACCCTCGTCGCTACCAGTTCGCCCAACCCTTTGGGCTCGGCCACCGACCGGATCGTGTCTGATTTCTGCCAGGTGTTCGGACGTGAGATCGGGCCGGACGATGACTTCTTCGCTCTCGGTGGGCACTCGCTACTGGCCGTGCAACTACTGAGTCGAATCAGTGAACGCAAAGGGATCGAACTTCCGTTGACCGTGTTGCTCGATGCGCCGACGCCACGACTCTTGGCCGAGCGAGCGGGAAACCCCGGTGGATTCAGCGCCACCTCCTCACTCGTCCGCATCGGGCCGAGCAAGGCGGCGCAAAAGCTCTATTTGATTCACGGAGCCGGAGGCAACGTGATTGGATTTCGCGAGTTGGCGTTGTTGTTGGTCGATGACGTCGACGTGATTGGTGTCCAGGCCGTCGGTGTGGAGCCCGGGCAGCAGCCGGATCGCTCAATGGCGGCCATGGTCGACCGATACGCAACGGCGATCCAAACGGACGATCCCGTCGGCCCGTACTGGATCGGCGGTTACAGCGATGGGGGATTGATCTCGCTCCACCTTGCCCAGGAGATCCGGGAGCGAGGATTTTCCGTGAGCGGGTTGGTCATTCTGGATTCGTTCGTGGCCGAACCAATGCCGGCCACCCGGCTGGGGCGCCTCGGTAACGTGTGGCGAAACGGCAGCGATCGTGGCGGTCGCTCGCTCGCGCCGTGGGCTCGGGCGAGCTGGCGGGCCTGGCGAGCTCGGGCTGGATATTTCGACGCCAACGCCGAGGCGGCCCGTGAACTTGGCTACGCGGGGGTCGACGCAATCGTCGACCGAGCGGTGTTGAGTGCTGGCGACCCGGGTCCGCTGCCGGTGCCGGCTCTCGTCTTCCGTTCGACCGACACGACACCAACCTTTTGGTTCGACTACTCGCTGGTGGAGCAACGCCCGACGCACGTCACGAGGGTTTGGGTTCCCGGCGGCCACTCGACGGTGTTCACCGGTGCCAACGCCCAGTTGGTAGCCGACGAGATACGGCAGGCGAAGCCGCGCTAGCAATTACCGGCCTTCGCCTCAGTGGTGCGGCGCCTCCAACGGCTCGAGCGGGCCGGCGAAGTGGTAGCTCGGATTCATGATGATCCGTTTTCCATCGCGAAGGGCGATCGTTCCTTCGGCCGACAGACGGGTCCCGACCCGGATGCCGTCGATCTGACGCCGGCCGGTGAAGATCAACGTCAGCGTGTCGGTGTCGTCGACGATGGTGCACTCGAGACTCGGGTTCCCGCCGAACGGCTGCACACGCACTTGGCGAACACGACCGGCCACCGTGGCCCGACCGCGCACGGGGACTTCGGCGATACGTGAACGATCTTCGGGAAGTTCGTCCGCTGTGGCGAGAAGCGTTCGAGGGGCCATCATGGCCTGCTCGGTTCGGACTTGGCGGTCAATTTCGGCAGTGATGGGCCCTCGGTCCGGCGTATTCCCAAGGTGATACGGCACGATGGTGACGTTGCAATGAGGTATGTCGGCCAATGCGGCAACGATTGATTTTGATGAATGGTCGTGAAGGAAGCGATGCCAGAATTGCGAATGTTCTCGTCGCGGAATCAGCACGCTCACCTCAGTGCCTCCGTTTTGCAGCACGTCGATGATGAGTTCAGCAGCCGCCCGCGGCACGCGCCGGTCGGGACACTCCACAATGTCGAGAGGGATGCCGTCGAAACCAAGTTTGCGCCACGTCTCGGCCAGGATATGGGTTTTCCACGGATCAAGATCGAAGTGCACGGCGCGGAAGTCATGCGGATTCACTACGCGCGCATACTGAATTGCTCGGGCGCTGGCCACGTCGAGTTCGTCGACCAGAACAATCATCGAATGCTTCCAACGCCCGGGCGCGGCGGCGATTTTGGCAGCATCTTCGGCTAGTTCCGCATTTTCGTGCTCGTACGCACGGTTCAGACGCACCAGCCCAAACACCATGATCGGGATGAGGAGCATGATGACCCATGCCCCTTCCGTAAATTTCACCGCGGCGACGATGATGAGCACAATGAACGAGAGAAGTGCACCCGTGGCGTTGATGAAGAGTCCCGTCCGCCAGGAGTCCTCTTTGTGGGTGATGTGGTGTTTGGCCATGCCCGCCTGGCTGAGCGTGAAGCTGGTGAACACCCCGATGGCATAGAGCGGAATAAGCCGACTTACCTTGCCGCCCGTTCCGAGCAGGGTGACCGTTCCGGCGATGGCCAGGAAGATGATGCCGTTGGAGAACACCAGGCGGTGGCCACGCACCATGAATTGGCGCGGCATGAAGTTGTCGCCGGCGTGAAAGCTGGCCAGTCGGGGAAAGTCAGCAAAGCTCGTATTGGCCGCCAGGACAAGGATGAGCATCGTCCCGACCTGGAGTGAGAGCCACAACACGTGGCCGACAACGCCCTTGCCGTACACGGCCTCACCGACTTGGGATATGACCGTCGGCGAGCCGCCTTTGAACGGCGGGGCATGGACCTTCGAAGCAAGGAGCGAGAGTCCGAGGAACATCACCCCAAGCAACACGCCCATGACTACGAGAGTGTCACGGGCGTTCTTCCAAGCAGGCTCTCGGAACGCCGGCACGCCGTTCGAAATGGCTTCGACGCCGGTCACCGCGGCGCCGCCCGACCCGAACGCCTTCATGGCGATCCACACTGAAGCCCCCATCAGGATGGCGACGCTCTTGAGGTCGGAGTGCACGTCGACGATGCCCTTCGACTCCATCGCCACCACGTTGTAGCGAGGCAGCCCGGTAAAGATCCATCGGTAGGCGCCGACTCCGATCAGCAGGATCATGTTCACGACGAAGAAGTACGTCGGCGCGGCAAAGAGCTTCCCTGACTCCTTGACGCCGCGCAGGTTGCCGTAGGCGATGAGCGCAACAAACCCGATCGCAATGAGGAGCTTGTACGGCTCAAGTGCGGAAACAGCTGACGCCAGCGCGTCGGTGCCGGCGGCGACCGACACCGAGACCGTGAGTACGTAGTCGGTGAGAAGGGCGACGCCAGCGACCTGGGCCGGAAGGATGCCGAAGTTGTCGCGAGTCACGATGTATGCGCCGCCGGCGCTCGGATAGGCCTTGATGGTCTGGCGATACGAGAGGATCAAGAAGCCCAGAACCACGAGCAGGGCAAAGGTGATTGGAGTAACGAGACGAAAGGCCGCCAGGCCGATCGCCGGAAGAAGCACCCGGAGGATTTCCTCGGTGGCGTAGGCACACGATGAAAGGTTGTCCGAGGCGAACACCGCGAGCGCCGTTGGATTCCCGAGGCGCTCGTGGGCGAGCTCCTCCGTGTGCAAAGGCTCGCCAAGAATCTTGTTTTTGAGGCGGTACCTATTGCTCTCCGGCAGAAACGGCTGCATCGGCAGTTCGATCTCCACGGCGTCCAATGGAGGTGCCGGGCGTTCTTCCAAAATTGTCACGTCATTGAGTAAAACAGCGAGGATGTGCGGCGCCTACTGCTTCGCCTTAAGACGGCATAAAGATTGCCCACCTATGCGACCGACGTCACACGTTCATGGCTCGAACCGATACCCCAGGCCCGGCTCCGTCAGAAAATGACACGGTCGGGAAGGGATCGGTTCGAGTTTCGCCCTGATCTTGTTCAGGTGCACTCGAAGCAGATTGGCGTCTGGGGTGTATGCCGGACCCCATGCCGCGGTGATCAGTTGCCGCGCGGTGATCAACAGACTCGGGTGTGACCCAAGGTGGGTCACGATCGCCCACTCGGTTGGCGTCAGGTGGACCTCCTCACCGGAAACGAGCCGTCCGCGCTTCGAGGCCAGATCAAGGCTGAAGGCCTTCGTTTCAACGGTGGTCAGCGGCTCGTTTTCATCGATGGTTCGTCGTAGAGCGGCTCGAACACGGGCGAGCAGTTCGTTGATGCCGAACGGTTTCGTCACGTAGTCATCGGCGCCAGCGTCGAGCGCAGCGACCTTGTCGCGCTCGTCGTCCCGAACGGTCAAGACGATGACGGGCACGTTCGTCCACGTCCGAAGGGATTTGAGAACATCGAGACCGTCGCGGTCGGGGAGGCCGAGGTCGAGCAACACCAAGTCAGGGTTGCGATCGGCCGCAATACGAAGCGCCCCTCGGCCGTCCTCGGCTTCGATCGTTTCGTACTCCCTCGCCTGGAGGTTCATGCGAAGGGCGTTGCGAATCTGCGGTTCATCGTCAACGATGAGAATCCGGATCATCGGTGACGGACCTGATGTGATCGTGAACCCGAGTCGTTGGCGACTCGCAGCACAATGGTGGCGGTGAGCCCCCCTCCGGCGGTGTCGTCCAGCTCCAACGTTGCGCCCATGCTGCGGACAAATCCCGAGACAATGGCGAGGCCGAGACCGACACCTTCCGTGGCATTCCGATCGCCGAATCGCTGAAATGGAGCCAGGACGCGCGTGCGTTCTCGGAGCGGGATTCCCGGACCGCAGTCGACCACTCGAATGTGAACGTTGCCCCCGATGGGGGAAACGTCAATCCGTACGGGATGGCCGATCGGATTGTATTTGAGGGCGTTCGAGACGAGGTTGGCGAGGCTGCGCTCAAGCATTGCGGCGTCAGCCTGCACGAGAGGAGTTGACGGATCGATAGACGTACTGACGAACTCGGTCTGGCTGGCGGCCACCGCCGTGACGACCGCAGCGGCATCCGTCGGGCACAGGTCGACGGCGGATTCGCCGGCCTGAAGCCGTGCCGCATCGAGCAGATTTCCGACCAACCGATTGAGCCGATCAGTTTCGGTGTCGATTGCTTCGAGACTCTGTTGTACCTGCTCAGCAGTCCACTGGACATCGTCGGAGCGCAACCCGGACACGAACGTTTTGATCGCTGCGAGCGGGCTTCGCAGGTCGTGGGAAACGGCCTGCAGCAGGGCGGTTCGGGTTCGATCAACTTCGCTCAGTATTTGTGCCGATTCGGCCTCGCGAGCCAATCGGGAGGACTGCAATCCAATCGCCAATTGCGCGGCGAAGACCTCCATGATTCGGCGGTCGTTGGTCTCTAGTAGGCGGCCGGTGAGAACGAGAACATGGCGTGGCGACAGTTCGTCGCCGTCGAGGGTAAATGATGTGCCGTCGTCAGGACAGGTAGGTGACGGGTCGCCGGCGAAGGTCACGACCACCCAGCGGTCTGCTTCGCGTCGAAGTACGGCGGCGCTGGTGAACGCGAACGTGGAGCGAAGATGCTCGACGAGTCGAGGAACGGGGTCAGCGTCGGTCGCCAGAGTGGCACTGGTCCGGGCCAGTGCTTCGGCCTCGGACCTGGCGCGCTCCGCCTCTGCGGCCCGTTGAGTTGCCTGCTCGACGAGCGTTCCAACCGTGCCCGCCACGAGGAGGAACATCAAGAGGGCCACGGCATTGTCGGTGTCGCGGATAGTCAGCGTGTGAAAAGGGGGAATGAAGTACCAATTGACGATGAGAGCGCTCACGACGGCGGCCACAATGCTCACCCGTCGTCCGCCCAAGGCGCCGATGCCGAGCACAAGAGTCAAGAACGCCAGCAGGACCGATGGAAGCGAAACGTGGCGGCGCGTGTGCGCAAGGGCGAACGTCACGATTGGCATTCCCAGTACCGTGACCGTCCAGGCGAGCAAAAGATTTCGTCGGGGAACCCCTGAACGTTCGCGCGCTCGACGACTCGGGACCGGAAGCTCGTTCGAGGTCGTGCCAATGACGTGCACCTCCATTTCACCGGCTCCAGCGATCACTCGTTGGGCGAATGAGCGTCGGCCGAAGTCGGCCAACCGTCGGGGACCGCTGGCACCGATAATCACCCTGGTGGCGTGCATGGACTTTGCGAATTCCAGTAGTGCAGCAGATCCGTCGTCGGCGACAACCTCGTGGTACGAGCCGCCGCATTCGGCCAGCAGGTCGCGCGCCGAAAATCCGGGATTGGTGGCTTCGACTTTCATTCCTGGACGAATAATATGTACACCGATGAGTTCGCCGCGCGTGCGACCAGCCATGCGAGCTCCCCTTCGCACCATCGATGCCGACGACGGTGCGCCAGAGACGGCGACCACGATGCGTTCACGGGTTTCCCAGACGTCGGCGATTCCATGTTGCACGAGGTAACTCTGAAGCGTCTCTTCAACGCGGTCAGCGACCCACATAAGGGCGAGCTCGCGGAGAGCGCCAAGGTTGCCGGGCCGGAAGTAGTCCGCAAGCGCGGAATCGATTCGGCTGGCCGGAAACACGTTGCCATGGGCTAGGCGTCGGCGCAATGCTTCCGGAGACATGTCGATCAATTCGATTTGATCAGCTGAACGGACGAAGGAATCAGGAACGGTTTCTGGAGTCGGGACACCAGTAATGCGCTCGACGACGTCGCTGAGCGATTCAAGATGCTGGACGTTGACCGTGGTGATTACGTCGATCCCGGCGTCGAGGAGATCAGCGACGTCCTGCCAACGCTTCGTATTCGTTGCCCCGGGATCGTTGGTGTGGGCAACGTCATCGATCAGGCACAGCTGCGGTTGACGACGGAGAATCGCTTCGAGATCCATCTCAGATTTGCCGGTATCACCGCCGGCCCGAAGTCTTGACGGAACGATTTCCAGGTCCCGGATCTCGTGGACGGTGTGCTGGCGGCCGTGAGTCTCAACAAAGCCGATAACCGTGTCGGTGCCGCGCTGGGACCGACGCCAGCCCTCATTGAGCATCGCAAACGTCTTTCCGACGCCGGGGGCGGCTCCGAAATAGATCCGTAGCTCACCTCGTCTCATCCCTTGACTCTTTCAGACTGAGCCGAAATGAGATTACCGACTGAGCGGAGCCGTGTACTGGGCAACCATGGCCAGCGCCAGCACCACGCGAACGCTCCAGCCGATCGTTCGAACCCAATTGGTGGAGACGAGGTGATGGTGCGCATCCTCATCCCAGCCGCGACCGAGCTCGTTGTGCGAAGGGATCGAGAGCATCACCGTCGCGGCGTGAACGAGGACCAGAACTCCGGACGCGATCAGGACCAGTGCCCGGCTGACGCGCTCGGGGGTCGAGGCAACAAGCGCCAGCGCGCTGATCAATTCGGCTCCCATACCAACACCGACGATCCAGGTGATGCGTCGGGAGTGGTCGTGGTGAAAAGGGGTGAACTGCTGCCGATCGGCATAAACGAAGAGCGGGTAGTGGACAAGTTGGATGGTCCAAATCACTCCAGCCATAAAGACGGTGGCCGTGAGGTGGGTGAGCAGGATGCTCAGGTCGGAAGGGGGCACTGCGCCTGACGCTACCTTCGGCCGTAACTCAACGGTCAATGGCGCGGCGGGGTCGTGATCGCACCAGTTCTGGCTCGATGACCCGGGTGGTCAGTCGGATGCGAATGGCCCCCCGAGCGGTCGACGGATCGACCACTCGCCCGCCCTGGGTGATCTGCGCGACACCGTCGGCCACG
>JANLQX010000109.1:0-11769 GCA_031368095.1 Actinomycetes bacterium | reverse complement strand
GCGCCGTGACGGTTCGAGCGTTGTGCTCCTTTGGCGATGTCTCGTTCTGGGGTGGCTGAAGTGTGGCGAAGTCGGCGGGCAACTTCGGCTTCCACCCGGTCGAAGCGAGCGCGAACGCAGCGAATATCGTCGAGCACGCCGCGCAGGGAAACAGCATCGGCATCGGCAAAGTCGACCCGACGAAATCCCTTCATGAGCTCGACTGGATCGACCACGTTCATGTATTCAATTGTACGAAGGGGGGTGTGACAAAAAGACCCTCTCTGAGGCAGCCCCGGAAGAACATTTTGAGATGTTTCTGCAATCCCCGACGATCCCGCGGGGGAGTCGAGTCCGCGAGCCAGACAACATCGCCCTGTCAACGTTTCGGCGCCAGACCCGCTGCGCCCTCCGGGCTTCACGCCACCGTAGTCACCCTCCGGGTGAGAGTTGAGACCACGCCCGACAACGCGCTGGGCTGCATCTGACGGTCACGGTGCTCGGCAAGACGCCGGGATCAACAGCGCACCAATACCCGCTCGTTGACGACGACGACGAACGCAATTGAGTCGATGATCTCGATAGCCCGGACGACTACGGCACACGTGAAGAACTGGCGTGACGGTGCCATGCGCAAACGATGGGACGCGGTCGGCATGCTCGAAGCACAACGCTCATTCCGAAAGATCAAAGGCCACCGCGAACTCCCCGCCTTCACCAACAAACTACGCATACATATCAACAAGACCAGACTCGTCGACCCCAAGGAAACCGCAGCCTGAAACACCCGGATCACCACCGGCACTTCAACAGACAACGGGACATCCTCCGGGAGACCGCCATACCCAGTTACGGTTGTCTACGATTTCTTTCGGGTCGACTCAACACCTGATCCTGAAGGTCGCGGCGGAGACGCTCCGCGAACGTGGAATCGGGGTCGCTTTCACTGCGACTCCCGGCGGATCGGGGACCGCTGCGAGGTGTTGGTTGCGTTTTCTCCCACGCGTCGGTGACGAGTTCTCTTACCTCCGCGGAATCGGCAAGACGGAGCGAAATGGTCGTCCATCCATGTTTGGCCCAACCGCCCGGGAGGGAGATGGCCGGATCGTCTCGTGCAACCAGAGCGGCCTGCTCCTCGAGTGAAAGCTTGATCGTGATCGTTTGCTCGTCCTTGTCGAGGTTAACAACGATCTTTCCGTTGACCCGAAAGTCTGGTTTGCCGTGGTGTGACCGTTCTTCGATTCCGTCAGGGGAAAGAACAAATGCTCGAAGCGCCTCGATCGACATCCCCGTTGGCTCGGTCATGGCCGTCGGGGATCCGGCGCGCCGGATTGCTCAGTCTGACCAGGAGTGAGATACATCTCGACCAGGTCGACAACGTTGCGGTGACGATGCCAAAACCCTTTCGGCACCACAACGAACTGACCTGCTGTCAGGGCAGTGTCAGTGCTCGCGTCTGCGGTCAGGATCTCGACCGTCACCGAGCCTTGCAAGACGAAAAGAAACTCGTCAGTGTCGTGGTGGATTTCCCAGTCCGAAGCATCGACGCCGTCGCCTCGAAACACGGCGAACGATCCACCGTTGAATGGAGCGAACTCATGAAAGTCAAACGGATCGCAAGAGTTGGCGACTTGAACGGGGTCAAAGGGATGCATCCACCGAGCCTGACGCACCTGCGCCGTGCACGTCTTGTAGAAAAACACGAATGAGCGTCAAGCTTCGGCGCGAAGAGCGAGCTTCGCAGGAGTGACTCCGGCGAACTCTTTGACTTCCCGGTGAAGATGAGACTGATCCGCGAAACCGCACGCAATCGCCGTGTCGATGGGCGATCTCCCGGACGAGAGCGAAACGTGGGCCCGCTCGAACCGGATAAGGCGTGCTGCACGTTTCGGTGTAATTCCGATCTGGGCTGCAAATCGTGCTCGAAGTCGGTTAGCGCTCCAACCGGTGACAGCGCTCAACTCCCGGATGCTGACCTGCCCCCCGGTCGCGACGAGCAGGGACCACGCCTCGCGGACTTCAGGAGCGACGACGCCCATTGCCCGAGCCTAACTTCGACGAACACGACCGCGCTCCTACATCGCGCCGAACTCATAGCCCAGAACCGCACCTCCGCCGCCTACCGCTACCGCGACAACGCTCGTGAACGGCGGCCTGGGCCTTCAGGCGCTCCTGGCACCACGAGTTTCAGCGCCGTTAGGCGATGCGGGGGTCTGGAGCTTCGGTGTCGATGCCGAAGGTGGCGATCGCCTTCGCCACCGTCTCTGATGACACCGCTCCGGTCTCGGAGAGCGCATGGAGCGTGGCGACGACGATGTGGGCGGCGTCGGTCTCGAAATGGCGGCGGAGTGCGGCACGGGTGTCCGAGCGCCCGTAGCCATCGGTTCCGAGAATGTGGAACCGGTCGCTGCCGCCGGGGATGAACCGGGCGATCTGATCGGGGACCGCCTTCATGAAGTCGGTGACAGCCACGATCGGCCCTTCGGCGTGCAAGTCGAGAACCTGCGTGACGTAGGCGATCTTGGGCGTGGACTGTGGGTGCAGGCGGTTCCAGCGTTCGGCGGCCAGAGCCTCCTCTCGCAGCGCCTTGTACGAGGTGACGCTCCATAGCGAAGCGGCCACGCCGAAGTCGTCGGCCAGCATCCGAGCGGCATCATTGGCGGCGCCGTAGGCCGACCCGCTGAACAAGATGGATGCCTTGGGGGCGTCTTCGGCTAGCGATGGAGCATCGCGAAAGCAGTAGATCCCGTTGACGATGTCGGCTTCGGTTATCCCCGCCGGCTTGGCCGGCATGATGTAGTTCTCGTTGTACAGCGTGACGTAATAGAAAACGTCGTCAGGTTTGGGGCCATACATCCGACGAAGGCCGTCGCTGATGATGGTGGCCAATTCGTAGGCGAAGGCCGGGTCGTAGGTGGCGATGTTCGGAATCGTTGAAGCGAGGATGAGTGAATGTCCATCCTCGTGCTGCAGGCCTTCGCCGTTGAGGGTGGTCCGCCCCGCAGTAGCTCCGAGCATGAATCCTTTCCCTCGGGAGTCGCCGAATGCCCAGGCGAGGTCACCGGTGCGTTGAAAGCCGAACATCGAATAGAAGATGTAGAAGGGAATCATCGCCTGGCCATGGGTGGCATAGGCCGTACCGGCGGCAGTGAAGCTGGCCATGGCGCCAGACTCAGTGATGCCCTCTTCCAGAATCTGCCCTGACTGAATTTCACGATACGACAACGCCATGCTGGAGTCGACCGGATCATATTTCTGGCCGAAGGCGGCGTAGATCCCAACCTCTTTGAAGAGCCCATCCATGCCGAAGGTGCGAGCTTCATCGGGAATGATCGGAACGACGCGCTGGCCGATCTCGGCGTCGCGCAGTATGGAGCGGAGCATTCGGGTGAAGACCATGGTGGTCGAGACGGCGACCCTGCCGGAACCGTTGTCGAATTCGTTGAACGTGGAGCTGTCGACCGGAGGCGTCTCCATCGGCTTCGAACGGACGATCCGCTTGGGGATGGCTCCGCCGAGGGCGCGTCGGCGCATCATCAGGTACTCGTGCTCGGGAGAGCCATCAGGGAAACGGACAAACGGGGGCTCGCCGTCTTCGATCTCGTGATCGGCGATGAGGTCCTCGAGATGGAGGCGCTCGCGAACCGAGAAAAGGTTGTCGCGATCCAACTTCTTGATCTGATGGGTGGAATTCCGCCCCTCCACGTCGGCGCCGAGTGTCCAGCCCTTGATGGTGTGAGCCAGAATCACGGTTGGCTGGCCCTTGTGCTCGGTGGCCGCCTTATACGCAGCATAGAGCTTGCGGTAGTCGTGGCCACCGCGAGGAAGATTGCGGAGATCTTCGTCAGAAAGGTGCTCGACCATCTTGCGAAGACGGGGGTCGGGACCAAAGAAATTCTCGCGAATGTAGGCACCCGACTCGACGGAATACTTCTGGAACTCACCGTCGACCGTCGAGTTCATCTTGTTGAGCAGGACACCGTCTTTGTCCTTGGCGATGAGCTCGTCCCACTTGCCGCCCCAGATCACCTTGATCACGTTCCAGCCGGCGCCCCGGAACACGGTTTCGAGCTCCTGGATGATCTTGCCGTTGCCACGCACTGGACCATCGAGACGCTGCAGGTTGCAGTTGACTACGAAGATCAAGTTGTCGAGACCTTCGCGACCGGCGAGGGAGAGGGCTCCGAGCGATTCGGGCTCATCGGTCTCGCCGTCACCGAGGAACGCCCAGACGCGGCTATTGCTGGTGTCGGCAAGTCGTCGATTCAAGAGATAGCGGTTGAAGCGAGCCTGATAGATCGAGTTGATCGGTCCGAGACCCATCGACACCGTGGGGAACTCCCAGAACTCCGACATCAGACGCGGGTGTGGGTAGCTGGATAACCCGGTGCCGTTGATTTCGGTACGGAAATTGTCGAGCTGCGTCTCGCTCAGCCGTCCTTCGAGGAAGGCGCGGGCGTAGATGCCCGGTGCGGCGTGACCCTGGAAGTAGATCTGGTCACCGGAGCTGCCGTCGTCCTTGCCGCGGAAGAAGTGGTTGAACCCAACCTCGATGAGCGACGCCGACGACGCATACGTGGCGAGGTGACCGCCAATACCTTCGGAACGGTGGTTGGCCCGAACGACCATAGCCATGGCATTCCACCGGATGACGGCGCGGATACGTCGTTCCATGGACTCGTCACCTGGGAACCACGGCTCCTGGTCGGTGGCGATGGAGTTGATGTACGGGCTCGAGACGAGTGACGGAAGCCCGATCTGGAGTTCCATGGCCCGACCCAGGAGCCGGTTCATCAAGACCTGGGCTCGGGCCTTCCCATGCGCCGAAACGATGGCGTCGAGCGAGTCGAGCCACTCCTGGGTTTCGGTCGGGTCGACGTCGGGAAGCTGTCGGGCAAAGCCATCGAAGATCACGCTTCAGAGTCTTTCATCGCTTCAGGCGATGGAGGAACGCTTCTCGTGTTGTACGCGACACGAGAGAGGTTGCCCACATAAATGTGGGCGCGTTACCTCGGTCCGTTGCTTCGAGGTAACACCAGCCGATTTTCCCGCCTCCGTCACGACGGGAGCCAGATGGTCGTCGCATCGAGCGCGCACGTGATCGGCACCGCCGTTCCGCAAAGGCGCCGGTGCGCGACAACGGCGGCAGCCGCCGCGTCGAGCGCGTCGTGGGACCACATCGCAAGGGTGGGTTCAATGACGCCAACAGCTCGGAGTGCTTCGACCCGTTCGGAGATTCCGAGGCCGGTGCTCTTCTTGGCCGGGCGCCGCCCGAGCAACGTCCGGTAGACGGCATGCGGGTACGTCTCCAACGCTTCGAAGCCGCCCCGCACGCAGAGCTGGTGCACGCGCTCGGCCTCGGCCATCCATCCGGTGAGCGGTTGCGGGCCGGTGGCGAAGGACACCCATATGCCTCGTTGACGGCCGAGTTCCACCTCGCATCCGCGAGCACTACGAAACTTTCGTGACACCGAAGGATCATCGGCGAAGGCCGCGGTGCTCGGCCCTGGAGGTCCATCGATGGCAATAACTGACCCCGCTGCAAGTGCGGAGAACCAGGCGTCGACGTGTTGGTGGTCGGACGGGTCGAAGACGCCATTGGCAGCGACCGCAAGGTCTTCACCGAGGGCGACGAAGTGCAGTCGATCGGCGCCGACATCGACTCCTACGGCCAGCGCGCCAGGCGGTGACCACGAAGCACGCAAGATCCAGATCGTATGCGGATCGTTGGACCGGACATTTGCGCTGGTGGGAGGGGCCTCGTCGGCAGGAGAGCCGGGTGTGTCTATGGTCACATCGGAGTGTTGCATCGAAGTGTTGCATCGAAAGAGGGAGTCGCTGTGAGGTTGACGAAGCTGAGTCGTTCGATTGCTGGCCGGGTCGCGATAGTGACCGGCGCGGCGTCGGGTATGGGGCGGGCTACGGCCCATCTCTTTGCCGACGAAGGTGCGCTCGTGGCGATCGTTGATCGGACGCAAGCTGGTGTTGCCGCGGTCGTCGCCGAGATCGAAGGCGCTGGTGGCTCGGCAGTGGGCGTGGTGGCCGACCTGCGAGAGCCGGCCGGAATTCCAGCGCTTGTCCACGAGGTCCGCCAGGAACTGGGAGCGGTCGACATCCTCGTCAACAACGCCGGAATCTCCGTGCCGGCCCCGATCGATGATGAGGGTTGGGGCGACGCGTGGCGGTCGACATTTGCCGTGAATCTTGACGCTCATGCGCTGTTGATCCGGGCCTGTCTTGCCGACCTGGAGCGCAACCGAGACGGGCGAGTCGTGAACATAGCGTCGACTGAAGGCCTTGGCGCCACGGCGTTCATGAGTCCGTATACGGCGGCTAAGCACGCCGTGATCGGTCTGACGCGATCGTTGGCGGTGGAGCTCGGCCCTCGTGGCGTGAACGTGAACTGTGTGTGTCCCGGGCCGATCAACACCGGTATGACTTCCCCAATCCCCGATGAGGCCAAGGCGGTGTTTGCTAAGCGTCGGGTGCCTCTGCGTCGCTACGGCGATCCCGAGGAGGTCGCGCATGCGACGTTGTCCCTCGTCCTTCCGGCTTCGAGTTTCATGAACGGCGTGGTGTTCGTAGTCGACGGCGGCATGACCATTCGCAACGCGTGACCCGAGATCGCGTTAGCTGAGCGATAGCGTTTCGTCGATGCCGGAGATGCCCGAAGTCGAGTCGTTGGCGCGTTGGCTGACGGAAAGAACGCGTGGCCTCGTCATCGAGAAGGTCGATCTTCTGGCCATAAGCGCGCTGAAGACCTTCGATCCGTCGCTGGCTGATCTGCGCGGTCGTCGGGTTGTCGGCTGGTCCCGTCGGGGAAAGTATTTGATCGCCGAGACCGATGTCGTTGATGGCGCTGACGACGAGCCGATGTTCTTATGCATGCACCTGGCACGGGCCGGGTGGATTCGCTGGCAGGACGATTTGGCGTTCTCAGCGGCGGCAAAGCCCGGGGCGAAGGTCAAACTGACGAAGGGTCCGCAGGCGTTGCGGGTGGTGTTCGGCGATGGCTCGGGATACACGGCCACTGAGGCGGGCACCGACAAGCGGCTGAGCGTTCACGTCGTTCGAAACCCCGACGATGTCGAGAAGATACGTACGCTTGGTATCGAGCCGCTGAGTGAAGCGTTTAACGAAGCCGCGTTCACGGAACTGTTGGCGTCGCAGGGCCGAAGCCAAATCAAAGGTGTACTTACTGATCAGTCGTTGTTGGCGGGGGTGGGTAACGCATATTCGGACGAGGCCCTGAACGTCGCCAAGCTCTCGCCGTTCAAAGCGTCGAACGGGCTCACTGAGAATGAACGGTCCCGACTCCGTGACGCAGTCGTGCTGGTGCTCACCGAAGCCATCGAACGAAGCGCCGGGAAGCCAGCAGCTGAACTGAAAGACGCCAAACGCAGCGGCATGCGCGTTCACGCCAGAACTGGGCAGCCGTGTCCGACCTGCGGTGACACGGTCCGCGAAGTCTCCTTCGCCACGAAGAGCCTGCAGTACTGTCCCACGTGTCAGACGGGCGGAAGTCCGCTCGCTGATCGGCGCCTCAGTCGGCTCTTGAAGTAGCCACGGCGACCCGCGCCGGGGGCCGGTAGCCTGGCGTCGACCGTTTCGCCGTTTCGAGGGGTAGTGCATATGCGACGTTTGACTGGGATCGACGCCACCTTTTTGTATCTGGAAACGGCGACGTCACCGATGCATGTTGCCGGCACATACATCTACGACCCAGCGCAGTCCCCGAATGGTTTTGATTTTGACCGGTTCAAGGCGCTCATCGGTAACCGCCTGCATAAGCTTCCGCCGTTTCGTTGGCGACTCGTTGAGGTGCCCTTCGGACTTCATCATCCGATCTGGGTCGAGGACCCTGACTTCGATCTCGATTACCACGTGCGGCGGGTCGCGGTCCGGGCGCCTGGTGGACGCGCCGATTTGGAAGAGATCGCGGGTGAGATCATGAGTCGCCCGTTGGATCGGCGGCGTCCGCTCTGGGAGATCCACATCATCGAGGGTCTCGAGCGTGGTCACGTGGCGATGGTGTCGAAGACCCACCACGCCGCCATCGACGGGGCGTCCGGTGCGGAGTTGTCAACCAACCTGCTCGACACGTCGCCGGAGCCGCAATGGTTCACCGACGTTCCGGTCTGGACTCCAGAACGAATTCCATCTGATGTCGAGATGCTCAGTTACGCGATCAACTCATTGGTGCGCCAACCGGCGAAATTACTCTCAACCATTGTGCAGACCGTGGAGATGGTGACGCAGTTACGGAACCGACCGAAGATGGAGGGATTGGCGTCACCGCCCGCACCGTTTACCGCTCCCCGTACGAGTTTCAACGTGCCGCTCACGGCGAAGCGCAGTTTCGGTACGTCGGAAGTTTCGCTGGCAGACATCAAGAAGATCAGGACTGCGTTCGGGGGCACCGTCAACGATGTTGTCCTGGCCTTGTGCTCGAGTGCGCTGCGTCACTATCTCATCGATAACTCGGAACTCCCGGTCGAGCCATTGGTCGCTATGGTTCCGATTTCGGTACGCGCCGCCGATCAGAAAGGGGCCATGGGCAATCAAGTCTCGAACATGTTCGTGGCGCTGCCAACGAATGAGCCCGACGCGGTGGAACGTCTTCGTTCTATTCAGGTGTCGACGAAGGCGTCGAAGGAGCAAGCGAACGCCATTGGCGCCGACGTGCTCACGAATTGGGCTGAGTTCGCTGCGCCGGCGATCGCCGCGCGTGCTGCTCGCTTGTATTCGTCGATGCACCTGTCTAACCGACATCGACCATTGTTTAACGTGACGATTTCCAACGTCCCGGGGCCGAACTTCCCGCTGTATTGCAACGGGTCGCCGCTTGTGGCGTGGTATCCGATGGGCCCGATCTTCGACGGTGGCGGGTTGAACATGACGGTCATGTCGTACATGGGAGTCGTGCACTTCGGTCTCGTGGCCTGCACCGACGCGCTGCCGCGAGTTTCGGAGTTGTCGGCAGCCGTCGTTGACGCCGCCACTGAACTGTTGGTGGCAGTTGACGCTCTTGCGGCGGCCGGCTCGGCGAGCCCGCTGAAGCGACGCGTCCCAGCAAAAAAGAGGCCTCCGGTAAAAACGGCACTAGCCAAAAAGGCAGGAACTACAAGGAAGGGTGCCGTGGCGGCCAAGAGGTCGGCGCCGAAGAAGAAGGCGTAGCGCAGGATCTAGTCGCGGTCCTGCCAAGTGCAAATACAGAGCTCGTTGCCTTCGGGGTCGGCAAGTACCCAGAATGCCTGGGCGTGCGCAGCGCTGAGCAAGCGCCCACCGGCGGCGATTGCGGCGGCGATTCGACTCTCGGCCTCTGACGCCGGCACCCGTAGATCGAGGTGGACGCGGTTGCGCTGAGGCCGGGCAGAATCCATCTGTTGGAACCACATGTCGGGACCGAGACCGAGTGGATCGACGAGATCCTCAACTTTCCCGTTCGGCTCCGGAGGCGGCCCCTCTCGGTAGTCGAGGGCAGCGACCCAGAACGGGCGTACGAGGTCGATGTCAAGGGCGTCGATGGCGATGTCGAGAATCGAGAGCGAGGTGCTCTCAACGCCGAGTCGGCGCTCGCCAGCGAGCGATGAGATGGTGGCCGCGAGTTGGGCGTCCGCCTCGCTCAGCCCGCCGACATCATGCGTTGTGAGGCCGACCCGAATGCGACCCGGCGGTCGAAGGTCGATGTCGGGATGGTGGCGGGCGAGTTCGGCCGCAAGCGCAACTTCGCCCACGAATTCTGCCGCGATCGGGAAGGAGTCAGCAATGAACAGCGCCTCGATCCGGTGGCGCATGATTTGCCAGTCGGGGAGGGGGAACCGAGGGTGAAACTCCGATGCGGGTATTCGCTGGGTCATGCCCCAACCTAACGCCCCGTGTGACTGCAGGAGAAGACTTAGCCGCGGTCGCGCTGCCAGCGAAAAGTACGCGCGCAGAGCAAGAGGCCGACGACCACCCATCCGGCAAGGACGAGCGCGCCGAGGCCGTGTTGCCAAGAGCCGCCTGGCTCAACCTTCAGGTACGCATCGGGAAGGAACACGGACCGGTAGCCCTGCGTGATCCACTTGAGGGGGAACAACGAAGCGATCGTGCGAAGGGTGGGGGAGAGGTCGCTGAAGCTGACGAATACCCCGGAGAGGAACTGCAGGGCCACAAACGGAAGGTTCACAACGGCTGCCGCTGACTTGGCGTTCTTCGGCACACTCGACATGGCGATGCCAAGGAGTGCGCAGGCGACCGAACCGAGCGCGCTCACCCAAACAAAGGTCAGCCATTTAGTTCCCGATGATGGAAGTCTCACGCCGTAGAGCAGTACGCCCACAGCAATGATCAGCGCGAACTCCAACATCATCGTGACCAGCACCTGAATGGTCTTGCCGATGAAGTACGCCATCTTGGGCATCGGTGTGGCCATGAGCCGTTTGAGGTCACCGGAGTCGCGTTCGGTGGCAATACCGATCGAGAGACTCACGAAGGTGACGCTGCCGAGGCCGCTCGCCATGATTCCGGCAAGCAGTACGGAGGAATACTTCGTTCCCCCGGCAACATCTTGGTTTCCGAAAATTGCTCCGAACAGGACCAGCAACATGACTGGAAAGGCCAGCGTGAAAAGGACCGAGTCGCGGCTGCGAAAGAAGCAGCGAATCTCGTGACGACCCCGAGCGAGGCCAACAGTAAGCACACTTGGTAATGCCGACGAACTAGTCGGGGCCGTCGAGACGACGGGAGCCATGGACGCACCACGGCGGAGGCAGCGGATGTGTTTGCTTCGTGGGCGGCGACGAGACCGAGATAGGTGGACTCCAACGTCGGACGGGTGATCATCAGATCCTCGATGTCGAGACCGAGACGATTCGTCAGCTCGAGCACGATCGACGCTGGCTGGTGGCTTCGACGTTCGTTCGGCACACCATCTTCCGTCCATTGAACGATGGCCGGCGCCTCGTTCCGTCCGCCGAGCTCAGCGGGCGTACCCGTCGCCACGAGCAGTCCACCGACGATGACCCCAATACGATCAGCCAGCACCTCGGCTTCCTCCATGTAGTGCGTCGTCAGGACGATCGTGGTTCCGTCGTTTCGGAGGGTACCGATGAGGTTCCAAAACTGTCGACGAGCTTCAGGGTCGAAGCCGGTGGTTGGCTCGTCGAGAAACACGAGGTCCGGACGGCCGATGATGCCGCGAGCGACGTCGAGCCGCCGCTGTTGGCCGCCGGACAATCGGTCAACGCGCATGTCCGCCTTCTCTTCGAGTCCGACCAGTCCAATCACCTCATCGGGCGGACGGGGATTGGCGTGGTAGGTCGCCTGCAGCTGTAAGAGTTCACGAACGCTCACCTCGTCGCTGGTGCCGCTGGATTGGAGGACGATGCCGACCCGGTCCCGCCACGTCCGCGTCGCCTTGGCCGGGTCAATACCGAGCACGGTCGCCGAGCCCGAGGTTCGCGACCGGAATCCTTCGAGGATCTCAACCGTTGTCGTTTTCCCGGCGCCATTTGGGCCGAGAAGCGCAAACACCTCCCCGGGCTGGACATCGAAATCGACGCCACCAAGCGCGATGGTTCCGTTCGGGTAGGTCATCCTGAGTTGGCGGACGCTGATCGCCGGCTGCGTTCGATGGGCGGTGATTGCCATGCCACCATCGTGGTGGTTCAAGCCACTGTTCACCGACTGTCTCGGTTTTGCTGTCCACCGATCGGTGGATGGCAACCATTGTTGGAACGGCGCGTGACGGGCGGGAGCCTTTGCTAAGGTGAGCAGAGCACGCGGAAGTGGCTCAGTGGTAGAGCA
>JANLQX010000474.1:0-2346 GCA_031368095.1 Actinomycetes bacterium | reverse complement strand
CCTCGCGACCGCGTTCGCGACACACAAGCGCCCGATCCTGCGGTTCATGAACGACCTCGCGACGCCCATGACGAACACCAGGCCGAGCGCGATCTCAGGCCCGGGAAGCTCTGAACTTCCCCCCGGAGACCGGAGTCCTCTCAAGAGGGGTTTGTATGGGTAGGCCGTCGAGGTTTGATCGTGAGTTTCGTGCTCATGCTGTTGAGTTGATGCGGATGTCGAGTCGACGAGCGCACCCTCCGACAGCCGGTTAACCGATACGAGATTCAGCCATGAGGATGGATGTTGGCGTGAAGTGAAGGTGCCAGCGTTTCTGTGCTGGAAGGGCCAGCCAATTGCGGACGGGTTCCGAGGAGTGCGCGGAGAGATTGTCGAGGATGACGTGCACGGCGAGATCGCGGGGTACGTGTAGATCGATGAGTTTAAAGAACGCGAGAATATCGCTACTGGCGTGGCGTGGTTTGAGGTCATGCACGATCTCGCCGGTTTTCATGTTGAGGGCTGCGAACAGGTCGATTGTCCCGTTGCGTTTGTAGTCGTGGGTGAGGGTGCCGTTTCGGCCTGGGATCATCGGGAGTGATGGTTGTGTCCGGTCCAGGGCTTGGATCTGGGTTTTCTCATCGAAGCAGAACACCACGGCCTGCTCGGGTGGGTCCATGTAAAGCGCGACGATGTCGACCAGCTTCGCGTCAAAGTTCGGATCGGTGGAGACCTTGAAGGTGTCTCGGCGCCATGGTCGTAGCTTCCGGGCTTTCCATACCGCGGCGACGGTGTCCTTACTCACGCCATGTCGTGCACCCAGCGATCGCGTCGACCAGCATTCGGATGTGTCGTCGGGCAGGGTGTGACGGGTGTTGTGATCGATTGCCGCGATCGCTTCCGCCGAAATCGTCGGCTTACGGCCTCGACCAGTTCCGATCTTGCCGAACGCCTTCACGCCGCCGGACACGAACAGGTCTCGCCACGCCATGACGGTCTTGGTTGTCGGGCCGACCTCGCGAGCCACGTCACGGATCGACGCGCCGTCAGCAAGAGCAAGCACAACCTTTGCCTGGCGGACCTTGCGAACCGGTTCATTCTGTGCTCGCACGATCCGCGAAAGCTCAGCGCGCTGATCATCAGACACCTCAAACATGACGGCCATGCCACACTCTAACGCGTAGTAACTATTTCACCGACACATCACTAGCCGGTCCTCGCGAGGTTCCTATTGGATGGGTTCCCGACTACTTGGTCGATCACCTTCACGACCTACGCGACCTCAACGACGCGGATCCCGTAGTTACGGTTGAGCACGTCAACGGTGTCGATGTTGCGCCGCACATGCGCGTTCTCTGCCGCCTAACTAACCGCGAGATGGCCCGTTGGGCACGAGCCATTCGATGCGTTTGACTTTCAACCAGCGGTTTCCCTGTCTGCGTGACAAATTGACGAGAATGGGCAGCATCTGCTGGATCCGGAAGAAAGGGACCTGCGGGCCGACGGGGTGCGGTTGTTCTCGATGGATCCGTTGACGGGCTTTGCCCTATTCCTTGTTGGTCAAGTCGCGCTGCCGGATGCGTATTACCGTGGCGTCGGTCGAGACCTCCACCGTAGCAACGCTCGTCGGCTCACGAAAGACGTCGAAAAGGCGACCAGCCAACCTACAGGGCGCCGTTACTGTCAGTGGTACGAACGCGACGAGACTCGGACGGCGCTCGTGGTTCAGGGCGATGCCTTCAACGAAGCGCTCGTCGACTCGCTTGAGCGGACCCTGGCGAAGCGCCTGTGGGCAGGCCGGACCGAGCGACCGTCTCCGAGATCGTCAAGATGACGATCGGGTTGTTTGTCAGCAGTCTCGATGCATCATTGGCGGTCGCAGTCGAAGGTAACCGGTCTGATATTCGGGATACGGCCCACGACGCCGTGGAAGAAGAAAGACATCACCGCAGGGACCGAATTCCGTTGGGGATGCAACGCATTTCAGCAGGCCAGCAATGGTTTATGACTGACCACAGCAGTGCCATATCGTTCGTGACCGCCTCGCACCCGCGATCGCGCCATCACCTGGCTGGAGTGGAGGCGTCCGTCCGTTCGAGTGCGGATCGTGGCTCCAGCTTCCTTGACAACTGCCCTCCAGTTTCCTTGCTAGCAGCCCTCCAGTTCCCTGGTTGTGGCAGCACCTGCAGGTGGTGTTGCATGGACAGGTAGGTCGTCGTCTCGGTGAGGTGGTGTTGGAGCGCCTTTTGGAGGAGCCAGCCACCCACGAGGACAAGGCGCTAGTTGTGCGCTAGTTGCCTTCGTTCTGGGTTGGACCGCGGTGCGCTCGTCCGCGATTGCGCAGGCTCCCCGCAAGGAGGTGGCGAT
>JANLQX010000038.1:0-2081 GCA_031368095.1 Actinomycetes bacterium | reverse complement strand
GGTGGCCGGCCGCCAAATCCTGGCCCGACCCACCCGCCTCGAGGTGTGGCGATCCTTCATTGACAACGATGGCGTGCCCGGCGGCGCACTCGGCATTCCCGGTGTTCGATCCCGCTGGACCCGATGGGGTCTGTCGACCATCGAGCACCGCATTGACGACATCCGCTCATCGCCATTGCGTCACCTGCTGCGGGAGCGCCTGGTCAGTGTGAACGGGGCCGCGATAACCCACGAGCAACGCATTCGACTCGAAGGCCCGACGATCACGTTCGATCATGACGTGACCGTGCCCGGACGGCTCGGCGACTTGCCCCGCCTCGGCGTGTCCCTCGCGCTTATCTCCGGTTTCGAGCAGCTCGAGTGGTTCGGAAGGGGCCCGCACGAGTCGTACAGCGACCGCCGGGCCGGCGCTCTGGTCCGGCGGTGGACGAGCACGGTCACCGACCAATATGTGCCGTACATACGTCCGCAGGACCACGGCCACCACAGCGATACTCGCTGGTTCACCCTCGCCGACGGACGCATCGTTTTGGGGGTGACGGGCCACAGCCCATTCAGTTTCGCCGCCCGTCACCACGCCGACGCCGATCTCGAAGCGGCCACCACAACCGCCGAACTCGACCCCCAACCGGAAACGTTCGTTCACGTCGACCATCGCCTCCGCGGCGTCGGCACCGGCTCGTGCGGGCCCGACACGCTTCTCCAATACCGAATCGGCCCGCGCCGCTACACCTGGTCGTGGACGATGGTCGTCAACCGTTGTTGACACCGTCTCATTTCGGGTCGGCGAGACCCCAAGGATGATCATGGGGTAGAGGCGGGGGCTCCACCACCCCCTTCTGGTTCGTGATGATGGTGTAGTGCTGGGGCTCGCGATAGCGGTCCATCTGAAACAACGTGTGCTTGAACTTGAAGCACAGATCGAGATCGCAGGCCGCCATCACCACCTCATCGCTCGTGGTCAAGGCTCGGGCCACGACCTGACCCGACGGCGCGAAGATCGCCGTCTGGCACAACGACTCGACACCCTCCTCGGTTCCCCCTTTGGCCACGCCGACGACCCACGTACCGTTCTGATACGCGCCGCCGGCCAAGCACAGGTCGTTGTGGAACAGTTGGAGCGCGTTCTGGCCTGGGTCGGGAGCGTAGTGGATCGGCGTGTTGTAGCCGATGGTGATGAGCTCGACGCCTTGGAGACCCATCACCCGATACGTCTCGGGCCAGCGGCGATCGTTGCACGTGGCCATACCGACAATCCCGCCGAAGGCGCGCCACACCCCAAACCCGTCTGGCCCCGACTCGAAGTAGTGGCGCTCGAGGTGCTGGAACGGTCGCCACGGCTCGTTGCTGTCGTGGCCGGGAATATGCACTTTGCGGTATTTGGCGACGATCCGGCCATCGCGCTCCACCATGACCTGGGTGTTGTAGTGATGGCCGTCTTGCGTAAGTTCGGCGTAGCCAAGACAGAAACCGATGCCAAGGCGGGCGGCTTCATCGAACAATGACTTCGTCTCGGGTCCGGGCATTTCGGTTTCAAACCATGCATCGATCTCGCGTTGATCGTCGCTCCACCAGCGGGGAAAGAAGGTGGTGAGGGCGAGTTCGGGAAAGACCACAAGCTGGGCCCCTCGCTGGTCGGCGGTGCGGAGCATCAGCAGGAGTCGTTCGACGACGTCGGCGCGGGAGTGATCGCGTTGAACCGGACCCATCTGCGCCGCCGCGACATTGAGAATACGGTTCATAGTGCGGGTCCTTCGCTCAATTCCAACATGACCCGCAAGAGAATGTCGGCCCCCATAACCAAATCCGCCGGCTCGGTGAACTCGGCCGGGTTGTGGCTTATGCCATTGTGCGATTGGGTGAAGATCATCGCCGTCGGGCAGACCCGGGCCAGCATCTGGGCGTCGTGGCCGGCGCCGCTCGGCATACGTCGGACCGAGTTGCCCAGCCCCTGAGCGGTCCTTTCGACCAGCGCGATCATCCTCTCGTCGAAGGCCACCGGCTCGAAGCGAGCCAGTTTGCGCGACGTTATCGTGACCCCTTCATCGTGCTCCAACTCCCTCAAGAAACGGGTCAGCCGC
>JANLQX010000464.1:0-2325 GCA_031368095.1 Actinomycetes bacterium | reverse complement strand
CCTCGCGACGCGATCCATGACCGCGTCGGCGTCGAAGATCGCGTGGGGAAGCACGGTCGCGCCGCACATGAGAGACGCGAGGAGGCCCGCCTTGTAGCCGAACGTGTGGAAGAAGGGGTTCACGATGAGGTAGCGGTCACCGGCCCGGAGCCCGATCGTGTCACCCCAACTCTGGAACACGCGCATGGTCTGGCCGTGGGTTGTCATGGCCCCCTTGGGCGAACCGGTCGTACCGGACGTGAAGATGATGTCGGACAGGTCGTCGGCGGTAAGCGATGCCATGCGCTCGTCGACCTGATCACGACTCACTCCGGCCCCACCCGCGAGGAAGTCAGTCCAGCTGACCGCTTGGCCCGGCGCTTCACCGCGCAGCACAACGATCTTCTGGAGGTCAGGCAGCGCGATACCGGAACTGCGCAGCAGTTCGACATAATCGTTTCCGAGGAAGCCGTTCACACAGAGAAGGACGCGGGCTTCACTCTTGCTGAGAACGTAGGCCGCTTCCGGTCCTTTGAACCGGGTGTTCAAAGGGACGATCACCCCCCCGGCCGAGAGCGCGCCGAGACCGGAGATCACCCACTCCGTAATGTTCGGCGCCCAAATGGCGACCCGGTCGCCGGTCACCACACCCGCTGCCATGAACGCTGCGGCTGCTTCGGTCACGTCGGCCGCCAACTCACGAAACGTCCACCGCCTACCGCTTTCGGGATCGACCAGCGCTTCGATGTTCGCATGCTCGCGTCCCGCTTCCCTCACGAGCCGGGCGATCGACCCGTAGCGAAGGTCGGCCCGCGTTTCGGAGGAAGCGTTCGATACTGAAGACATGCCCGCGAGCGTATCCGCCCGACCCGCGTTCGCACCCAACCGGTGCTGGTCAGATGCGCAGACGGTGCTGGTCAGATGCGCAGACGATGCCGGTCAGATGCCTGGACGATGCTGCGATTTTGGCTCAGCCGCCGATGACAACGGTGGGGCACCCCATAGCGATCGAATTGGGTGGACCCAACGCTTCGATCAGCTGATCTCCCTGCCGGGCGGCCGGCAGGCCACCGATCTTCACTGTCGTGGAACCCTGAGGCACCATCCCGGGCCCGTGCGGAGGAATCGGAAGCGGGACCGGACACGTATGCAGGTCGGGTGGGCCTCCGGGTCCTCCACCAGCAGCCATCGCCGCCATCATGGTGGCCGACATCGCAGCGGCGGCCGCTGCTTTGGTGGCCTCCTCAGCCGCCTTGGCCGCGGGCAGACCGGGCGTACCAGCGGCCGCCAGGGTAGCTGCTTCAGCCGCCTTGATCGTGACGTCCCATGTCGTCTTCTGCGAGTTGACCGCGGCCATCGCCCCGGGATTACCGATTGCCCGCCATGCCGGCATGTTCGCGATCAGCACCGTCGGACACCCCGCTCCAAGAAGGGGAGGGCCGTGTCCGGTGGGATCACCAACTCGTGCGGCAGGGGGCATGATGTGATCTTGCCGATCACGGGCAGCCGCGACAAGGTCCTTTCGGGCAGACTCGGAACGGTGGGACCAACAGCAGGTTGGCCGCCGATGGTGTGTGGGCATAGCGTCTCGGGCATGAACACGTTGAACACGTCCAACCGGCGTTTCCTCATCGATCAGGTCGCGGTGGTCACGGGAGGCGGTGACGGAATCGGCGGTGGCATCTCGCGTGCGTTCGCGAGCCAGGGAGCCAAGGTTGCCGTCGTCGACATCGACCCCGACCGGGCCAACAAGGCAGTTGCCGACATCGTCGCCGAGGGAGGTCTCGCTCTGGCGATCGTCGCTGACGTGAGGCGACCAGAAGACGTGATGCGAATCATCGACGAGGTGGAATCGACGTTCGGCGACGTCGACATTCTCGTCAACAACGTCGGCGATTATCTGTTCGTCGGGTTCGACTTCGCCACGTCGACGGAGGAGCAGTGGCAGGATCTGTACGAAATGAACCTGCTGCACGTGATGCGCATGTCGCGTGCCGTGGTCCCTTCGATGATCAAGCGACGGCATGGTGTGCTGATGACACTTTCGACGGTCGAGGCCTTCCGGTCCGTTCCCGGGCAGCCTGTCTACGGTGCGTTCAAGGCCGGAGCGGCGCATTTCATGAAATCGCTGGCGGTTGGGCTCGCCCCGCACGGCATCCGGTGTATCGATCTGGCCCCCGACGTCACCCAGACGCCGCAGCTTCCGTACGACCGGTGGCTCACCGACGATGACCGGGCCAAGGTTCCGCAATGGGTTCCGGTCGGGCGCCTCGGCTCCCCCACCGATTTCGGCATGCTCGCGGCATTCCTCGCCTCGGATCACGCCGGCTTTGTCACCGGGGTATC
>JANLQX010000502.1:0-7241 GCA_031368095.1 Actinomycetes bacterium | reverse complement strand
CGACGTCGTCGACGCTCAGCGGCGTCATCAAGGACGTGACGCCGGGCTTCGCTTTCGGAGGATCGGCATGAGCACGTCGGGTGTCGCGCCGGCCGGGACCGGTGTGTCTGTCTTAGGGGCAGTGCTGGCGAAAGGCGCAATCTCCGAACAGACGCCGGCGTTTACCGGGCAGCCGACACTCCTCCTCGTCACTGTCGCCGTCGGGCTGCTGACCGCCGGGTTCGTGTTCGTGTTCTTCGGTCGCGAGGTCGCCGAGTTGCCCTGTAGGGAGCTCGATCCGCCTTCCCGGCGAGCCAATCGCCACCCACCGAAACGATGAGCAATCGGAGCGAGCCGGTCGACGTCCGACGAGGTGAGTTGGTGCTGATCTCGTCCGGGCGCGGCATCGTCTCGACGATCTTCCTTCTTGCCTCCGGAGGTGCGGTTGCCGCCGCGCCGTTCTTTCGGAACGTTGAAGCGACCGTCGCGCCATGGACATTCACCCGTTTCGGCATGGGACCGGCACGCCACCTGGAGGGATCTCACTTCCTCACGATGGGCACCGGCGTGCCGATCAAGTTCGCAGTGACGACGCAGTGCGGCGCCATGTTGCTCACGGTGCCACTCCTGTTCGCCGCCGCCCTGGTCGTCCGCTCACCCAACGTGTCCATCGCCCGTGCCACCGCCGCCGTCGCCTCGTGTGCGGTGTTACTCACCATTGCCAACCAAGTTCGGCTGGTCATCATCGGCGCGTGCGCGCGGTGGGTTGGATTCGACCAGGGCTTCCCGCTCGGTCACCTCCTCATCGGGTCGCTCTTCTCGATGGCAGCTATCGGATGTTCCGTCGTCGGCTTCCTCCGGGTCGTACGTAGACCTCTGCATGACCAGCCAACCGAGACACCTGTGTCATGAGCCTGCTCGTCGCTGTCGCATCCACGTTCGGACTGTTCGTCGTTTCGCTCTTCATCTTGCACGTCGTTTCGTCGACATACCTGCTTCGGTCCGAACCAGCGCGCTTCATTTCCGGCAACCCCGACGAGTTCGAGTGGCACATCATCGTGCCGGCACTCAACGAAGCTGCGGTCCTCGACGAAACACTCCGCCGGCTTCTCGAAACTTCCCCAGCACGCGTCTGGGTCGTCGACGATGCCTCCGATGACGCCACGCACGACATCGCGGCATCGTGGGAACGGAGCAACGACCGCGTCAGCGTCGTCACCCGACAGCTACCAAACGCCAGAACTGGCAAGGGAGATGTCCTCAACGCGGCATACCTCGCCATCATCGATCGGCGGGCTGCCGAAGATCCCGAAGCGCTCACGTCACCAATGCGGACGATCGTTGGCGTCGTCGATGCTGATGGTGTTCTCGATCCGAAAACGTTTACCGTGCTGTCCGGCCCGCACTGTTTTGCCGATCCGTCGGTCGGAGCCGTGCAGCAGGACGTGTGGATGCGCAACGCCGACAATACCAACCCACTCCCAGGACTCGGCCGATGGCGGAACTACCTGGGCGCAACACTGTTGCGTTTGCAGGACCTGGAATTCCGGGCCTCCATTGCTGCGATCCAGCACACGCGTCATCACACGTCTTCGGTCGCTATGGGCGGGAACGGACAGTGGACTCGCCTTGCTGCGCTCGACGACATCGTGCTGCTCGACGCCTCGCGCTGGGATTCGAAGCGGCGCCGGCCGAGGGCGGACCGACCGGGCCCGTGGCACGGCGGACTGCTCGAAGACTTCGAACTTGGGCTGCACCTCCTGATGACCGGGTGGGTCACCCGGTTCACACCGGGTTGCTACGTCGCCCAAGAGGCCCTCCCGTCGCTTTCGCGGTACCTGCGCCAACGGACGCGCTGGTGCCAGGGCTCGATGCAGTGCGTGCGTTACCTACCCGACCTCTGGCGAAGTGCGTTCATCGGGCCGTGGGCGCTACTCGAGCTTTGCTACTACCTGATCCAGCCGTGGCTGTGGATTCTCGCCACTTTCCTGTTTCCCCTGCCACTCATCGATGCCGGACGGGCGTTCGTTCGAAGCCCCGCTGACTGGGCCTCGTGGGTGCGACACGACGGCGGATGGATGTGGCTCGTGATGTTCTGGGGCACTGCTGTCCTCCCGCTCGCATCGTGGGCCTTCACCTACCGAGCCGTACGCGCCCATACGGAAGGCGTCCTCGTCACCAGACGGCGGTCACTCCACGATGGGCTCGCCTACGTCGTGCTCGTCAATCTGTCGTACGTGATTGCATGGCGCTCGCTCGTGCGACTCGTCAGGCGGCGCAACGGCTGGGCAAAAACATCGAGGGTCGCCGAACATCTGGGCGGATCACATGTGGACCTGGTCGAAACCTCGGCCCGTATCGGCTGACGCACCACCTCGCGGTTACGGTGCGGTCATTGCTCCGGTCATGATGGCGACGGCGTCGGACATGGAGACGGACTTGGGATCGACAACGGCGGCGCGTCGACCGAGACGCTGGATATGGATGCGGTCGGCTACGTCGAACACGTGAGGCATGTTGTGACTGATCAAGATGATCGGTAGCCCCTTGTCCCGAAGGTCGCGAATCATCTGGAGCACCTGGCCGGACTCCTTGACGCCGAGCGCTGCGGTGGGTTCGTCGAGGATTACTACCTTGCTGCCGAACGCCGCAGCGCGGGCCACGGCTACGGCTTGGCGTTGACCGCCGGAAAGCGTCTCGACCGCCTGGGTGATGTCCTGCAACGTGCCGATCCCGAGGTCATCAAGGGCCTTCTTGGCATCGCGTCGCATACCGGGCTTATCGAGCATCCGAAAGACGGTGCCGAGGGGACCTGGACGACGACGCTCGCGACCGAGGAACACGTTCGTGGCGATGTCGAGAGCCGGAGCAACAGCCAGCGTCTGGTACACCGTTTCGATACCGGCTGCTCGCGCCTCCTGCGGTCGACGAAAGGCGACACGCTGGCCGTCGAGGAACATCTCGCCATCGTCGGGAACCATCGCGCCAGAAAGGCACTTGATGAGCGATGACTTCCCGGCCCCATTATCACCAATCACAGCGAGGATCTCGCCCGGATACAGCTCGAAGTCGGAGCCGTTGAGGGCAGTTACCCGTCCGAACCGCTTGACCAATCCAGTGGCTGAAAGCATCGGTGCTCGGTCAGCGGCGACGGACGTCGACGTGATGGTCATTTGGCAACCTTTCGGATCCATTGGTCGAGGCCAACGGCGACGATGATGAGCGATCCGATGGCGAAGTTTTGCCAATACGGACTGACGCTGGCGAGCGTGAGACCGATCCGGAACACGGTGACTACCAGCGCACCAACGAGCGTTCCCGATAATCGGCCGCGCCCGCCGAAGAGGCTGGTGCCGCCAATGACTACGGCGGTGATCGTTTCCAGATTCACGTCGGTGGCGGCATTGCTACTGGCCGACAGCGACCGCCCGAGCTGGACCCAACCGCCGATGGCGTAGAGGAGTCCAGCAACCATATAGACGCTTACTAACACTCGGTTCACATTGATACCGGCGAGGCGAGCCGCCTCCCGATCGTCGCCGGTCGAGTAGACGTGCGAACCCCACGCAGTGTTGGAAAGGATGTACGTAAACACCACATACATGACGATCACCATCACCACGCCGACGGTGATCCGCATCGAACCGATCGAGATCTTCTTGCCGGTCCACAGCAGCAGCGAGTTCTCGCCACCGAGCTCAGCCTTCGAGATCGTCCGCGCCTTGCTGTAGACGAGTCCGAGCGACTGGAACACGTAGAACGTTCCGAGCGTGACGATGAAGGGCGGGAGCCCGATCCTCGTCACGAGATTGCCGTGCACCGCACCCAGCAGCATGCCGACGAGTCCGCCGGCAACGAGGGCCAGGGCCGGGTTCACCCCTCGCTCGGCCACCAGTTTGGCGACCACGAGGTGGGTAAGAAGCATGCCGGTGCCCACGGCGAGATCAACACCGGCAGTGAGCACGATGATCGTCTGCCCGATCGCCAGGGCAGCAAGAACCGCCGTCTGCTGGAGGATGATGCCAATCGTTTCGGGCCGCTGGAATCGACCCTTGCCGAGCACGGCAAAGACGACCGAGGCAAAGAGGAGCACCGTCGCTGGGCTGAGCGTCGGATAGCGGTGCAGCGCGTGCTGGATTCGGGCGATCGGACCGCTGCGCGGGGTGAACGCGGCGGCGACGTCAGTGGCCGAAGTCGTGTCCATCAAAAGTCCCCCAGGAGGCAGTCAGAACATTCCGGTGAAATACGCATCTCCCCTTGGTTACACCTCGGGGGTGGCCACTGGCCACCCCCGAAGCATCCAACACACGGGCGATCACGAGACAGGGAGGTACTCGTGATCACTCTTTCTTACTGAGGATTCAGCCCCAGCAGATCTTCTGGCCGTCGGCCACCGAGATGCTCTTCACGCCGTCGACAGCCTTGTCGGTCACGAGGGCAACGCCGGTATTGAAGAAGTCAAGGCCGGCAGTAACGGCCGGCTTCGGCTTGCCATTGGCGAGATCGACAATGGCGGCCATTCCCTTGGCGGCCATCTGGCCCGGGTACTGCTGGGCCGTGGCGCCGATGACGCCCGAGGCAACAAGCTCGAGGCCCGGCTTGCAGCCGCCGTCGACGGAGACGATGAGCACACCCTTCTCCTTGCCGGCGGCCTTGAGGGCGTCGAAGGCACCCTGGGCGGCCGGCTCGTTGATCGTGTAGACGACGTTGACGTCGGGGTTCTTCGTCAAACAGGTTTCCATGGCGGTCTTGCCACCGTCGACGGCGCCGTTGGTCGGCTCATGACAGACCACGGAGTAGTCGCCACCGCTGTACTTGCCGGTGGCCGGCTCTTTGCCGTTGCCGGACTTGTCTTCGGCCTTGACGATGCCCATGCCGTTGAGGAAGCCCTGATCGCGGCCGGTGTCGACCGATACGACCTTGTCGGTGAAAAGGTCGAGCATGGCGATGGTGGCCTTCTTACCGGCGAGCTGACCAGCGGTCCACTGACCGATGAGCTGACCGGCGTTGTAGTTGTCGGTGGCGAACGTGATGTCGACGGCGGTAGCCGGGTTCGGCGGCGTGTCGAGGGCGATCACAAGGAGACCAGCGGCACGGGCGGCGTCGAGGGCCGGGACGACGTCGTCGGCGCTCGGCGTGATGAGGATGCCCTTGTCGCCCTTGGCAACGGCGGCCTCGATGGCGGCAATCTGGGTGGCGGTATCGCCATCGTCCTTGCCGGCGGCAACGGTCAGGTTCACGCCGAGCTTGTCGGCGTTGGCCTGCGCATCCTTCTGCATCGACACGAAGAACGGATTCGACAGTGTCTTGAGGATCAGCGTGACGCCGACCTTGGCGCCGGCGGCCGGAGCGGCGGCAGCAGCGGTGGTGTCAGCAGCAGCAGCGGCCGCGGTGGTGTCCGCAGCAGCGGTGGCGGCCGTTGTATCGGCGGCGGCTGCTGCAGCCGTTGTTTCGGCGGCCGCAGCAGCGGTGGTCTCGGCGGCGGCGGTGGTGTCTTTCGAGCTGCTGCTACATCCGGCGAACGCAAACGCGGACACCGCAAACAGGGCGGCAGTGCCGCGCATCTTGTTATTCATCATTGGCGCAATCCCCTTGGAAATGAAGTGAGTACGAGAACGCCTTCGTTTTGAAAACGTTTTCGAGCGAAGACCTTAACGAGAACAAGACAACGTTGTCAAGCACGTGTACGGCGCCTACGCTGCTCGCATCATCTCGTCCAACCCTCCTCTTTCGCGTCGCCCAACGTTGCGAGACGTTGCCGGCAGTGCCAGCGTCAGCTTCAAGACGGTGTCCCGGGTCGTCAACGACGAAGACGGCGTCAGCCCCGAGCTCACGGCTCGGGTCAAAGCGGCGATCCTTGAACTCGGCTACCAGCCCGACGATCGGGCCCGCCGCTTACGCACCACTGACCTGCGCTCCGGGGTCATCGGCTTCGTTCTGGTTGATGTGGCCAACCCGTTCTTTTCGTCCATTCTGCGCGGGATCGAAGAAGTGGCCCGCCGACACAACTACTTCGTCCTCTCCGGCAGTACCGACGGCGATTCGACTCGACAGGACCAACTGGTCAGTGCTTTCGTGGCCCGCCGGGTCGACGGACTCATCGTGGTGCCGACCGGCGACCACATCGGTCCGCTCGGGCATGAGATCGCGCGTGGCACGCCGCTCGTCTTCGTCGACCTGGAGCCGAACGAAGCCAATCAGGTCGACCTGCTGCGCAGCGATCACCAGGGCGGAGCCCGACTTGGCACCGAACACCTCTTGGCGCGCGGGCATCGCGACATTGCGTTTTTTGGATCTGCGCTCGACATCTTTTCGGCCCGCCTTCGCTTGGCCGGATTTCGTGAAGCCATGACTGCGGCCGGTTTGGAGGTTCATCCGGAGCGGATTCGAACCGGATTGCACACGCCGGACGAATGGCAGCGGATCGTCACCGACTACCTACAGACCGAGCCCCGACCGACAGCGTTGTTCACGGCGCAGAACTTCATCACGCTCGGAGCCCTGCAGGCCCTTCATGCCCTCGGACTGCGCAACGACATTGCCCAGATCGGCTTCGACGACGTCGATCTCGGTGCCGTTGTCACCCCCGGTGTCACCGTGGTCCCGCAGTACCCGCTCGAGCTCGGACGACGCGCCGCCGAGCTGTTGTTTCGCCGACTTGAAGACGGTCCGCGCCCTCCCGAGCGCCAGATCTTGACGGCCGCGGTCACCGAGCGCGGTTCCGGAGAAATCGCTCCTCCGAAACACTGACCGGCGCACGCCCGCTCCTCATCGGAAACGTCGATCGGGCATCTCCGGCTGTCATAACCTTGCGATGTGAGCCTCTCTGAACAATTCCCCGCTGGCGTCTTGACCGGCGACGCCGTTTCGGCCGTCTTTGCCCTCGCCAAGGCCAACCATTTCGCCCTTCCGGCGGCGAACTGCACCGGCTCCAACACCATCAACGCGGTGATGGAAACGGCGGCCAAGGTCAACTCGCCCGTCATTGTGCAGTTCTCTCACGGCGGCGGAGCGTTCGTTGCTGGCAAGGGCATCGGCATCAAAGGCGACCGCCCATCGGTTCTCGGATCGATTGCCGGAGCACAGACCGTTCATACCCTCGCCGAGGCCTACGGGGCCCGGGTGATCCTTCACACCGACCATTGTGCCAAGGACAAACTTGGCTGGATCGACGGGGTCCTCGATGCCGGCGAGGCGCACTTCAACGCCACCGGGAAACCGCTGTACAGCTCGCACATGCTCGACCTTTCCGAAGAGCCGAT
>JANLQX010000494.1:0-6829 GCA_031368095.1 Actinomycetes bacterium | reverse complement strand
CCCGTCCGAACGGTCGATGTGACCGACCGAGTCGCTTCCTTACGGTATTGGTATGACCAATATCACCAGCACGCAAGGATCCATCGCTCGCCGCCGTTTCGCCGCCACTGTCTTCTCCCTGGCCCTGGTTGCCGGGTTGGCCACCGCCGGGCAATCATCGGCCTCTGCCGCCCCCCACAAGGCCAAGGCAAAAACCCGCATCACCGCCGTCCGCAAGACCGTCTCCACTCCGGTCGCAATCCCCTCCGCCGTCCTCGTCCCGGCGCCCGCATGGCAGACCTCGGGCTGAGCGGCGAAATCCTCACCGGCGCTTCGCCGCACTGTTCATTCGGCCCGTCCGGGCCGGAGCATCTCCGACGAGCACTCACCGAGAGGGTCGGGCCCCTCGGCTGGGTGCTCGAAGGCGTTCTCCACAGCATTGTGGCGTCCGACCTGGAGGCGGCGATCAGGCATTGGGGTGAGGAAATCCTCGATCTCTTGTGGGAGCGAGAGCTCCTGGTCAGCCCCGACGGCGACTGCGAGCATCAACTCGTACGTCTGAGCGACGACGCGTTCGCGTGGGCATCATCGATGCGCGAGGACAGGTCCCCCTACCTCGGATCGTGTCGGCAAACTTCGCCTATGCCGTCGCCGGGCGAGGCGCTTCGTATGGCCAGCGACCGCACGCAACTGTTCGAGCCGGGCCTATCGGCTCCCGTGGGCCGCGAGTTCCTGATTGCCGCCAGCTGATCGGCGGAGAGCTGGAATCCACATGGGTTCCAGCTCAGGCAGCGGACACCGGCGGGCGTATTCGGTGAGCGCCTGCTGACCTCGGATTCGCGCGGCCAGCGACGCCGGGGTCAGCAGACGCTCACCGCCGAAAGCGGCTCATTGCCGCGGAGAACGGCCATCGCGTTCTCCGCGGCGAGGCGTGCCATGGCCAGCCGGGTCTCCGCCGTGGCCGAACCGAGGTGGGGCAGCAACACCACGTTTTCTCGGGCGAGAAGCCCGGGATGCACCATCGGCTCGTGTTCGAAGACGTCGAGCCCGGCTCCAGCGATCCTGCCCGCATCGAGGGCGGCGACCAGCGCAGCTTCGTCGACCACCGGGCCGCGGGCGGTATTCACGAGAAAGGCGCTTGGCGACATGGCCGCCAAGGCGCGGGCATCAATGAGGTGATGGGTTTGCTCCGAGTAGGGACAGTGCAGCGAGACGACATCGCTGGTGGCCAGAAGTTCAGGAAGTTCGACGTAGTGGGCGCCCAGGGTTTCGTCGCATTCTGCGTCCAGCCCCCGACGACGGGTATAGGCAATGGTCATTCCGCAGGCGTGCGCCCGCGCCGCCGTCGCCCGGCCGATCGCTCCGAGTCCCACGATGCCCAGTTGGCGACCCGCGATGGCGGTTCCCAACTTGTAGAACATCCCCCACTTCCACGGCTCGCCTGACCGGATCGCTCGCTCCCCTTCGCCCAGGCGACGCGTCACCATCAAGATGAGTGCGAGGGCGATGTCGGCAGTGGCGTCGGTGAGGACGCCCGGCGTAGTGGTGGCAACAACGCCCCGTTCGGCGAATGCGGCGAGATCGAAGTTGTTGTAACCAACGGCAACGTTGCTGACGATTCGAAGTTGTGATCCAGCGGCATCGAGCACGTCACCGTCGACCCGATCGGTGAGGAGCGTAATGATTGCGTGTGCGCCCCTCACCAAATCGAGCAGGTCGGCACTCGGGATCGGTTCGTCGGATGACCACGTGACCAGCTCGAACGCCGGGTCGGATCGGAATGGCTCCAATGCCTCTCCGGGGATCCGTCCGGTGACGACAACACGAAGCATCAGCGAACGGTACCGGTCATTCGACGGTGACGGACTTCGCCAGGTTGCGAGGCTGATCCACGTCACGACCGAGGGTGATCGCGGCATGGTAGGCGAGCAGCTGGAGCGCCACGCCGGCGAGTAGCGGCGCCCATTCCGGTTCGCACACCGGGACTTCGATGAGGTCGTCAAACAGGCCCCCCTCGTGAGCATCGTGGAGCTGGCGGCCGCGAGTTTGGACGATGCCAATGGTTGGCCCCTTCCGGGCGCGAACCTGCTGCACCGACGACACGTTCTTTTCCACCATCGGATCGTCAAGCGCAATGGCGACCACCGGAAATTCCGGACCGACAAGTGCCAGCGGACCATGCTTCAGTTCGCTCGCCGGGTAGGCCTCAGCGTGGATATAGCTGATCTCTTTGAGCTTCAACGACCCTTCCAGGGCGATGGGAAATCCAGTGTTCCGTCCGATGAAAAACATCGACGGTACGTGTGCATATTTTTGCGCTATCTGACTGATATGGGACTCGGAGTCCAAGACCTTTTGCACGAGCGAGGGGAGCTCTTTGAGCCCCGCGATGAGGCGAGTGCCGTCGGAAGGACCGAGATCTCGAACGCGACCGAGGTAGGTGGCCAACATTCCCAAACTCACGACCATGGAGGTGACGACCTTGGTCGACGCCACGCTCACTTCGGGTCCGGCATGCAGGTAGATGCCATCGCATTCACGAGCAATGGTGGAGCCGACCACGTTGACCACGGCAAGGACCCGTCCACCCTTGCGTTTGATCTCGGTCACGGCGGCGAGCGTGTCGGCAGTCTCACCGGACTGACTCATGGCGATGTAGAGGACATCAGGTTCGATGACTGGATTGCGATAGCGAAACTCGCTGGCCGATTCCGCATCGGCCGGGATGCGGGCCAACGTTTCGATGAGTTGTGCGCCCGCCATCCCGGCACCGTAGGCCGAGCCGCAGCCGAGAATCTTCACCCGCCGAATATCGAGGACTTCGCGTGCGGTGAGATTGATTCCGCCGAACTTGACAGTGGCGAAGCGCTCGTCGAGACGACCCCGCAGCGCTCGCTCGATGGCGGCTGGCTGTTCGTGAATCTCCTTGGCCATGAAATGCGCAAAGCCTCCTCGGTCGATTTGTTCAATCGACCAATTCACGTCGAACGGACGCTTCTGGGTGGGGGTGGCGTCGAGCGCCATGGTCCGGTATCCGTCGGCCGTGATGACGGCAAGCTCACCGTCATCGAGAGGAACAACGCGCGAGGTGTGGCGAACGAGCGCGCTCACGTCGGAGCCGACGAGCATTTCTCCCTCGCCAATACCGATGATCACCGGTGATCCGTTCCGGGCGGCGACGATGCGGTCGGGCTGGGTCGAGTCGATGACGACGAGGCCATAAGTTCCCTCGACCTCGGCCAAAGACATTCGCACCGACTCTTCGAGCGACAGACCGGTGGCGCGGCGACGTCCGATCAGATGGGCGAGACACTCGGTATCGGTGTCACTGGCGAATACCACTCCGTCGGCCTCGAGGCGGGCCCTCAGCTCCGACGCATTCTCGACGATCCCGTTGTGAACCACGGCAACCGTTCCGGTCGCATCGAGGTGAGGGTGAGCATTGGCATCGTTCGGTTCGCCATGGGTGGCCCAACGCGTGTGGCCGATCCCAAGCGTGCCCGCCATCGTCTTGGGCAACGCGTTCTCCAGCTCGCGGAGCTTGCCCTTCTTCTTGACGACCGTGAGCCCCTTCTTCCCATTGACGACGACTCCGGCCGAGTCATAGCCGCGATATTCGACGCGTGAGAGCCCTTCCATGAGAATGGGGAGGCACTGCTGGGATCCAATATAGGCAACGACACCGCACATAATTCTTGCTCGCTTTGTTGTTAGTTGGCTGATTTGACCTAGCCGTAGATGAGTCGGCGGATCTGGCGTTCGGTGAGCATCGGGGCGGCGAGCCGGACGAACCGAAGTTCACCTTGGATCTGCGCGTAGATGGCCACGTTGGCCAGGCCGTCGGCCTGGAGTTCACGGTGCCGACGTTTTACGAAGTTTTCGAGGGGTTCGTGAAAGAACGCCACGACCTCGGAGATCACCCGAACCGCCTCGGCCCGGGTGAGAGCTGATGAGCGGACAAGGTGATCGATGAGTTCGTCGAACGGGGTCGCCCGGAGGCGTTCCAGCGGTACCGCCAGCTCATTCTGTGACGTGGGGGCGGCCATGTCCATAGTTTTGCCCGATTCCGGGCAGATTGCACGCATAGGCGCGGTCGACGTACCGTCGAGCATGGCTGACCTCGTCCTTGTGCATGGCATTACCGAGTCCTCCAGAAGTTGGGATCCACTCCTGCCGCTTCTTTCGAAGAGACACCGGATGCTGGCGGTAGACCTTCCCGGTCACGGGTCGAACCCGTCGTCGGGTCCGTTCGACCTTGCCGCCATGGCGGGCGATGTGCTGGCGCAGATGGCGGTCCATCACGTTGATCCGTCGACGGCGATCGTCATCGGCCATTCACTGGGCGGCACCGTGGTCAGCGCGCTTGCTTCCGCAATCAGCGTGCGCGGGGTCATCAACGTCGACCAACCGTTGCGTCTCGCCGACTTCCAGGCGGGGCTCCGTCAGCTCGAACCCCTCCTGCGCGGCGACGACGCGGCGTTCCGCCAAGCGATCGGCATGGTCTTCGACTCGATGCGGGGTCCGCTATCGGACGCCGAGACTGCTCGCATCGAAGCGATTCGCGTTCCGAGGTCCGAGGTCGTGCTCGCTGTTTGGGAGCCGGTACTGATACTGAGCGCCGGCAGCCTCAACGCGCTCGTCGCTTCCATGACTGCCACCATTGCCGCGCCGTACCTGGCCATCCACGGCATCGACCCCGGCCCGGACTACCGCGACTGGCTCGTCCAGCAGATCCCGGCCGCCTCGTTCGAGCGGTGGACCGACCATGGCCACTATCCGCACCTCGTCGACCCTGTCCGCTTCGCAACCCGCGTGGACGAGTTCGTCGACGCGCTTCCGGCCTAACGCCGCGCTCCCTCACTTCTGGGTCAGCTCAGTTTGTTGGGTCAGCTCAGTGGCGTGAAAGCGACTCAGCCGACCCAGAACACTCAGCTGACCCAGGAAACGGCTACCGCGGGGTGAAGCGGGCCACGGCGCGCCCCGCGCAGGTGGAAAGCGGGCGTCCGGCCGGGGTGGCGGACCAGCGGGCTTCGGCCAGGTCGCACAGTTCGGCGTCGGCATCGACCGGAGCGAGGGTTCCGGGCGGAACCGACTCCAGCAGCCAGCAGGTGCCGTTGGCTGACATGCGTAGGAGACGGCCAGGACCGCCGAGCGGGCTCACCTGATCAAGCGCGACCGTGGCGAGGTCGGCGACAACGATTGGAGCGTCGACCGCATCGTCCGTGGCGCCCGTTGGGCCGCTGAACCAGGCCAGGGCGAGCGAGGTGGTCGGCGTCAGCGTGTTCGTTCGCAGCACTCCGGTCGGAATGAAGCCGTAAGAGCCATCGGGAATGGTCACGCCGCTGATCTGCAGTTCACCGCCCAGCATCACGATCTCCTCGTCGACGGAGTAGCGGCATTCGACCCCCCGGTTCCAACCGTCCGGAAAGCGTACGAATGCCGTTGAGGACTTGGCGACCGGATCGAGGTGCAGACGGAGCATCTCGACGGAGGGTTCAGCAAGTGGAATCATCACGTCGAGCCAGTCGTGCTCCTGGCGCAGGTCGAGTGGTTCAACGGTCATTGGAAGCCTCCTGGGCCATCGTTCGTCGGGCCGACCTGACCACTGCTTCGTCGATCATCTTGCCCTTGTCATCGGCGATGACGCCCTCTCCCGCAGCAACCGCGGCGTCGTAGCGTTCGACGAGGCGGCGGGCGCGTTCGAGCTGCGCCAACGTGGGCGTGAAGACGTCGTTGACGATGGCGACCTGGGCCGGATGGATGCACGAGCGACCGCGAAAGCCGAGTCGTCGTAGCGCCTCCGACGACGCCCGCAATGCGTCGAGGTCTCGAAAGTCGGTCGACACCGGGCCAACGGGAGGCTCGATACCTGCCGCCGCCGAGGCCAACACCAACATGCTACGCGCACTGAGCATTTCACGTTCGTCGTCCGGACTGAGTTCCACGCCAAGCTCGGCGCCGAGATCCGCTTCACCGATGGCGAGACGTCGTACGCGCCGACCGCCGGCAATCGACGGAGCGTTGAGGATGCCCCGCGCTGTTTCCAGCAGGGCAACAATGCCGATCGAACCCTGTTGGCGGCCGCTGGCCTGTTCCAGTCGGGTCAGCTCGTCGTCGATCAGGGCGAGCTCATCGACGGTCGAGACCTTGGGAACGTAGATGCCGGTGAACGACCCCGACGAGTTGGGAACGACAGCGCGCAGATCATCGAGGCCGACCGCTCCCCAGTTGATACGTACCAGCAGATCGGTCGGTGCGTCGTGGCTGATGAACTCGGCAACGCAGGCTCGGGCATCACCCTTCTTCGATGGGGCGACCGCATCTTCGAGGTCGCAGATCACGCCATCCGCGCCAGCGTTGACCGCCTTGGCCAGTTTCTCCGGTTGATCGCCGGGGGCGTAGAGGGTGCTGCGATGCACCCTCGCCGTCGGGGCATTCACCATGGTTGGTCGGTTACCGGAAACCGGTCGGGGGTGTGGCCGCGCTTGGCGACCAAAAACGTCCGGTCGAACGCGCACACCACGATGCCGTTCTGGTTGAGGCCACGGGTCTTCACGCTGACGATGCCCGCCGTTGGGCGGGACGACGATTCCCGCTTGTCGGTGACCAGCGACTCGGCGTAGAGCGTGTCGCCGACGAAGACCGGATTCGGGAGGCGAATGTCGTTCCAGGCCAGGTTCGCCTGCGCGTTCTGGGTGAGATCACTCACGCTCATCCCGGTGACGAGGGCGACCGTGAACGTCGAGTTCACCAACGGCTTTCCGAAGATCCCGCCTTCGGAGTAGTGGTTGTTGAAGTGCAGCTGGTTGGTATTGAGGGTGAGGTTGGTGAACCAGATGTTGTCGGCCTC
>JANLQX010000485.1:0-5682 GCA_031368095.1 Actinomycetes bacterium | reverse complement strand
CGTCGAGATCGGTGACGACGACGTGTTCATTCTTCATCCCGGTGAGTTTGTGCTGGGCGCCACGGCGGAGCGCATCGGTGTGCCCGACGATCTGGTGGCCCGCATCGAGGGCAAGTCCAGTCTCGGTCGACTCGGGCTTCTCATCCATTCGACGGCTGGGTTTATTGATCCCGGCTTCGACGGTCACATCACCCTTGAGTTGGCCAACGTGGCGAACCTGCCGATCACCATCTATCCCGGGATGAAGATCGGCCAGGTGTCGTTCCTCCGTATGACCACCCCGGCCGAGCATCCCTACGGCTCGGCGGCCGTCGGTTCCAAATATCAGGGCCAACGCGGCCCCACCCCCAGCCGTTACTACGTCAACTTTCAATAAGCACGCTTAGCGTTGCGCGTGTCGGGCCAGAGCGGCACGACACAGCAGGTCGGTGACACTGCGGCCTTCGACGAGGACATCGTTGTCGACCGTCCAGTTCCCGGAGGCGTCCACGCTCATCTTGGGCGTGATGGCAAACCGAGTACCAAGCACGCTGATGGTCGTTTGACGAACCTTCGTCCAATCACGGAGGAGGGTGATAACGGCGATCGCGACGTCGGCCTCGCCGGGGTCGCGTTCCAGGAGTTCGAGGGCATTGATCGACACTGCCGCTTCGGCTCGGGCCTGAAGGATCCACGCGTGCGCGGCGTCACCGATCGGTCCGTCCAGTTGCACGTGTTCAATGCGCTCGAGCCACCACCAGAGATCGTCGGCTTCGCTTAGGTGGCTCTCGGCGTCGTCGTCGTCGGAAGCGGCAATGGCGCCGTGGGCGAGCCGCAGCAACTCGCGACCGTCGCAGGCCTGAGCGAGAAGCGCAGTGTCAACCGGACTCTCGAAACCCTCGACCTCCCAGGGTGCGGTGGCGACGCCCGTGCTGACCCACGCACCGGCACTCAGGAGTGCTGGAAGGCCGAGCCACGGCAGGACGGCGGCGTTGGCCAAGTATGCGGCGCAGTACTCATCGATGCGAGGATCCCGACCGGAGACCGGAAGCAAGAATGCGCTACCGGAAAGCATAGCGTCGTTGACCGGATAGTTGTCCCACAGGGCGAGAGGCCGGCCGTCGACGGCATCGGCAAACGCGGCCGCGTCGGCCATGGTGATCGTGTCGTTGACCACGTGAGCTCCGGTCCACCCGATCATCACTTCGGGTGGAAGGCCGGCACCGAGTGCGGTCAGGTATGTGGTGGCTTTGGTTGTTGCGTAGTGCGCCGGCACGACGATCAGGTGCGTGTCGCCGAGGTCGACCCGATCAGTCAGCGCGCAGATCAGTGCGACGTGACGTGTCCCGTCGGTGACGGCTGGATCGAGGTCGTCGAACGCAATCATCACCAGTCCCGCGCCAAGTTCGATGACGGGACGGAGTTTGGCGGCGAGCGCATCGGCGTCGGCATCAAGATCACCCAGGTCGGCGCCGGGGGAGAGGGCAATGCCGACGCGCACACCGTCGAGAGCGATGAGCCGACGGAACCCTTCGAGATGTTCGGGGCCGAACGGATCGCGCCACGCCTTGCGGTGCGATGGATCCGACTTGGGCGCCCATACGTACCAAGGCAACCCCGCCGGCGCGCACCGTTCCATGATGGCGACCCGGTCATCCCAGGACCACGGCGCCCCGTAGAACCCCTCCAGGACGCCAGCAACGGCAAACGCAGGCATATCGAACGTGTGCTTACGAACGCGACGGGTTGTAGATGGCCGGCTCCAGGTAGACCAGCCGGGCTTGGGGCTCGGCGGCTCGGACAAGAGCTTCGGTCTCGTCGATGACGGCACTGACCGCGGCAAAGTCGAGTGATGCGTCGAGCTCCACCTTGGCCGCCACCAGCAACTCCTCCGGACCGAGGTGCATGGTCCGCACATGAATCAAGCGACGGACCGATGGTGACGACTCGATGGCCCCTCGCAACCTGGCGACGGCTTCGGGAGTGGCCGCCTCGCCGAGTAAGAGGCTGCGCATCTCGACGATGAGGATGATGGCGATTACGGCCAGAAGCGCCCCGATGGCGAGGGTGGAAATGGCGTCCCAGTCGGCGTTGCCGGTGACGAGCGTGAGGCCCACGCCGAGCAGGGCGAGTACGAGACCGACCAGGGCGCCGGAGTCTTCAAGTAGGAGAACCGGTAACTCGGGCACCTTTGACGTTCGGATGAACGACCACCAACTCTGGTTGCCTTTGAGCGGCCGCGACTCCATTACGGCGGTCCGAAACGAGTAACCCTCCAGCAAGATCGCCACTCCCAAGATGCCAATAGCCACGGCCGGCTTCTCCACCTCATGAGGATGTTGAAGTTTCTTGATTCCTTCGAAAATGGCGAACAGTGAGCCGAGCGAAAAGAGTATTAGGGCGACGACAAAGGACCAGAAGTAGCGGGTCATTCCGTAGCCAAATGGGTGGCTTTCGTCCTGCGGTTGCTTCGCTTGCTTGCCGCCAAGAAGGAGCAATCCCTGGTTGGTGGTGTCGGCCACCGAATGTCCGGCTTCGGCTAGGAGCGAGGCCGATCCGGTGATCAGAAACCCGATGAACTTGGCGATAGCGATCCCCAGGTTGGCAAACAGCGCAGCGACGATTGCTTTGTTGCCATGTCCGCCAGTCGGTCCACCGCTTTGTGTTGCTTCGCTCATGCGTTTTCACTTTCCGGGAACTCGTCTTCGATGGTTGGACGTTGTCGGCGGGGAACCGGCGGCGGAGACCCGATCACAACAAAAACCTTAGGGGCCAAGCGCTTCGGCAGGACTAATCCTTGGACGCCACGGCGTTGGGGGTGACGTTCATCTTTGGGACGTAGTCGCCGGCGGCTACGCCGGTGCCGTCGAGGCGCATTGACACCACGAGTTCACCGATACAGGTGCGGCACGGCCCGTAGAACTTCTCCAGAGCCGCCAGCCCACAGCGCGGGCAGGTGAAGTCGAGCAGGGCCTCCGAATCAGCCACGACTAGAGCGTGGTGACGACAGGGGCAGTTGACGCGCCTACTCGTTCGGCGTTTTCGATCGCTTCGAGCAGGTGCATGGCGATGTCCTGGACGATCACGTCGTCACGGCCATGGCCCTTCACGCCGTCGTCCATCATGATGTAGCAGAAGGGGCAGGCGGTAGCCACGCGACTCGCGCCGGTCTCCAGCAACTCACGTGAGCGCTCGTCGTTGACCTTGGTGCCGGTGTCTTCCTCCATCCACATGCGAGCACCGCCAGCGCCGCAGCACATGCCCTTGGTGCCGTTGCGGGGCGCCTCCACGATCTGAATGCCCTTGAGTGAGCCGAGCACCTTGCGCGGCGCCTCGTAGACGTCGTTGTGACGGCCGAGGTAGCACGAGTCGTGGTACACGATCCGCTCGTCGAGGGACGCTCCGGCCAGGTCCAGGCGACCGTCGGCGATGAGGGCCTCCAGGAGTTGGCTGTGATGCACAACTTCGAAGTGCCCACCGAGTTGGGGGTACTCGTTGAGCAGCGTATTGAAGCAGTGCGGGCACTGCGTGATGATTTTCTTGACGCCCATGCCGTTGAGCGTTTCCACGTTGGCCATGGCCAACATCTGGAACACGTATTCGTTACCCGAACGCCTCGCCGGGTCGCCGGTGCACTGCTCGTTGGGCCCGAGCACCGACACGTTGATACCAGCGCGCTGAAGCAGCTTGACGGTGGCGGAAGTGACCTTTTTGTTCTTGTCGTCGAACGAACCGGCACAGCCGACCCAGTAGAGGTACTCGCTGGTAAGCGGCGAGCCCGGTTCAGCTACCGCCACGTCGAGATCCTTGGCCCAGCCGAGACGCTCGTTCTGTCCGATACCCCACGGATTCCCGGAGTTCTCAATCGATCGATAGGCATTGCCGAGTTCACTCGGAAAGTTCGATTCCATGAGCGACAGGTACCGCCGCATGTCCAGAATTTTGTCGAGGATCTCGATGTTGACGGGACAGTTTTCGTCGCACGCCTTGCACGTGGTGCAGGCCCAGATCTCTTCCGAGGTGATGCGTTCGAACACACTCGACGTCTTGACCTTGAGCTCGCCATCGATCGAAACCGGCGGAGACACCTGGCCGCCGTTCGGACCCGTCAACGACATCACCGTGCCGATCTTCAACACGATCTCGCGTGGGTCGAGGGGCTTGCCGGTGGCGTGGGCCGGGCACACGGCGGTGCAGCGCCCACACATGGTGCAGGCGTCGGTGTCAAGAAGTTGTTTCCACGTGAAGTCTTCGATGGTCGAGGCCCCGAACGATTCTAGCGATGTCTCCATCAGGTTCGGCATCGGGCGCATCGCCCCCTTGGGACGCTCACGGTCCTTCAGATACATGTTCAACGGCGACGTGAACATGTGTCGCAGCTTGGTGATCGGCAGAATGACCAAGAAAGCAAAGAAGGCAACGACATGAAGACCCCAGAAGAAACGGTGCCAATTGGCCAGCCCCGACACCCCGTCGAACGCCGCGCTGAGGGGGTACCCGACGTAGCTCCACTTCTCAAATGATGGACGTCCCATGAGGGCAATACGGGCGCCCTCGGCCAGGAAGCCGGACCCGCCGAGGATGAGGAAGTTGATGAGGATGACCGCGTCTTCCGGGCGGTTCTTGATACGAATCCGGTACACCTGCTGCACGTAGCGGCGGTACATCGCCCACAAGATGCCGCCGATGAACAGGAGGCCGGCGGTCTCGCCAAAAGCGGCGTAGCCGCGGTAGACGTCGCCGTGCAGGAACTTGAGACCGTTGGGCAACTGGTGGTCGATCTCCAGCACCGTGGTGACGGCGAATAGACCAATAAAACCGAAGTAGATCATCGAATGCATCAGTCCGGCGGCTCGGTCGCGCATCAGGGTCTGCATATAAACGCCGGAGCGAAAATCCGCCATACGACGCTTGGCGTTCTTCGACGTGGTGCGCCGATTGTCGGGCGTGCCGCGCTCCCAGTTCTTGACCCGCTGCGAGAACAGCCACGCTCCGGTCAGGAACAAGATCGGCAGAACGGTATAGAACCCCGCCCGCACCGCCGACGGGACGTTGATGAACACCGGCCGGTGGATCTCGGAGTTGCCGTGCCACTGTTCAAGGGTGGCGGCGATACCGGAAACGGCCGTGACCGTGGCCATGATCCCACCCACGACCAGCGCCAACGTGCTCGGCGAGAAGCGCTTCTTGGGTGCGGTCGCAGGCGCGGCGGGATGCGCAGGAGAGGATGCCATATCGAACCCCAAAGGTAGTGCGGGGACCTTCGTAGGAGTGAACCCGCCGTGTTAGACACGACGGTCGTGACCGATGCTCGGACCCCACCAAGGCGTCGGCTGGTGATCGGCGTGGCCGGGGGAACTGGATCGGGGAAGAGCACGGTTGCCGACCGGGTGATCTCGCGAGTCGGTCACCGTCAGGTGGCGGTGATTGCCCTCGACTCGTACTACCTCGACCAGGCCCACCTGACCATCGAGGCCCGCGCCGTCGTCGACTACGACCATCCCGAGGCGTTCGACTGGGAACTTCTGCGGAACCACGTAACGGCGCTCATCGACGGACGCTCCGTCGACGTCCCCGTGTACGACTTCTCTACCTTCACGCGCACCGAACGGGTCGAAACGGTGCCGTCGGCGCCCATCATCGTCGTCGAGGGAATCCTCGTGCTGTGGGACGCCGGGCTACGCGCGCTTATGGACCTCAAGG
>JANLQX010000449.1:0-26778 GCA_031368095.1 Actinomycetes bacterium | reverse complement strand
GCGACCGGCGATCCCGACACTTCTTCCAGTATATCTCGCGGATCGGCGATGCGCCGCCTGGCGGAGCGCGATCGGGGCAACACCGAAGGTGTCGGCGAGACATGACGGGTCCGGATCGTTTCCGTAGAGCGACACGCCAACGCGCACCATGTCGTAGCGCGCCCGCGGGTGGGCCAGCGCACCGGCCGAGTTCGAGACGTGACAGATGCCGGGATCGATGCCGGCGGCGACGAACGTGGCCAGCACATCGTCGAACGTTTCCAGCTGTTCATAGGTGTACGGATGATTCGGATCGTTCCAGTCGACGACGTCGGCCACCGCGAGATGGGTGAACGTTCCCTCGAGATACAAGACGGTGGATGCGTCGATCGCCTGGGCCAGAGCCAACGCTTCGTGCGGTAGGGCGCCGGCGCGATGCATGCCGGTGTCGATCTTCAGATGCACCGGCGTGTTCGGTTTCGCCGCTGCTGCGTGCAGAGCACCGATTCGTTCGAAGGAGTACACCGTGGGAATGAGGTCGTGCTCAATGACCGCCACCTCGGCGCCGCGTGGGAACTCCGACAGCAACAGGATCCGGTCGTTGATGCCGGCCTCTCGAAGCTCGATGCCCTCCTCCACGAGCGCCACCGCCAGCATCGTGGCTCCGGCATCGAGGACCGCTCGAGCGCATTCGACGGCACCGTGACCGTAGGCATCGGCCTTGACCACGGCACACACGCCAGCCGGCGCGACATGCTCGATGAAGGCTCGCGTGTTATGGCGAACAGCGTCGATATCGATCCACGCCGTCGTCGGCCGAAGTTGCTCGGTCATGATCTGATCACCGGTCCAGTTTGGTCTGCCGCAGCGCTCACCACGACGCGCTCGGCACGGCGTGTTTAGCTCGCTGTGCTCAGCACGTCGGCCACGAGGTCAGGCAGATCACCGGCCAACAAGCCGACCCGACGACCGCGTTGGGCCGCTGCGCCATGCACCGCGGCCGCCGTGGACGCCGCCACTTCAGGCGAAAGACCGGCGGCCAGGAACGAACCGATGATGCCGGCAAGAACATCGCCGGATCCAGCGGTGGCCAATCGTTCGTCGCCGGCCCGAACGAGTGCCACCCGTCCTTCGGGTCCGGCTACGACCGTCGTCGGGCCTTTCAACAACACGACCACGCCGAGTCGGGCGGCGAGCGATTTGGCACTGGCAATGCGGTCGTCACCGGGAGCATCGCCGTGGAGCCGGGTGAACTCACCATCGTGGGGCGTGAGGATCGTGGTTCCCGCTCGCCGGGTCTTGGCGCCATCCTCGGTCACGGCCGAGAGGGCATCGCCGTCGATGACCATCGGCCGGTCCCGAAGCTCGCTCGCCGTCAGCAGCCGATGAACCTCCTCCATCGTCGACGCCCGCCGGCCGAGTCCCGGTCCGAGGACGATCGCCCGACAGCGATCGGCCGCGGCGAGTACTTCGCCGGCCCAGTCGTCCTGGGGAAGCGGCATCCCGACGATTTCGCTTCCGCTGACGAGATCGCCCGGAACGGCGAGCCGGACAAGACCCGTCCCGGCGCGCGCCGCCGCCCGAGAGCAGAGGTGGGCGGCGCCCGTCATGCCGGGGCTCCCAGCGATGACCAGCACCGCGCCAGTCCATTTGTGCGCCGTTCGCGATCGTTGGGGCAGGCGAGTGGGCCACGCGGAATCGTCGACCAGTTCGGTGGTGATGGGTTCCGGGACGTCCACGTCGAGGCCGATATCAGCGACGATGATTCGTCCCGCCAGCTCGGCACCGGCGCCGAGGAGAAGGCCTGGCTTTCGGGCGGCGAACGTGACCGTTACATCGGCCCGGAGGACGTTGCTCTTCGGATCAATGCGTCCGGTGAGACCGTCAACCCCTGACGGAATGTCAACGGCCAACACCTTCGTATGTGGACCTACGGTTGGTCCGACGAACACGCCGGAGAAGCCCGTTCCGAACGCGGCATCGATGAGGAGATCAACGTCCGCAACTTCACCCGGTGGCGGGTTGGCCCGGTCGACGCCGATCACGTCGACGCGCAGGCCCCAACCGGCGAGAATTCGACCGGCAACGCGTCCGTCGGCGCCGTTGTTGCCGGGTCCGGCGAGGACCATCACTCGGCGCCCGTAAACCCCGCCCAGCAGAGCGCGGGCGGCCCAGGCCACGCTCATTCCGGCTCGCTCGATCAGTAGCTGTTCGGAGGTAGTTGAGGCGTCGTCGATTCGACGCATCTGGGCCGGCGTGACCACCGGAATCACGCAATCACCACTTCAACCGCCATCGGCGACGACGTAGGCGATCGCCACCAGTTCAGTATGGGTCAGCGACACCAACCACCGGGTGATCCCCCGCTCGGCGGCCAGGGTTGCCGCTTTGCCGGTGATGAGCATCGACGGCACCCCGTCGTCGGCGCGGACGACTTCCACGTCATGGAACTCGAACGCCCCGAGCCCCACACCCATGGCCTTCATCACGGCCTCTTTGGCGGCAAAGCGAACGGCGAATCGCTCAGCGGGATCGCGCGCCCGCTGCGCATAGGACCGTTCACCCTCGGTGAAGCACCGCGTCACGAATGACGGGGTCCGACTAATCGTCTCGCGCATGACCGCCACATCCACGGCGTCAACCCCAATTCCCACAATGCTCACGCCTCGGTTGTACCAGGGAACCACCCCGCCACCGGCACGCCCACAGGGCACCGACGCCAAGTGTGGAATGTGGGGCGATGGGTGGACCAACCTTCCGTGCCCGAACGTGAGAACCCACTCCCCCTCGCGTCCATCGTCACCCGCCGGGCGTTGCTCATGGACGGGGTGGAAAAGGCCACCATCGATCGACGACTCCACCGCGGCGAGCTGCGTCGAGTCTTCGGCGGTATCTATCTCGCGGAGAACGCCGAACGAAGCCGGATCGACGAGTGGCATGCCGAACTCGGCGCTCACCTTGTCCGCGCGCCGAGTCAAGACGTTCTGAGCCATCGTACGGCGGCCATCCTCCATGGAATTGAAGGGGTGTTCGGGCAGCCGATCGACCTCACCGTGCCGTGGGACTCCGGCTTCAACGAACGGCCGGCCATTCGCAGTCGAACGCTCGGACCGACCGACATCGTGACGATCCAAGGGTTCCCGGTCACATCGATTGTTCGAACACTGGGCGACCTCGGGCGCTTCGTTTCCGCCGACACCGTCGAAGCTGCACTCAATAGCGCCCTGCGCGGTTCAGACCGACGACGACCGGCCGACTGGAACGAAGATTTGCTTACCGACATCAACCGGCTGTGCGCATCCTCGACCACCCGACGCGGCATCGCTCGTCTTCGAGTGGTGACACAACGACGTGGACGGTCCGACCCACCGGGAGCTATCCCGAAACAGTGCTGTTGATAGCGGCGCGAGGTCACGGCGTCCACCTGTGACCGCAGGTCGAAGTTCGCGTCATCGAAAGCGGAGCCCGTGGTCCCTCATCCCTCTTCCCCGACTTGGGTACCGACGACGCCATACTCCTTGCCGAAGTCGATGGCGTTGCAGCCCACTCCGGTGCGGAACGAATCGACCGAGACGCACGTCGACAAAACAAGCTCACCGTTGGATTCCATGTCCTGCGTTTTCAAGCTGGGCGAGTGCTGAAGGACCCAAACGCCTGCGCCTCTGAGCTCGCCCGTCGACTCACCCAGCTCCGGTCGACTCCGGATCCACGACGATCACGGGTCACCATCGTCGACCCGTGGACGTTCGAACTTCGCCTCTCGTCCTAACCAACCCAAGGGTGGAATGTGGGGCGATGTGGGGACCAAAAGTCGCATGCCTAGCGTTTCCACAGATCGCCTCACACTCCACACTTGACGGATGGTGGAGGTGGAGGTGGAGGTGGAGGTGGCCTGACTGATGGAGAGCGTTCAGCCTTTTTTGGCCGCAAAACGAGCTCGGGCCGCTTTCGACCGTTCCAGAAGGTAGCCCGGAACTCCGCCGACATCGCCGCTGACGGCCCCGGCGCTTTCGTCTCCCGTCGCAGCAGCAACGGTACCTGGCACTGCGGTCACCACGTCGTGGCGCCGCTCCCACTCGGCGGTGGTCGCCAGCTTGTTCCGTCCGAGCGTGCCGACCCGCAAGCCGTTGTCGAACCAGACCCAGTAGCGGATCCACGACAATCCCTGCACGTGGATCACTTTGCCGCCGGTTCCTTCCGGCACGCCCCGCATGGCGACGGTGGACACGACGGGGGTTCCAACGGCGAGTTCGGCGGTAGCGGTCGGTGGCACGGCGAGCCAGGCTACCGGTCGGCCGTTGCCGGCTGTTTACCTCGACACGACGAATCGAGGTAACGAGCCCACATTTATGGGGGCAACCTCTCTCGCAACGCACGTGGCGATGCGGCTTCGGAGCGGGTCAGGCGGTGGCGCCGACGGTGCCTTCGGAACCGTTCATCTCGGCGGTGAACGATGCCGCGAGGCCGTGGTCATCATTCCAGTCGCCGCTCGAACCGACGGTGAAGTAGAGCTCGGCTGCCTGCCACAGACGGGACCGGTCGATCTCATAGGGCGATCGCTCGTAGTCGCAGATCGACTTCACGATGCGAAATAGGTCATGGGGATAGGTCGGATAGAGGCGACTTCGGCCGAACTCCCGACATACGGTGCGAACGAGCCAGGCCGAATCGGATTCGAGATGAAGTCCGAATCGCACCGCCGCCATCTCCACGATACGGTCGAACTCCTCCGTCGTGGTGGCCCCGACGAAGATCTTGTTCTGGATTCGACGAAAGAACGCATCGTCACCGAGACGGGCCGGATCAAGGTTGGTCGAGAAGACGACGAGCACCTCGAACGGGATGGCGAACTTGAGACCGCTGTCGAGCGACAGGTAGTCGATGCGCCGTTCGAGCGGCACGATCCAACGGTTCAACAACGCTCCCGGCGCAATGAGCTGACGGCCGAAGTCGTCGATCAGGAGCACGCCATTGTTGGCCTTCATTTGCAACGGCGCCGAGTACACCTTGGAAATCGGATCACGCTTCAGCTGCAGCATCGAGAGTTCGAGCTCGCCACCGGCAATTACGAGAGGCCGTTCGCACACCACCCAGCGGGGATCGAATCCGGCCGGTTGATTGCTGACAGGGGTATGGAGTGTCGGGTCGAACACGGTGATGATCGATCCGTCGATCTCGACGGCATGCGGCACCACGATCCAATCGTTGTACATGCGCACGAGCCGCTCGGAGAGCGACGTCTTGCCGGTACCCGACGGTCCGTAGAAGAAGATCGACTGCTGGGCGGCGAAGGCCGGACCGATGCGATCGATCGTCCGCTGGGCGAGCACGAGGTCGGAGAAGGCAGCGTTGACGATGGCCGAGTTCACGTCGACCTCCGCCCGCAGCTCGGTACATATCTCTTGATACCGGGCGAGGCTCACGGGCGCGATACCGGAGTAGGCACAGCGGTTGTACGACGCCTCGGCGCGATCACGGCCACGTTCGGTCAGTGAGTAGTGGTAGTCGTTTCCTTCGAGCTTGAGGACGTCGAGGTACTGGCGCGAGCGCAGGTCCTCGAACACCGTGGTCACGATCGACGGCGACATCCCAATTTCGCCGGCCACGCGCCGGATGCTCGACCGCTCGGTGCGAAGTCCACGTCGGAGGAACAGGTCCTCGATCAGCTGAATATCGATGTCGAGATCGCGCGCTGTTGCCGGGGGACGGAGGTTCGTCGGGATGAGGCGTTGAACGTCCACTCAGCGCTTCATCGGCGCCCCCCGAACCAGCCTTGAGCAGGTCCTCTCGTCCCGAGGCTCGTCCGAAGGTTCAGGAGGCCGGGCCGAGGACTCGTTCGACGGTCTGGCACAGGCGACTGGCGACGGCGACGGCGACTTCGTGGGTCGGTGCTTCGACCATCACGCGAACGAGTGCCTCGGTGCCGCTCGGGCGGAGAAGCACGCGGCCACGGCCCGCCAGTTCGGCCTCGACGGTGCGGACGTCGTCCCACAGTTCCTCGGCTGCTTCGAGCCGGGCCCGGTCCACCCCGGTCACGTTGCGCAACACCTGGGGAAGGCGTGTCATGACGGTTCCCAGATCGGCCAGTGAACGGCCGGAGCGCACCAAAAGATCGGCGACCAGCACCGCGCTGAGCGTGCCGTCGCCGGTGGTGGCGATATCGGCGTTGATCACGTGACCGGACTGTTCGCCGCCGAGGACGAACCCGCCGGCGACCATGGCCTCCAGGACATAGCGATCACCCACCGCCGTATCGACGACGGTCACTCCCTGCTCGGCCATCGCCAGGCGAAAGCCGAGGTTGGTCATAACCGTGACGACGACCGTGTCGTGGGTCAAACGAGATCTAGCCCGCCGATCGACCGCCAGCATGGCGAGAATCTGGTCGCCGTCGACCACGGTTCCGTTCGCATCCACGGCCAGCATCCGGTCGGCGTCACCGTCGAAGGCGAACCCGGCCGCGGCACCGTGGGCGCGCACGGCTTCCTGGAGCGACTCCGGATGCGTGGATCCGCACGCGGCGTTGATGTTGGTACCGTCGGGCGTGTTGTGAATGACGACGACGTCGGCGCCCAGGGTACGGAACACCGCCGGGGCGGCTTGCGACGCGGCCCCGTTCGCGGTGTCGAGAACAACCCGCAGACCATGGAGGCGGCGGCCTTCCAGCGCCCCAGCCACATGCCCCACGTAGGTATCGATAAAGGCGGGGTCACGCACAATCCGCCCGACGTCGGCACCGCTACGTGGTGATCCGCCGTGTGCTGCGTGGGAGCCTTCACCACTGAGGATCCGGTCCAGCTCCGACTCGATGTGGGCCTCCACGGCGTCGGGCAGTTTCGCCCCGCCGGGCGCGAAGAACTTGATGCCGTTGTCGGCAAACGGGTTATGCGACGCCGAGATCATCGCTCCCACCACGTGGTCACGTTGGGCGGCGAGAGCGACGGCCGGCGTGGGCACGATCCCGAGGTCGATTACGTCGAGACCTTCAGACGCCATGCCCGCCGACAACGCCGCCGCCAACAATTCACCGGAGCGACGGGAGTCAACCCCGACCATCACCCGGGCGTGCGACGCGCCAGCGCCGAGCACCCGCGACGCGGCTCGACCGAGGGCCAGCGCCAATTCGGGCGTGACCTCCACATTGGCCAACCCGCGCACTCCGTCAGTACCGAAACGAACACCCACGACTACCTCGCATCACACCACGGGCGCTCGTGCGCTCGGCGAAAAGGGACACCGTGACGCACGACGGCCCCCGGGCGAGAATCGCTCCGAGGGCCGTGGGCACGGGTACTGCAGCTGAGCGCGTTTAGCGCTTCGAGTACTGCGGTGCCTTACGGGCCTTCTTGAGGCCGTACTTCTTGGATTCCTTCTTGCGATCGTCACGAGTCAGGAAGCCAGCCTTCTTCAGCGCCGGGCGACGCTCGGGATCGAGTTCGATCAGGGCTCGAGCGATGCCGAGACGAAGGGCGCCGGCCTGGCCGGACACACCGCCGCCGTCCATCGTGACGTTGATGTCGAACGCTTCGAGGGTTTCGGTGAGCCGCAGCGGCTCGGTGGCGATCATGCGTAGGAGCTCCGACGGGAGGTACTCGATGATCGGACGGTCGTTGATGACGATGATGCCGGTGCCGTTACGGACACTGACCCGGGCGACAGCGCGCTTACGACGGCCGGTGGCCTGGACGAGAGGAAGGGACATTTTGTGCTCCAGCTCAGGAGGCCCGGCGGGCCTGGGGAAAATCGACCTTGGTCGGCGCTTGGGCACCGTGGGGATGCGTGGGGCCTGCGTAGACCTTCAGCTTCTTGATCATCTGGCGGCCGAGCGAGTTCTTCGGGAGCATGCCTTTGATGGTGATGCGCAGGAGCTCTTCGGGCTTGGTGGCCAGCATTTCGCTGTACGAGCGGCTGCGGTGGCCACCCGGGTAGCCGGAGTAGCGGTGGTAGAAGGTGGCGTCGGCCTTCTTGGTGTCGAAGGCAACCTTTTCGGCGTTGATGATGATCACGTGGTCACCGGTGTCGACATGGGGCGTGAAGATCGCCTTGTGCTTGCCACGCAGACGTGTCGCCACCTCGGTCGCCAAGCGGCCAAGAGTCATGTCCGTGGCGTCGACTTCGAGCCACGCACGCTGAATATCTGAAGTTTTCGGGGTAAACGTCGACACCGTTTCGATCCTCGTCCTGGTCATACTTGGCGTAACCACACGGCTTTCGACCGATGGAGGGACGCACGAACCCCGCGAACACAGGGCCGGAAGACAATAGCCGCTATCCGGTCGACCCTTTTCCGAAGACCACCAGCGGCACCCATCCAACAGAGCCGCTATCCGGTCGGCCCTTTTCCGAGGATGCGTTCGACAGTGATCTCGATGACGACCCGGCGGTCGTTGGGTCGGGGCGCCTGGTAGCGCTCGGTGTACCGGCGTTCCCCTTCGGCCACCGCATCTGAACTGCGGGCCACCAGGGCCCGGCCTTCGAGCGCCAGCCACGCTGCGCCACTGACCTGGCACAGGACGACCGACGGCGACCGTTCGACATTGGCGACCTTCTGAGTACCGTCGGAACAGATGACCCGAGCTAGGCCTCGCTCGGTATCGAAGGTGAACCCGACGGGCACCACATGGGGCGTTCCGTCGGCGCGAAGGGTGGTGAGGGTGGCGAGGTGTCGCTCGGCCAGGAACGCCAGCTCTGACGGTCGAAGCTCGGCCGGCGTCCGGGCCACGGGTGCTCAGCCGCCGACGGTGGCGTCGGCGTCGACCGGCGTCGGCGCCATGAGTACGTCGGGGAGCGGTTCGCTGGAAACGATCGACAGCAGGCGGGTCGTGCGGGTGATTGCCACGTAGAGCGCCCGCAGGCCCTGGGCGGCCTCGCGCACGATCCGGGCCGGTTCAACGACGACGACGCCATCGAATTCCAGACCCTTGGCCGAGGCGACCGGAAGGACACCGATGCCGTCACCCATACTGCCGTTCGGGTCGAGTTCGATGCCTTGTCGGTTCAACTCGTCAGAAACCGGCCCGACCAGGTCAGTCGGGCAGAGGACCCCAACGGTGCCGTCGCCAAGGTCGGCCTTCAAGTCCCGTAGTGCTCGGGCCACGGCCACCACGAGTGGCTCCTCGGGTTCGGAGAACACGAAGACGGGCGGGCTTCCCTGGGTCCGAACCGAACGGGGAACGGCAAGGTCGGGGGCGGCGACGGCGAGGACACGGGCGGCGAGGTCCATGACCTCGGCCGGAGCGCGATACCCAACGGTGAGCTCGACCAGACGGGTGCGTTTGACCGGGAGATGAGCAAGAACTTCGTCCCAGCTCTTCGGCGCCCACATGCCCGTGGCCTGACCAATGTCGCCGACGACGGTCATAGAACCGTTCAGCGACCGGCGACCAAGCATGCGCAGCTGCATCGGCGAAAGGTCCTGGGCCTCGTCGACCACGAGGTGGCCATAGGTGCGAATGCCTTCCTCATGAGGATCGTTGGCCCGCACGCCGCGGTGCTGGCCGGGCACGATCGCGGGAACCGGAGCCGAACCGGGGACATGAGCGTTGGGGGGCAGCGCCCCCAGGAACGTCGAGGCCTCGTCGAGAAGGGCGATGTCGGCCGAGGTCCATCGAACGTCTTCGATCGATTCGCCACGGGGACGCACCAAGGCGCGTTGTTCGGTCTCGGTGAGCGAGTCCCGGGCCGCCACCTTGATCAGCGCGGGAGCACCGAAGAGGTCCCGCAGGAGCACCGTGGGCGTGAGCCACGGCCACATGCGCTCAAGGATTGCTCGCACATCGTCGTTGCGCTTCAGCTGGCTCACAATGGACGCCCGGTCGAAGGTGATCGTGTCGCGGTCGAAGCGAGCGAGGGCCTCGCGGTACCGCTCCGCCAGACGGTCGCAGAACAAGCTTTGGAGCTGCTTGCGGGCCGCGTTGTGGACCCGATGGGCCCGCTTGACCGTCTGGAGGATGTCGTTGAGTTCCTCGACACTGATGATCAGCTCGGTGACGCCGAACCGGATCCGCACCGGTTCTCGGGGCACGCGCTGACGGGTCAGGACGGCGCGTCGAATCAGTGCTGCCATCCGAACGTCGCCTTTGACCCGAGCCGTTTCGTGGCTCTCGGTGGCCCGGACGGCAACGTCGGCAACGAGATCGTCGATCGAGGCCAGCTCCACGGCGTGCTCACCCAAAGCGGGAAGCACTCGACCGATATAGCGAATGAACAGGCGGCTCGGACCGACGACGAGCACGCCTTGGCGCTCGAGAGGGAACCGGTGGCTATAGAGCAAGTACGCCGTGCGATGCAGGGCAACGGCGGTTTTACCCGTTCCGGGGCCGCCCTGGACAACCAGCGCGCCGGGCAGCGGGGACCGGATGATTTCGTCCTGCTCGCGCTGGATGGTGGCGACGATGTCGCGCATCTGACCCCGACGAGCGCGTCCGAGGGCGGAAAGCAGCGCGCCGGTACCAACGAGCCCGTCGCCGCTGTCGTGTTCCAGACGGGCCAGGGAGAAGACCTCGTCGTCGATGCCGACGAGGCGCTCGGCTTCCGTGGCGAAGTGACGGCGGCGTTCCAAACCGAGCGGTTCCGCCCCGGTGGACCGGTAGAACGACTCGGCCATCGGGGCCCGCCAGTCGACGACGACGGCGTTCTGTTCCTTGTCGGAAACGGGGAGACGGCCGATATAGAACCGCTCGCCTGTTCCGGGACCGTCATCACCGATGCGATCGATCCGGCCGAACAACAACGACTCGCCGCCGATCTGCAGGCGGGCGAGTCGGTCCATGGCCCGGTCCTCCACCACGTCGCGCTCGAAGCGGGCCTGGTGGGTTCCTCCGGGACCGGTTTCAACGGAATACTGCAGCAGTCGTGCGGCATCGCGCATCGATTCAAGGCATTCGTAGGCCCAAAGCAGGTAAGCCTGCTCGGTGGCGAACTCGGGGTGCTGAGACACAAACCATCCTTCGGTCGGTTTCGACGGCGACTGGATCTGGCGGCGTGATCTGTCGAAAAACCGGCGCAACGAAGCTACTCGACGCCCGAGCGGCCTCGGCCGCACCGACCGAGTTCGTGAGGCGAAACGTTCGCGCCACGGCACAGCTGGGAAACACCCCGGAAATCGAGCGCGCCGAAGATGCCAGAGATGGTCTTTGCGAATCCTTCCGGCGGCTCATTCGTCAACCATGCGGTTCGAGACGAAGTGATCGCTCGCGCCGTCGCCAAAGGCATCGTGCGGGCCACCGCCGAGGCGCTCCTCGATGATGCTCCGGCGCCATGGTGGGAAAGCACGTCGGTCGCCGGCCTGGCGACGGACATCGTGCTGCTGGCCCCCGGGCTGGCGGTGAACGAGGTTCGTATCCGGATCGTCTCGGGACTCTCCGACTGGGAGTTGAGCGTTGTCGCCGCCGATCGACCGGGCCTCCTAGCGACCACGGCAGGGGTGCTTGCCGACTACGAGCTCTCGATCGACGATGCGCGCATCGCCACCTGGGCCACCCACCGCCTGGCACTGCAGCGGTTGCGGGTGAGCGCCCGAACGCTCCCGAGCAGCGGCGAACCCGACTTCCCGTTCATCGGTCAGGCCCTTCGAGCGGCGTTGGCCATCGATTCCGTTCGACCCGAGGCCACGACATTCCCCGACGGATGCGCCGTACGCAGCGTCGTGTCCATGGGTCACGGCCGCTGGAAGGTCGAGGTCGAGGCCCGTGACGAGGTGGGACTGCTGGCGTCGATCGCCGCCGCGCTCCACGGGCTGGGCGCCAACGTGTTGGCCGCCGACGTGCATTCCGAGGGGCCCCGGGCACTCGACACGTTCCTGGTTGAACTCGACGACGAGGCCAGCCTCCGGATGCTGCGGGCCCTCGCGACGTCGAACTGCTGACCGGATCTGCGGGCCGCCCCGGCTCGGAGCACCGGCCCGGGGCGAGCGCCGTTCGAGCCACCCCCTGGCATGCTGGAAGCAAATGCGAGCAATGCACATGGGGATGTTCTCCGAGGACATCAAGAGCAAAAAGATTGACCGGAAGACGCTCCGACGAGCGTGGGGTTTCGCCGGTCCATTCCGGCGCCAGCTGGCGGGCTACCTGGTCACGATCGTCATCGTGGCGGTCTTTGGAGTTGTGCCGCCGCTGGTGACCCGCAAGATCATCGACTCGGCGATCCCGTCACGCGATCGCGGTTCGATCACGGCGTGGGTCACGGTTCTTGTGGTGGTGGCGTTGCTGTCGTCAGCGCTCGGTGGCATCACCCGTTGGCTCAGCTCGGTTCTGGGTGAGGGCGTGATTGCGTCTACCCGCAAGGCGCTCTACGACCATGTGCAGCAGATGCCGATCTCGTTCTTCACCCGCGTTCAGACGGGCTCACTGATGAGTCGTCTGAACAACGATGTCGTTGGTGCCCAGTCAGCGTTCACGTTCGTTCTACGAAGCGCGCTTAGTAATGTACTTACCGTGTCGGTCACCCTGGCCGCCATGCTCACGCTGTCGTGGAAGTTCACGTTGGCGTTGCTGCTCGTTGTGCCCTTCCTCGTCTGGCTGTCCAAACGGGTCGGGCGGGTGCAGGAGAAAGCGGCCCGCGAGGCGATGGGACGCAACGCCACCATGAACACGGTCATGACGGAGCGGTTCAACGTGTCCGGAGCGCTCCTGGTGAAACTGTTCGGCCGTCCGGAAGAGGAACGAGCCGCGTTCGCTTCATCGGCCGATCGCGTGGCCGCCATCGGTGTCCGCCGAGCTGTCACCGGCATGGTCTTTGATCTCACCCTTGGTCTCGTGGGCACCCTGCTTACGGCGTCGATCTACTGGTGGGGAGCCAACCAGGTGCTCGACGGGAAGATCACCGTCGGCACGCTCGTCGCCATGTCGATCCTGGCCCAGCGGGTCTACGGACCGCTCACCGATCTGGCAAGCGCGCGTATCGAATTCGTTACCGCTTTCGTTTCTTTCGAGCGCATCTTCGAGGTGCTCGACGCGCCCCGTTCCATCATCGAGAAGCCCGATGCCCGTGTTCTGCCCCAGTCGGGCGGGGCCGGAGCAACGGTGGAGTTCGACGACGTCTGGTTTCGGTATCCGGCCGCCTCCGAGGTGTCCGTGGCATCACTTGAATCGGGGGGCGCAGCACTTTCCAGCGACGAGTCCGCCTGGGTGCTTCAGGGACTTACGGCGATCTGCGCGCCGGGCACGCTCACGGCCATTGTGGGACCGTCGGGAGCCGGCAAGACCACTGTGTCGTCGCTGGTGCCCCGTCTCTACGACGTCACCCGCGGGGCAGTCCGCATCGACAACATCGACGTCCGTGACCTCACCGGCGCATCGATCCGTGAGGCGGTCGGGGTGGTCAGCCAGGACGCCCACCTCTTCCACGACACGATCGGGGCGAACCTTCGCTATGCCAAGCCATCGGCGACGGACTCCGAGCTGGAGGAGGTCTGTCGCGCGGCGCGTATCCATGACCTGATCGCGTCGCTGCCTGATGGCTACGCCACGATGGTCGGCGAGCGCGGCTACCGCCTGTCCGGTGGCGAAAAGCAACGCATGGCGCTCGCCCGCGTCCTGCTGAAGAACCCCCGGATCGTGATCCTCGACGAAGCTACCGCCCACCTGGATTCGGAAACCGAAGTCCATATTCAGGAAGCACTGGCAGAGGCACTCGTCGGTCGAACGTCCATCGTGATTGCGCACCGCCTGTCGACCATCCGCGATGCCGACCAGATCCTCGTGGTCGACGGTGGGCGGATCGTCGAGCGGGGCACCCATGAGGAACTCGTCGGGGCCGACGGGCTCTATGCCCACCTCACCGAGACGCAGTTCCTCGGAACGCTGGCCGGCTAGACGATGTCGCCTCGCCCTGCTCTTTCCGCCTCCACCTTTCTGGCCGCCTGTCGCGGCGAGAGGACCACGCCGACTCCGGTGTGGTTCATGCGCCAAGCGGGGCGATCCTTACCGGAGTACCGGGCCCTCCGCGCTGGCAAGACGTTCCACGAAATGCTCATTGATCCGGCCCTCGCCGCCGAAGTCACGCTCCAGCCGGTTCGTCGCCATGGGGTGGATGCCGCCGTGTTCTTCTCCGACATCATCACGCCCGTGCAGTCGTTCGTGCCGGGCGTCTCGATCGAGCAGGGGCGCGGGCCCGTGATCGATCGGCCGTTCCGTACGCTCGATGATGTCGATCGTCTGCGCGCCTACGACCCCGCGATCCATACGCCGTTCGTCGCCGATGCCATCCGTCTGTGCGCTGATGAACTTGATCCCGTGGGCGTGCCGATCATCGGTTTTGCCGGCGCACCATTCACCGTGGCGACGTACCTGGTGGAAGGCGGCAAATCAAAGGAATTCGAGCACACCAAGTCGATGATGTATTCCGAGCCGGACACGTGGCATGCGTTGATGACGGCGTTGTCCGATATTGCACTCGCCTCGCTGCGGGCGCAGGTGACGGCCGGTGCGTCAGCGATCCAGCTCTTCGACTCGTGGGCCGGCATTCTGTCGGAGCGCGACTACCGCACCCACGTGCTGCCGTACTCGGCTCGGGTCCTGAGCGGACTTGCCGATCTCGATGTTCCTCGGATCCACTTCGGCGTGGGAACGGGTGAATTGCTCGGCGCGATGGGCGACGCCGGGGCCGACGTGGTCGGCGTCGATTGGCGCGTGGACCTTCGTCATGCCCGAGCGCGAGTCGGAGAAGGAAGGGCGCTGCAGGGCAATCTCGATCCGGTTGTTCTTCTCGGACCGTGGAACGTGATCGAGACCGAGGTCCGTCGGGTTCTTGACGACGCCCGCGCTGCGGGTGGCGGACACATCTTTAATCTCGGCCACGGTGTGCTTCCGTCGATCGCTCCGGACGTCCTCACTCGCGTGGTGACGCTTGTCCATGAGCTGACCACCGACCGCGACTGAGGCGATGGAACTGCGGGAACCGAGCGCGCCGGCCGACGTCGACGTTGTTGATGTCGACGTTGTTGTCGTCGGGGGCGGCATCACCGGTTTGGCTGCAGCGTATTTCATCACTCGGGATCGGCCCGGCACCACTGTTCGAGTGTTGGAGGCATCGGGCTCCCCGGGCGGCAAGATCGCCGGTGCGGAGGTCGCCGGAATCGCCGTGGATACCGGTCCCGATGCATTTCTCGCTCGCGTCCCTGGTGCGGTCGAACTCGCTAACGCGCTCGGTTTGGGCGACGAACTCGTGGCTCCGGCGACCGGCGCCGCCTACGTGTGGTCGCGGGGTGCGTTGCGAGCCCTTCCTGCCGGTCTGGTGCTCGGCGTTCCTACCCAGCTCCGGTCGCTAGCTTCGTCTCGGATCATACGTACACGTGGTTTGCTGCGAGCGGCTCTCGATGAGGTCGTGCCTCGCCGATCATCGTTCTCGACCGCGGACCCGACCGTGGCGGAGGCGATCGGGCGTCATCTTGGACGCGAGGTCGTGGAGCGGCTCGTCGATCCCCTCCTCGGCGGGATCAACGCCAGCGACTGCGACACGCTGTCGTTGGAATCGGCCGCGCCAAACCTGGCTGCCGCAGCACGCAGCCGGAGTCTCATGCGCTCACTGCGGCTCAGTGGCGCCGCCGGTCAACGCGGTCAGATCGGCACGACCGAGGAGCGGCCTGTCTTCCTCGCTCCCCGCACCGGCATCAGGTCACTGGTGGCCGAGCTGGCGCAACGGGTCGACGTATCGACCGACTCCGAGGTGGTGAGCCTTTCTCGCACAATTGGTGGATGGACGGTCAACACGCGAACCGCGATCATCCGTGCGCGTACCATCGTGTTGGCAACGCCGGCAGCAGCTTCCGCGGGACTCCTCGGCCAGGTGGCCCCCGGGGTCTCCGGTGAGCTCGAGAAAATTCGAACCGCTTCCGTGGCGCTCACCCTCCTGGCCTACCCCGCGGGATCGGTCACCCTTCCGCCGGGGAGCGGCATGTTGGTGCCACGCCCTGAGCATCGGCTGGTCACGGCATCGAGCTGGTGGAACCAGAAGTGGCCGCACCTAGACACCCAGGGGCACATCCTGATCCGGGCATCGGCCGGTCGCGATGGTGACACTCGCTTCACCGACCTCGATGACGCCGCCCTGGTCGACGCGCTTCACCACGACCTGCGCGACATGATCGGCGTGCGCGCCCGACCGGTCGATGCGCGCGTGACCCGCTGGATGAACGGATTCCCCCAGTACGACGCCGGACACGCGGCGCGTGTCGAGCGAATCGAGAATCTTCTGACGACGGTTGGGCGGGGGCTCGTTCTTGCGGGAGCGAGCTATCGCGGGATCGGCGTTCCCGCCTGCATTCGCGACGCCCAGCGGGCGGCATCGGCGACTGTTGCCTACCTCGGCTGAGCGATCATGACCGAGCTCCGCCCGATGTTAGCCACGCCGGGTCCACTTCCGTTGGGCGACCATTGGTCCTATGAGGTCAAGTACGACGGCATCCGTGCTCTCGTCGAGATCGATGAAGCACGCGTACTTACGATCACGACCAGGGCCGGCAATGTGGTGACCGGCACCTTTCCTGAGTTGGCGTTCATCGTCGAGGCGCTCGATGGCAGCAGTGCCGTGCTGGATGGTGAGATCGTCGCCTTGGGTGACGACGGTCTTCCGTCGTTTCATCGTCTCCAGGAACGTCTCGGCGTTTTCGGCGCCGACGCGCTTCGCCGTTCTTCGAGGGTGCCGGTGGTCTTCGTCGTGTTCGACATCCTTTCGATCAACGATATGTCGACATGCGATTTGCCGCTGTCCTCGCGTCGCGCGCTCCTCGACCGAATCGATGGCCTCCGGACCGGGCCACACTGGCGCCGCATCACCACCTATGAAGATGGTGCGGCGCTGCTGGAACTCACTCGTTCCACTGGGATCGAAGGCGTCGTCGCCAAACGTGACGATGCACGGTATCTACCGGGACAGCGCTCGCCATCGTGGATCAAGGTCCGAAACCTGACCACCGACGAGTTTGTGATCGGCGGCTGGGTGCCCGGCGAAGGTCGCCGTCAACGAACGATCGGCGCACTCCTTCTCGGGCTCCCGGAACGTGACGAGCCGGGCGCGCCTCTGCGCTGGATCGGCAAGGTGGGTACCGGCTTCACCGACGCCATGCTCGACGAACTGCATGCCTTGTTGGCGGTGGACATACGACCGACTCGGCCGTTCACCAACGATCCTGGCGAGCGCAACGCCGTGTTCGTGGAGCCGCGGCACCGTTGTCTCGTGGAGTACCGCGAGTGGAGCCCCGCCGGGGTCCTCCGCTTTCCCTCGTGGCGCGGCCTCGTACGGACCGGTCCCACGCTTGTTTGAAGCTGTGGCGACCCCGTTTCCATTCCGTGAACTTGGCTGTCAACTGATGACTTCTGGGTGCAAGCCCGCTACCGTTACCTGGGTGCCCCATCTCGCTCGTGCCGTGTCTTTGGCCACGCAGGTGGAGAACGCGCTCGCCGAACGGATCACCGGCGGGGAGTTCGCCCCCGGAGATCAGCTCCCGACCGAGCACGAACTGGCCGTCGAACTGGGCGTGAGCCGAGCAACGATTCGCACTGCCATCGGCGCCCTCGGACGACGCGGGCTCATCGTCAGTCACCAGGGCCGGGGCAGTTTTGTGACCGCTGCAGCGTCGGCCCGCCTCCATACGCTGACCGAGGCGCGCGACCTTGGCGAAGTCCTCGCCACGAGCGGAGCGAAGGTCACCGTGGTCTTCGATGAAGCCTCGATCGGCGCCGCCAACGACGAGATCGGGGCGGCGCTCGGCCTGGGACCGACCGACGAGGTGCTGCACACCACCAAAACGTTCCTCGCCGCGAAAGTGCCGATGATCTACATCCGGTGCGCCGTCCCGGTGCGACTCCTCGGTGATGCGCTCGCCGCATCGTGCGTGAAACGGCCCAAACAAACGGAACCGCTGTTCGACTTCCTCCGTACGCGTACGAATGCACCCACCGAGTATCAACTCAGTGATGTCGCGGCTGTGAATGGCTCGCAGGTGGACTACCCAGGCAAGCCTGTCTCCCGACAGACAGCGGTTCTGCAGATCACTGAGACCGGGTATACCGCCGACAACACGCCGATCTGGTGGAGCCGCAACTGGTATCCGCCCAGCGATATGCGCTTCACCCTCGTCCGCCAACGACCCAAATCCTAACGCTGGAGGATCAATGCCTACCGCTACCCATCTCCATCCGGTGCAACGCCATACCGCGCCACCGTCGGGTTACGTCGCCCCGGCCTCGATCGACGACGCCGTCAAATTGCTGGCGACCTACGGCGCCAAGGCCCGGCCCATCGCCGGCGGAACCGACCTCCTCGTGGAGATCGACCGGAACGGTCGCGCTGGACTGGATGTGCTTATTGATCTCTCGCGCATCCCCGGGGCGAACACGATCACGATCACCGACGACGATGCAATCCTCGGACCGATGGTCACCCACAACGACGTGGTGTCGCATCCAACGCTCGTGGCGCGCGCCCTCCCGCTCGCCCAGGCGTGTTGGGAGGTCGGCTCGCCACAGCTTCGTAACCGCGCCACGGTGATCGGCAACATCGTCACCGCTAGTCCGGCGAACGACACGCTCTCCGCTCTACTGGCGCTTGGCGCCACCGTCACGCTCCGCTCCATTCGCGGCACTCGTTCCGTCGATCTGCGCGAGTTCATCACCGGGTTTCGTTCGACGGTTCGCGCCGACGACGAACTCGTGACCGAACTTCGCGTTCGCCTCTTGCAACGGAACGAACGCGGGCTCTACGTCAAGCTCGGTAACCGCGCCGCGCAGGCCATCTCCGTGCTCCACCTCGCCGCCGTGGTTGGGTTCGACGCCGGTGGAGACTTCGTGACATCGGCCCGGATCACCATCGGCAGCGTGGCCTCGACCGTCCTCGTCGTCGATGAGGCCGCAACTGCGCTTATCGGTCGGCCCCTAGATGCCACCTCGATCAGTGACGCCGCGGCGGCGGTGTCAGCGGCATCCACTCCCATTGCCGACGTTCGCGCCACAGCGGAGTACCGCCAGGACACGATCGACGTACTTGTGCGACGGACCCTCAACGCCGTCGCCAACGGAACCGAAGGTGTTCGGTGGCCGGTCGCGGCACCATGCCTCCGGACGGCCACCGTCGCACCGGCCGAGATCGTGTCGTTGGGCGGAATGCTCGATCCGTCGTCGGTTATCCAGACGACCGTGAACGACACCACCTACGAGGCCGACGGTGCCGTCGGGTCAACGTTGCTCGACTGGCTTCGCCGCGAACTCCAGTTGACGGGCACCAAGGAAGGCTGTGCCGAAGGCGAGTGCGGCGCCTGCACGGTGATGCTTGACGGCGCCGCCGTGATGTCGTGCCTTGTTCCGGCCGCGAGGGCGCACCGCGCCCGGGTCACGACGGTGGAAGGGCTGGCGACCGACGGACGGCTCCACCCCATTCAGAGGGCGTTCGTGGAGAAGGGCGCGGTGCAGTGTGGGTTCTGTATTCCCGGTTTCCTGGTGGCCGGAACCGCACTGCTCGACGAGATCCCGAAGCCAACGCCCGAGCAGATCACCCACGGCCTTGCTGGCAATCTGTGCCGTTGTACTGGGTACTACAAAATCATCGAAGCGGTCGAAGCAGCCGCTGCGACCAACGAGGTGAAGTGATGGCCGTCGGTCAGTCCGTCCTCCGTCGTGACGCCACCGCCAAAGTCGACGGCACCGCCACGTATCCATCAGATCTCATTCCGAGCGACGCGCTCGTGGCCAAGATCGTCTTCACCAACCAACCACATGCACGCTTACTATCTCTCGAACTTGACGCAGCGCGCGCCACGAACGGCGTCGTCACCATTCTCACGGCGGCCGACGTGCCGGTCAACGAGTACGGGCTGACGCTGTTTGATCAGCCGGTCATTCTTGGACTGAGTCACACCGGACGCTCGCTCGTACCGTGTGACGTCAGCCGTTGGGAGGCCGACGTGCTGTGCGTGATCGTCGCCGAGACGAACGACGCAGCCGAAGCTGCCGCAGCCGCCATCGTCGTCGATTGGGAGTCGCTCGCGGTGCTCGGCGACATTGCCAGCGCGCTGCATACCGAAGTGATGCTCCATCCCGAGAACGGACTTTCCACCAACGCCTACACCCACTATGTCATCCGCAAAGGTGACCCATCGGCGGCGTGGGACCGGGCGGCGGTGACGATCGAGGCCGACTATGAGTTCCCGTATCAGGAACATGCCTACCTACAACCCGAGGCCGGGGTGTCCTACATCGATGACGAAGGGCGCGTCACCGTCGAGTGCGCTGGGCAATGGACATACGAGGATCTCGAACAGATCGCGCACGCGCTCGACCTCGCACCGAGCAAGGTGCGGGTGATCTACCCGGCCATCGGCGGAGCGTTCGGTGGACGCGAAGACATGACGTTGCAGATCGTCCTAGCCCTCGCCGCCCAGAAAGTACGCGCGCTTGGGATCGACCGAAAGGTCGCCACGCAGTGGTCGCGCGAGGAGTCGATCGTCGGGCATCACAAACGTCACCGCGGCCATGTGCACGCCAAGTGGGGCGCCGATGCGGACGGACGCATCGTGGTGGCCGAGGCCGACTGCTACCTCGATGCCGGCGGCTACAACTACACAACGAACAAGGTCCTCGGCAACCTTCACCTTGCCGTGTGCGGCGCCTACGAAGTTCCCAACGCCCGCGTCGACAGTTATGGCGTCTATACCAACGCCGCGATCGGTGGCGCCTTCCGCGGATTCGGTGGTCCGCAGGGCACGTTCGTGGCCGAAAGTCAGATGAACAAGTTGGCGGAGGCCCTCGGCCTGGATCCGGTCGAAATCCGCCGGCGCAACATCCTGCGCGAAGGCAGCATCGGCATTACCCAGACCGTCATGCCCACGGGGGTGACGTTGCCTCAGGTCCTCGAGGCTTGCGCCGAGCACGCCTCGTTCGACGCCGCACTCATGCCAGCGGCGCCGTTCTCTCCGGTCGCCTCACTCGCTCCAGCCGACGGTGTGGTGAAGCGTGGTCGCGGCATCGCGTGCGCGTTCAAGAACGTCGGGTTCTCGTTCGGCTTCCCCGAGCGCTGTGAGGCCGAGATCCACCTCTTCGGTTCACCCGATGACGACACGCCAACACACGCCACGCTGTTCCACGGAGGAGCCGACGTCGGTCAGGGCGCTCATACCGCGTTCCTGCAAATGGCGGCCGAAGCGGTCGGTCTTCCGGTCGAGTCGGTGCAAGGCGTTTTCTCCGACACGAGCACCTCCGGCGACTCGGGTTCGGCCAGCGCCAGTCGACTCACGTGGATGTCGGGGAACTCGATCCTCGGCGCCGCCGAAGAAGCGGAGAAGGCTTGGCGTGACGGTGCCCGTCCGGCGATCGGAACGTTCCGCTATGTGCCCCCGCCGACGGAGCCACTCAGTCCGCTCGACGGGTCGTGCACGCCGAACTTCACCTATGGCTACGTGACCCAGGCCATCGAACTCAGTGTCGACACTGAGACCGGCCATATCGTCATCGATCGTGTCATAAGCGCACATGACGTTGGTCGAGCGGTGAATCCGATGGGCGTCGTCGGCCAGATCGAAGGCTGCGTCGTCCAGGCCCACGGCTACACGCTTAGCGAAGACCTCCACGTCGTTGACGGGCACATCACCAACCCTCGGTTCTCGGGGTACCTCATCCCCGGCATTGGCGACATCCCTCGCCGGGTCGAGTCGGTGGTTCTCGAACTGGCCGACCCCCTTGGCCCGTTCGGTGTGCGCGGCATGTCGGAAATGCCGTTCATGACCTACGCCCCGGCGGTGACCGCCGCGCTGCACGACGCCACCGGCGTGTGGTTCGACCGCTTCCCACTCACCCCCTCACGGGTGCTCGCCGGCCTGAAAGCTGCCGCCGCAAACTGACCCCGCCACCGGAACGTCACGACGTTACGCCGGTGCGGAAACCGGCAACGGCTGTTCGCGGCGAAGTTCACGGGTTAGATACAGAAACAGCGCGCCCCAGCACAGTTGCACAATGGCCAGCGCGCGTATGGTCGCTCCTGGGCCCCAGCGGCTTGACGCGAGGCCGGCAAGACCGAGCGAGATACTCATCGACAGGGTGACGAGAGCAAAGTCCGCCGCCCCGATCCGACCTCGCACTTCGTCGGGCGCGGTCTTGGCGATCCCGAAGATGACCGACGACCATTGCGCGCCGCCACCCAGGTGGGCCACAAAGGCAGCAACGGCGGCGAAGGCGATCGCCGTCGACCACGACACAAAGAGGTAGCCAAGCCCGTAGACCATCGCCCCCACACCGCAGCACGCAACGACCCCGGGTAGTCCCCGACGGTTGGCGAAGCGGACGAACCACGGGCCCATCAACACGCCCATGCCTCGGGCGAAGAGCAACACCCCAGTACCGCCGTCGCCGGAATGGAATCGGCGTTTGGCCAAGACCGCCAACAGCCCGACTACGCCCGTGCCGAGGCCGAACCCCGCCTTCGACAACAGGAACGCCTTGATATGACGGTTCGACCGGGCATAGCGAATGGCCTCGATCGAATCGGCAATGGGCCGCATCCGCTCACGAACAGCACCCGCTGCCCGTTGGGACGTGCGTCCTTTCACCGTGCTGATGAGCAGTGCCGCCACGAGAAAACTGACGGCGTTCAGTTCGAACGCCACGGCGCGTCCAAACCGTGCGGCCACGAGCGCGCCGAGCCCCGAACCGATGGCCAACATGGCCCCCCACACCGACGAGGAAGCGGCCGTGGCGGTGGCGAGATCTTCGGGTTCAACGAGGTTGACGATCGCCGCCTGTGATGCCGGACCGAAGAACGCTCCGACGGCGGCGATGCCACCCTGGGCGACGAAACCAAAGCCGATCCAGTGCCGCTGCGACAGGAGGAATCCGAGCGCGACGAAACCCTGAAGAATCGAGCAGATCACCATGACCCGCTTGCGGTCGAAACGATCGGCAACAGGCCCGGCGAAGGGCGTCACGAGAAACGCCGGAAGAGCGGAGACGACGAAGACGGTCGTGGCGAGAAGGTCAGAGTTGGTGCGGTCGAGGACGAGACCGGCAAAGGCCACGGTGGCGAACCAGTCACCGGCGAACGAAATGATCTGGGCGATCAGCACCGTCCGGTAGTCACGGTTCCGACGCAGCAACGACCAAAGCACTGAACCACCGTACCGGGAGGTCCGACAGAGGCGACAACCTCGGCGAGACTTCAAGCAATCCGGCACGAATGACGATTGGGAAACAGATGAGGACGAAAGAGATTGTGGTGGTCGGCGGTGGGATCGTCGGCTTGGCTACGGCATGGCGCCTGTCCACCGACCAACCCGGATCAACGGTCACCCTTCTCGAGAAGGAATCGGACCTCGCCCGGCACCAAACCGGAAGGAACTCGGGCGTCATTCACTCGGGCATCTACTACCAGCCCGGCAGCCTCAAGGCCACCCTGTGTCGGGCGGGGGCGTCGTCGATCATCGCCTTTGCCCAGGAGCACGGCGTGTCGTACGACCTCTGCGGAAAGCTGATCGTGGCCTCGACCGACGCCGAAGTTCCCGGGCTGATGAAGCTCTATGAGCGAGGCCTCCAGAACGACATCCCCGTCCGTCTGATCGACGCCGATGAGGCGAAGGCCATCGAGCCTCACGTTCATTCGGTCAAGGCGGTGCAAGTCATGACGACCGGCATCATCGACTACGTCGGCATTTGCCGCGCCTTGGCCAAGGCGGCGCAGAGCAATGGCGTCACGATCCGCACCGGCGTCGAGGTCACCCGCATTGCCCGCGACGCAAAGACCCATCGGCTCACGACAAATGCTGGTGATATGCGCGCAGACTTCCTGGTCACATGTGGCGGATTGCAGAGTGACCGTCTCGCTCGACTTGGGGGCAGCGACCCCGGAGCGAAAATCGTGCCGTTCCGCGGCGAGTATTACGAGTTGCGCCATGATCGCCGTTACCTGGTGAAAGGGCTCGTCTATCCCGTACCGAACCCAGAGTTTCCGTTTCTTGGCGTCCACTTCACCCGCATGATCGACGGGAACGTGCACTGTGGCCCCAACGCCGTCTTGGCCTTCAAGCGCGAGGGCTATCGCAAACGTGACGTCAACCTGCGAGACCTCGCCGAAACACTCTCGTATCCGGGTTTCGCGAGGTTGGCCCGCAAGCACTGGCGCGACGGAGCCGAGGAGATGGCCCGGTCGTTCAGCAAGGCTCGTTTCACGAAGAGCCTGCGAACGCTGATCCCCGAAATCGTTGCCGACGACCTTCACCCGTCGCCGGCTGGCGTCCGCGCTCAAGCAGTGCGCCGCGACGGAGCGCTCGTCGACGATTTCCTGCTGGTGGAGGGTCCGAACTCCCTTCACGTGTGCAACGCACCTTCGCCGGCGGCCACCGCCTCGCTCGAGATCGCCCGCACGATCGCCGACCGCGTCAGGAAGATCGCTTCAGCCTGACTGGTCCCCACTACGGTGGGATCATGAGACGCCCCGCTCCCCAGGCCGGTCCTGCGACGGCCACGGCTGCATCGGCTCCGATCGGCCGATCCAGCGGGTCGGCCGCCGATGGCGCCACTCGCGAGCCGGCTCCGTCGGCCCCGGGAGGCGAGCCGTCCGTCCGCGGAGCCGCTCCTCAAGCCGCCGCTGCGCCCAACGCCGACCAAGCCTGAGGGACCTGCCACCGAGCAGGATTAGCCTGGCGGTATGGCAGCGAGACCCACGTGGACCGGGACGATCAGCTTTGCTCTGCTGAGTGTGCCGGTGAAGCTCTATACCGCCCAGCGTTCCAAGGACATTTCGTTCAATCAGCTGGAACGATCCACGGGCGCCCGCATCAAACAGAAGCGCGTCTCCTCCATCACCGGGGAAGACGTGGCCGGGGACGACATCGTGAAGGGATATGACCTCGGCGGCGATCGCTACGTGATCGTCGAACCCGATGAACTCGATGGCCTCGCGCCGCGCGACTCCAACAACGACAAGACGGTGCAGATCCTCGAATTCGTCAGCCTCGACGACATCGATCCGGTGTATTTCGAGAAGGCGTACTACATCGCTCCCGACAAGGGCGGGGCGCGTCCCTACGCGCTCCTTGCCAGGGCGATGAGCGAGACTCGCAAGGTCGCCATCGGCAAGGTTGTTATGCGCACGAAGGAATACCTCGTGGCCATTCGCCCGCTCGGAAACGTGCTGTGCATGGAGACCCTCCTCTACGCCGACGAGGTCGTCGACCCGGCCGAGATCGATGGGCTTCCCGACGGCACCATGGAGATTGCCGAGAAGGAACTGGCCATGGCCAAGATGCTCGTCGAGACATCAGCGTCGGAAACGTTCGATCCGTCGCTGTATCGCGACGAATACCGCGAAAAGGTCCAGGCGTTGATCGAGGCGAAGTCGATGGGCAACGTCTACGAACTTCCGGCGCCGAGCGAGGTACCGAAGGTCGTCGACCTGATGGCGGCGTTGGAAGCGTCGCTGGCCGCCGCCAAAGCCAAGAAGGCTTCGTAGGCCGTTCATGGCCGGCGAAAGCCTGACGACGGAGATCGAGGGCCGTCAGCTCACGCTGACCAACCTCGACAAGGTGCTCTATCCGGACGGCACCACCAAGGGCCAGGTCATCGATTACTACGTGCGCATAGCACCGGTGATGCTTGCGTACCTGAGCGGACGCAACATCACCATGAAGCGGTATCCGAACGGGGTAAATGGTCAAAGCTTCTACAACAAAAACATTCCCTCGCATGCGCCCGACTGGATACAGCGCGTGGAGCTCCACGACAACACCTATATCGTGTGCCGAGACCTTCCGACGCTCGTGTGGATGGCCAACCTCGCGGCGCTTGAACTGCACGTCCCGATGCATCGTGCCGCGGACGACTCATGGGAACCCGACCGACTGGTGTTCGACCTCGACCCCGGACCCGGGACCGGCATTGTCGAATGCTGCGAGGTTGCGTTACTCATCGCCGAGGTCCTCACTCCACTGGGCATGACGATGCACGCCAAGACCAGCGGGTCCAAGGGCATGCAGCTCTACGCCACCCCGCCCGAGCCAATGACCTACCGCGGCGACGGCGGCACCACGGAGCTGGCCCACCGACTCGCCGACGGTATGGCCGCCGCCCACCCCGACCGCATCGTCGCCAAGCAGGCCAAGGAGCTACGGCCCGGCAAGGTGCTCATCGACTGGAGTCAGAACGTGAGCGCCAAGACCACCGTCTGTGCATACTCCCTCCGAGCCCGTCCCGAACCGACGGTATCCACGCCGTTGCGGTGGAGCGAGGTCGAAGCCGGCGCCACCGGTTCCCCGCTGAAGTTCGTCGCCGCGGATGTCCTAGATCGCGTCGCCGAGTCAGGCGACCTGTTCGGCTAATTCGGCTGCGAGTTCGCAGCATCTGTTGCTCCGAGGGCAACACGGGCGGCCAACTTCGAAAACGGACCGACGTTGGCGGCGGCCGGTGGGAGGATTGACGGCCTTGTCCGACGTACGCACCACTGACCCCACGCCCTCGGGAAAGCGCCGGCATTGGCGCACCGACGCTCGTCTCGTGGCGCTGTACGCACGGCGCGAACCGAAGCTGTTCACCATGGCGGTCGGCGGCGCCATGCTCTTCGCGCTGCTCACTGTGGGCTGGAGCCGGACGCTCGGGCGGGTCGTCGATCGGGTCGTCACCCCACTCCTCGACGGCGCCGCCCTTCCGTCGGCCGCCACCTTTGCTCGAGAGAACCGGGTGGCGCTCCTGTTGTTGCTGGGCGGGGTCGGTTGGCTTCGGCTGGCCTCGGCTCTGCTCCGACGGATCAACGCCGCCCGGCTCGCCCACGCCAGCTCGCACACGTGGCGACGGATGGTCGTCGAGCACCTACTTCGCCAACCGCTGT
>JANLQX010000442.1:0-7627 GCA_031368095.1 Actinomycetes bacterium | reverse complement strand
GGTGGCGAAGTCCTGGGTCCAGTACGGGAGCCCTGAGGGGCTGTAGGCCACGGCCATGCCTACGTCTTTGAATCCACTGAACATGATGTTGCGGCAGTGGCCGGGGCTCGTCATCCATCCGTCCATCACCGACGTGATGTTCGGGTACCAATAGGCGACGTTTTCTCCCCAGGTTGAGAAGGGGAAATAGCCCTGCCGTTGTATCCGGGTACCCATGTCGCTGCCGTCGGAACCGCTGTGACTCATGACGCCGTGACTGGCCTGATCGGCACTGTGGGCGGCGGCCGAGGCAGCCAACCTGGCGTCCCACCTGAGTGGCGCGACTGGCCCGAAGGTTCCGTAGGCCCCGCAGGTATGGACGGCGCTCCGTTGGGCATTGATCGCCGCAAGGTAGGCGGCCGCGGCGGCGTCATTCGGAGGTGGCACGGTTGGCGGCGCCGTAGCGGGAGGCGGCGTGGTGATTGGCGGTTCCGTTGTGGGGGGAGCGGTGACGGGCGGCGTAGTCGGTGGTGGCGTGGTGATCGGTGGGGCGGTCGGTGGCGGCGTGGCCGGTGGGGCGGTGACCGACGGAACCGTCGTCAGCGGTGGTGGCGTCGTCGGAGTAGTCGGCGGCGGGGTGGTGCTTGGCGGCGTCGTCGTGGGGGCGACCGTGATGGGCACCGTCGTGGTGATCGGGATCACGGTGGGGGCCACTGTGATGGGAACGACGGTGGGGGGCGGGGTTTCGGACGGGGTCGCCACGATTGCGGTCCAATACGGAACGTTGTTCGGCGCCGCCACCCCGAGGGCGACATCGCGAGCCGACGCCTTCATGAGCACCGCGCATGCTGCGGGGCTGGAAAACATGGCCTGGGCCAGCGATGCGCCATTCGGAAATCCGTTGGCGACGATCTCGCCGGCGGACCCGGCGTAACCCTGGGCCGAGATTCGCGCCATCAGCGGGCTGCCACTGCTCCCAACGTGGCTGAGCGTGCGCCGTGCCGCGATATCGGCACTATGCAGCCGTGCCGCAGCGGTCAGTCGCAGATCAATTTTGACAGGTGAAACGGCGCCGAAGTAGCCGCCTGGACCGCAGGTACGCCCGGCGAGTCGCTGGGCGTTGACGACGTCGAGAAACGCCGTTTCGTGCGTGACCTGGGCGTTTGCCCTGGACGAGAGCGTGAGCGGGAGTGCTACTCCGGTGAGGGTCGCCAGACCGAGGGCGACGGTGATTCGAGATGGTGTGCGTGAGCGTCGGTAGATGTTCGAGAAACGAACTTGGGCGGGTGTGTGTCGAGTCATAAGACCTCTTCCGCTGAACAACGTGGCGAGAAACTTTATCGGCACATGGCCGAAATGCCTTGAGGAGAGGCCCCGTGCCGACATTACGATTTGGATCCACGTGTTGAGATTCGGTAATATCAGGTCATGGCTGTCACAATGCTCCCAGGGGCCAATCTGCTCCCGAACGTACTGCCTACTGACCGGTTAAACCGGCGGGGCATGCCGACGGGAGCGCTTCGTTCGGAACTGCGCGTCATCGCTTCGTGGCGCAACGCAGTCACCGTCAGTTCGGCCTTCGCACAGACGATCGGTCTTGTCGTCGGGACAGGCTATGTCGTCGGGCGCACCGGATGGTGGCCGCTGTACCTCGTGACCTTCGTCTTGATGGGCCGGGGGTTCGCGGCGTTGTCGATCCTCGGACACGAGTCGGCCCACAAGTTGCTCTTTGCCGATCAGCGCGTGAACGACGTGGTCGGAGCTTGGCTGTGCAACGCCCTCGGATTCACGTCGCAGGGTGCGTATCGGCGATCACATTTCTCGCATCATCGCGATCCGCTCGGACCGAGCGAACCTGACCAAACGCTCTATCGCGACTATCCGGTGACATGGCCGACTCTCCGTCGGAGACTTCGACGCGATGCAACTGGTGAGTCGGGATACAAGGTCACCAAGTCATTGCTACGTGCGCTTGGCAATCCCATTGCGCGTCGGGCGGTGTTGCAGGTGTTCGCAGTTCAGGCCGTCCTCGCCGTTGGGCTCGGTCTTACCGTTGGGTGGTGGGCCTGGCCGGTGCTCTGGTTCGCTCCGTGGCTGACCGTATGGAGGGTTCTCAATCGTCTACGCGCTATTGCCGAGCACGGCGGAATGACAAACAGTGACGATGATCGCCTGACTACCCATCACGTCCACCAGTCCTGGTCGGCGCGGTTCTGGATGGTCCCGTACAACACCGGCTGGCACATCGCTCATCACGCCGATATGGGTGTTCCCTGGCGAAATCTTCCTCGACTGCATAGCGAACTCGTCGCCGCTGGCCATATCGTGGACCCTCTTGAGTACCCCAGCTACGTTGCGTTGTGGCGCAAGCTGGCGAGCCGCCCGGACGTAGAGTCATAGAGAGTGAATCCATGAAAGCGACCTTGGAGCAGCGAACCGCTGATGCCGCTTCGGTGGCCATGAAGGAGGCCGAAGCGAGTGAACACCAGCGATGTCTCACCGATGAGGTCGTCGGCCAACTGAAAAACGTCGATGTTCTGCGCGCCTATGTTCCGGTGGTTCTTGGAGGGCCGGAGTACACGCCGTTCGAAGCTATGACCGTCATCGAGGCCTTGAGCGCGGCTGATGGCTCGACTGGATGGTGTGCCACCATTGCCTCGCTGACCTCGCACATCTCAGGCTGCCTCCCCGCCGATGTTGCAACAACCATCTTTGGCCCGGCTGAGGCCGCCGTCTGCGGTGCATATGCGCCGAGTGGCCGCGGCACGGCGAACGCAGACGGCTCGTATCACGTGTCCGGACGATGGGCTTGGGGGAGTGGCTCATCGTTTGCGCACTGGATGACCGGAGGGTCGATAAACGACGACGGGACGACCCGTCATATGTTCTTTCGCTCGGCCGACCTCACCATCCACGACACGTGGGATTCGAACGGACTTCGCTCTACCGCCTCGCACGACTTCAGTGTCGACGACGCCCTTGTACCCGCCGGATATTCGGTCGACTTGGGCGCAGCACGTCCTCAGGTCGATGCCGCGATCTCGCGGATGCCGCTGTTCGTTTTGTTCTCGGGCGGGGTTGCGTCGGTCATGCTCGGCATCGCCACACGGGCGATCGAGGAACTGGCGGTGTTGGCGCAGACGAAGAAGCCGGTGCAGTCGTCGAAAACGTTGGCCCAGTCGGCGCTGGCGCAGGTCGACATTGCGCGAGCGGAAGCCGGCGTACGGGCCGCTCGAAGCTTCCTACACGCGACCGTTGGTGAGGCGTGGGAGCGAGTGCAGGTCGGTGGTCGCGTCGAGTTGGAAACCAGACTTCAGGCCCGACTCGCGGCCACCCACGCCGGGGAACAAGCGTGCGCGGCCGTGGACCTTTGCTACAAGGCCGGTGGCGGTTCGGCGGTGTACTCCGCGTCTCCGTTACAGCGGTGCTTCCGTGATGTGCACACCGCCTCGGCGCATGTGATGGTTGGCACCCGCGTCTACGAAACGGTGGGCCGCCACCGTTTCGGTTTGGACATCGACCGCTCCTCGCTCTAGGAGACCGCTTGGCTACGGTGGCATGCATGCTTTCGATTGGGGATAGAGCCCCCGACCTCAACCTTGCCGATCAGAACGGGATACTCGTTTCTCTGACCTCGTTTCTTGGCCGCAAGGTCTGCGTGTTCTTCTACCCAAAGGCCGACACGCCTGGCTGCACGCAGCAATCCTGTGCGCTGCGCGACCTGGCAGGCCAGATCGGAGACACGGCGATCGTCGGAATAAGTCCTGACCCAACGGCCAAACAGAAGAAGTTCGACGCCAAATACGGGCTTGGATTTCCGCTCTTGGCCGACACCGAACATGTCGTCGCCGAGGCCTACGGAGTGTGGAAAGAGAAGTCGATGTATGGCCGCACCTACATGGGTATCGAACGATCAGCCTTTCTCATTGATCCAAGAGGTCGGATCGCCCACGCCTGGTACAAGGTCAGTCCGAAGAACACGCCAGTCGTGCTTCTGGAAGCGCTTGGCGCATCGTGAGCAACGCCTTGCCTCGGCCCATCGATCTTCTCCCGCATCGTGATCCGTTTCTTCTGCTGACCGACATCATCGCCCTCGACCCAGGGGTTTCGTGCACGGCCCAGTGGGTTCTGACCGGCGACGAAGCCTTTTGGACGGGCCATTTCCCGGGCCGGCCAACGTTGCCCGGGGTGCTGATGATCGAGTCCATGGCTCAGACCGGAGCCTGCGCAATCCTGGCTGCGCCGGCCTATGCCGCCAAGCTGCCCCTCTTCGGCGGAGTCGACGGAGCCCGCTTCCGCCGGCAGGTCGTCCCGGGGAACACTCTCACGGTTGAGGTAACCCTCGGCCGCATGTCGTCACGAGCCGGGAAAGGATCCGGCCGGGCTCTGCTCAACGGCGAACTCGCCTGCGAAGCCGAACTCCTCTTCGTCCTGGCCGACCGCTAGACGACCTGACCAGCAAACTGATCCGACCCAGAACAGGTAGCGACCGTTTCGATGGTGGGCGGTCTCACTGAGTAACGCTATGTCTCGCAGTCTGTCGCCGACAGGAGAGCATGGCAGACCTCACTCATCCTCGAATCGCCGAGAGCCGAAATTCGTTCAACAAATGCCCACTTCGGGATCGTCTCGAGGTTGTCAAGGCTCAGGACGCACGGTCTCGGCAGTCCGTCGTGCTGATCCAATGGGACCTCCGTGGCGATGCCCCGGATTGTCGTGGTCGCTGGAACGGCGAGGATGCGACCGAGGACCGGAATTGCGCTGTTTCTGGTGAGAACCAAATACGGGCGCCGCTTGGCGTCTGGCTGTTCGACCCACCAGACTTCGCCGCGATTCACCACCCGCCGTCTTCGGCGTCAAGGAGCGTCCCGATGCGCGGAATTCTTTCCTCCTGCTGTTTGGTCAGTGATCCCCACTCGTCCGTGGTGGACTGCGGAACGTTCGTGTAGGCGGCGACGATCGACTCGTCGACGAATTTGCGGCGTTCTGCGCGAACGTACGCCTCGATGGCCTTTCGAAGCACGTCTGAGCGAGTCGGAGAGCTCGCGTCGGCCGCGGCGATCTGATCAACAGCCGAGGCCAACTCGTCTGATATCCGAAGAGCAATCTGAACTGTCATGCAACAATGATATCAGGAGAGCGCGGTCAGATCCGACAAGGCGGGACCCATCACGATGGTGCCGTTGTGGCCGCCGAACCCGAACGAGTTGGAAATGCCGATCGACGGAGTCCAGCGGCGGGCCTGGTCGAGCACCAGGTCCAACGAGACGATGGGATCGATCGAGGCGGCGTCGGTGCCTCGGGTGGGCGGCACCAGACCCCGGTGGATAGTGAGAGCCAGCGCCACACCTTCGATGGCACCGGCGGCGCCCAGGGCGTGACCGGTGACGCCCTTGGTCGACGTGACGATCGGCCCCGGAGACCCGAAGACTTTGGCGATGGCCTCGGCCTCGGCGGCGTCGTTGAGTGGGGTGGACGTGCCATGGGCGTTGATGTGGCCCACGTCTTCCAACCGGACTCGGGCATCGGCCAGGGCGAGTTCGATACAACGCACGGCTCCGGCTCCACCAGGTGACGGTGCGGTGATGTGGTGGGCGTCGGCCGTCGAGGCGGATCCAAGCATTTCGGCATAGATGCGGGCACCGCGGGCCAGGGCGTGTTCCCATTCTTCGAGCACCAACACGCCGGCCCCTTCGGCGATCACGAATCCGTCTCGGCGAACATCGAACGGGCGGGACCAGCCCGAAGTGGAGAGTGCCGTCATGTTTCCGAATCCGGCAAGTGCGGTCGGTGTCATGGCGGATTCGGACCCTCCGGCAAGGATTGCGTCGCAGTACCCCATCTGGATCAACCGGGCGGCGTTCCCGATTGAGTGAGTGCCGGCGGCGCACGCCGTGACGGTGGTTTCGCACGGGCCCTGCAGTCCGTGTCGCATGGAAACCGATGCCGCCGCCGCGTTGCCCATCATCATCGGCACCAGGAACGGCGAAACCCGCCGATCACCCTTTTCGTGACGAATGACGATCTGCTCCTCCAAGGTGGCCAGGCCACCAATACCGGTTCCGATAAGGACCCCGAATCGCGCCGGATCGACGCCGACAGCACCCGCATCAGCAAGTGCTTCGTCGGCGGCGGCGATGGCAAGCTGACTGAACCGGTCAGACCGCCGCACTTCTTTGGCGTTTTCGAAGTACGGCTCCGGGTTGAAGTCGTCGATACGACGGCTGAGGTCGCCGGGATTGCTGGTGAGCAGTCCCGTCCAGAACGCCTCCAGGCCAATGCCACAGTGGGCGACAACGCCGAGACCGGTGACGGCAACTCGGCGTCGATGCGGTAGTTCTTCCATCGTCGTCTCCTCAGCTCACCGGGTGTCTCGACGACACCCGCGTCGATTTGGTCAGATACCGACCTTGGCGCAGACCATTTCGAACGCCTCGCCAACGGTCTTGATTCCGGCGAGTTCTTCCTCCGGAATCTCGACATCAAACTTCTCCTCCAGCGCCATCACAAACTCGACAAGGTCGAGTGAGTCAGCATCCAGGTCGTCGGCGAAGCTCGCCTCGGTCGTGACCTTGGCGGCGTCGACGGCGAGCACTTCGACGGCGGCACCCTTGAAGGTCTCAAACGCTTCGTCACGGTTCATGGTGGTTCCTTTCGGTGGGCTCATGCCCACAACGGTGTTGGTACAGCACCTCCCGACCGAAGTCCGGAGGAAATGAGGGCTTTAGTGTCCCATGGCGAGGCCGCCGTCAACCGGCAGGACTACCCCGGTGATCGCGGCCGCCTCGCTTGAGGCGAGAAACGTTACCGCCGCGGCGACCTCGTCTGGCGTGGCCAGACGGCCAATCGGGGTGGCGGCGACGAGACCGCTCTGCTGGGCCTCGCTCATGGCTGCCACCATGTCGGTGTCGACCCCTCCGGGAGCGACGACGTTCACGGTGATGGAGCGGCTCGCCAATTCCTTGGCCATGGAACGGGCGAGGCCGATCAGACCCGCCTTTGACGCCGCGTAGTTCGCCTGGCCGGCCACCCCGTAGTAGGCGACGACCGAGGAAATCAGCACAATGCGTCCGGTGCGGCGCCGAATCATCGACGCGGCAGCTCGCTTCGACACCCGCCACGCCCCCGTGAGGTTGGCGTCGAGCACGCTCGTGAACGAGTCCTCGCTCATGCGGACGAGTAGTCCGTCCTTCGTGATGCCGGCGTTGGCCACCAGAACGTCGACGGGACCGTGCTCGGCCTCAATCTGGGTGAAGGCCGCCTCGACCTGGGCGGTGTCGGTGACATCGCAGCGAACCGAGAACAGACCTTCGGGCGCCTCCCCCCGGTAGGTCACCACGACCGTGTCGCCGAGGCTCTGGAATCGACGGGCGATGGCGAGCCCGATGCCGCGGTTGCCTCCGGTGACGAGAACGACGCGCGCCATCAGGACCGGGGCGCGGTGGGACCGTGGGGACCGTCTCGGTGGACGCCGCCCCACCGCAAAACACCACTGGCCCACGTCATGCCGGCGCCGAACCCACACATGAGTACGTGGTCACCGGGCTTGATGGTGCCCTGTTCAAGTTCATGATGAAGAGCGAGGGGGATCGACGCCGCCGAGGTGTTGCCGTACCATTCGAGCGACGTACTGGTGCGGTTCATGGGC
>JANLQX010000434.1:0-1623 GCA_031368095.1 Actinomycetes bacterium | reverse complement strand
TTCAGTTGTCCCATCATCTGGGTCTTCTTATTGATATGTAACCGAAATTCCTGCCCATCTTTCTCCTTGATGAGATAGTCGCCATAATCGATGCGCACCAGATCACCCTTGATCACCTTTGCCTGTGCCAGACGAGTGGCCCCCTCCTCAGCGGCTGGAGCGGCTTGCGCCGCCTGGGACAGGATGAGACCCAACCCCACTCCACACGATAGGACACGGAAGACTTTGATAAAAGAGCCCATGAGCACCTCCTGGGTTTTAGTTTGTTCTGAGAGAGGGTAACGATTCAGTTAACCGTGTCTAGTGAGTAATCGGACCTATGAATGTCCCTAGCGTGGCGACTATCAGGGGTGGCTCGTCCAACTGAACGAAAATTGGTTTCTGCGCGGGAGTCCACTTTGCGGGCGTACTTCGACGCAACTGACTACCGCTAGAACAATACGGGCTAGCAACATTTACAAGTCTGCATTACGAACAGGCAGTGTACCGGCTACCGCCACGACTATACTCAATGGGCTGAAGCTGATCCCTCACCTCACGAGAGGCCAGGACCCTAATAGTTGCTGCTCTGCGGTTGCTAACCCACTGCATGCAAATGACTTATTCTAGGGCCCTTCCGAGGTCCCACGCGCAGCTCATTCTGTCATTATTCGGATAGCATCTTTAGATCAGCATAGCTCCCCGAATGGAACCCTAACCATGGAGGAGGAACTCGTGAAAATTTAATTACATCGCACGTTGAGGCAGCCACACGCCATGTCGAGGAGGCGGTCCCCCATTTGTCCGCAGTGGACTGAGTCATCCTGGTTGGAACTTCTGGGCGGATCGAGATCGCACCACCAGATCACGCGAACGGGTCATCCCTAGGGGACCTGCTAGCTCCGTCTTTCTCTGCAGCGTGGCAGAGTGACGCCTCGAGTCGACAACCAACCCAGTCTGTTTTTTTGGTGAACAATGCAAAAGCCCAAACCCGTACACAAGATTCATCCCGCCCAACAACAGAAAAACCAGGGCTCGAAAACACAATGTCTCCCTCGCCGGTCTTTGATACCGATGCGAAACCGGGAAATGCATTGGCGAGGAAAGTTGCATTGATAACGGGTGGGGATAGCGGGATTGGTCGCGCCATCGCGGTGGGATTTGCAAAACACGGTGCAGAGATCGCCATCTGCTTTTTAAAACATGAACAGGCCGACGCGGAAGCCACACGAACCTATATTGCTGAACGGTATGGCAAAGAATGCCTCCTGTTGCCTGGAGATCTACGCCGCGAAATTCAGTGTATCCACGTGGTGAAACAGACCGTGAAACATTTCAAGCAACTGGACATCGTGATCAACAATGCCGGTGTGCATTATCCCCAGGATGGGATTCAAAAGATCAGCAGGGAGCAATTGTGCAAGACGTTTGAGCTCAATGTGTTTGCGGTGTTTTATATCGTGAAAGCGGCGTTGAAACATTTAAAAAAAGGCTCCACGATCATCAACACCACCAGTGTGACGGCGTACCGGGGGAGCGCACATTTACTAGACTATGCAGCTTCCAAGGGAGCGATCGTGTCGTTCACCCGCTCCCTTGCAGCGTCTTTGGTCGACAAAAACATACGCGTCAATGCCGTCGCGC
>JANLQX010000416.1:0-8553 GCA_031368095.1 Actinomycetes bacterium | reverse complement strand
CCGATGCAATCGCCGTAGTTGGTGCCGCCGTCGTCATCGCTGACTGAGCATTCAGGTCCGAAGTCTCGACTCAATGGCGAGCCGCACTTTGCCGATACCTACTCCAAGCACCTGGTCGACGGGACCGCCCATCAGAAGCTGTTCCGGAAGTAGTTGATGAAACCTCCCATGAACGAATCCGCATCGACGGGGTCAGTGGCACGCCACCGGCCCCGATGGCGCGTATTCGCGGCGATTGCCGCGTTGCTGGCATCGGGATTCGCCGGACGCGCCGTGGCCGCCAGCCTGCTCGTCAACTCGGATCAGACCACGACGGAGAACCTCATTGGAACGTCAGGGGCCCCGACCGTCTACTCCTGGGACAACTTCGATCGGACCACGACGCCGTTGGAGGGCACGGCGTCGCCCGGTGGGCTCGTCTGGAAACCTCAGATCGGCACGTGGCCGCTCAACGGAACAACTGTTCGAACGAACACCAGCAACGCCGATGCGAACGTCATCATGGATCTCAGCGTGCTCGACGCAAGCATGGTCGTCACCATGTTTCCCGTCGGCACCAATGCTCGCCCCGGCCTCACCTTCAACGACGACGGCAGCAACAACATGCTCCTGCTGTATTCGTCGGCCGGCGGCGGTACCCTGAGCCTCTCGACGTACTTCGGAACGTCCCGGGTGTTTCTCGCCTCCACGTCCGGCGTCGGTGCGCCGGGAACATCGTTCGAAGTGAAGGTGGTGTCGCTCGGCCCGACGATCACGGTCTTTGTCAACGGCACCCTTCGCCTCACTCAGACGCTCACGGGCACCAACCTGTGCAAGTTCAAAGACACCGGCGCCGGGTGTACCTCGGACGGTCGTCCCAACGTTGGTTTCGGAATTTGGGCCGACAAGGACATCGCCTCGTTCTTTGACGACTTCCGACTGGAAAGCGCATGAGGCGGGCCAGGGAGCCACATACCCGGGCCGAACGCACCTGGAACCAGATCGCCATCTGGTTTCCGTGGCTCATCCTGGCCGGACTCCTGGCCGTGATCTGGCCCGTTCGCTTCGGTGGTTCCACCAGCTTCATGATCGTGTCCGGGCATTCGATGGAACCGACGTACCACACGGGCGATCTCGTCATCACCAAGGCTCGGCCCGCCTACCGCGTTGGCGAAATCGTCGTGTATGAGGTTCCTGGTGACGGAGCCGCCGCCGGCCGCGAGGTCGTACATCGGCTCTACAAGGTGCAGCCTGACGGGAAGTTTCTGGCCAAAGGCGACAACAACCGGACCGCCGACCCGTGGCCGATCACGCCGCGAGACATCGTGGGGTCGAAGTGGGTCACGCTTCCCAAAGGCGGGTTGATTCTCGGCTTTCTTCGGTCGATCCTCATGCTGGCGGTGCTGTTTGGTGTCCTTGTCGGCTGGGTGTTCTGGCCCCGCGAGGACGAAGAGGAAGAGGCGCGGGTCGGGGGCGTCACGGCCGCCGCCCGGGTGCATGAGCCGCACTGGCTGGACGACGACGCCATCATCGCCGACTGGGACACCCTCCTCGCCCCGCCAACGTCGACTCCTCCGTCACCAGAACCGGTTCATGCGTCTCACTGGTTGGATGACGACGGCGTCGACGACGTGTGGAACTGCCTTCACGACCCCACCAGCATCGGTAGCCTTTCCGGTTCGTGAATGCGAACCCGTCGGCGCCGAGCCCATCCCCGACCGGTCTGAGTCCCACCGCCGCCGCGGCCACGACCGTTCGTCTCGGGCTCATTGGGGCGGGGACGGTTGGATCGTCGCTGATCACCCTGCTCCGGGAGCGGGCTGAGGCCATTACCGCTCGGACCGGAATCGCGCTGGTGGTGAGTCGCATCGCGGTGACCGACCTCGCCAAAGATCGTCCCGGACTCGATCGAACGCTGCTCTGCGACGACCCGTGGACGGTGGTTGGGGCCGACGATGTTGATCTCGTCGTCGAGTTGATGGGTGGTGTCGATGTGGCGCGCCAACTGGTCACTGCCGCCATCGCCAACGGCAAGCCGGTCGTTACCGGGAACAAGGCGTTGCTGGCTATTGCGTCGCCGGAGTTGTTCGCGGCGGCGGATGCCGCGGGTGTCGATCTGCTTTTCGAAGCGGCTGTCGCCGGCGGGATTCCGCTTATCCGGCCGCTGCGCGAATCGTTGATCGGCGAGGACGTCACCCGAGTGTTGGGGATCGTCAACGGCACCACCAACTACATCCTCACGCGCATGACCGAGGCCGGGGCCTCGTATGCCGACGCGCTGGCCGAGGCCCAAAGCCTCGGGTATGCCGAGGCCGATCCCACGGCTGACGTGGAAGGTCTCGACGCCGCCGCCAAGGCTTCGATCATCGCCACCATCGCGTTCGGTCGCACCGTCCTTGGTGCCGACGTCGCCGCCGAAGGAATCTCGTCGATCACGGCCGACGACATCGCCAACGCCGCCAAGTTCCACCACGTCATCAAGCTGTTGGCGGTGGCCGAAGAGGTTCGCCCATGGTCGTCCTCATCCCGCCCGGCGCCGCTCCGAGAGGGGCCGCGGGCGCTAAGCGTGCGGGTCTTTCCGGCCATGGTTCCCACCTCGCATCCGCTGGCGAGTGTGCGGGGATCGTTCAACGCCGTGTTCGTCGAAGGTCGAAGTGTCGGCGAGTTGATGTTCTACGGACGTGGTGCCGGTGGCGATCCCACCGCGAGCGCGGTACTGGGCGACATCGTCGACGCCGCCGTGAACCTCCGCAAGGGAACCCACGCGTCGCTCGGCACGTTCGCTCCGGCGGTGTTTGCGTCCCCCGACGATCTGTCGTCGGCGTACTACCTCCAGATCGAAGTGGCCGATCAACCCGGGGTTCTCGCCGCCGTCGCCAACGTGTTCGGCACCCACGGCGTGTCGATCCGGTCGATGGAGCAGGAGGGCCTCGACGCGCAGGCCCGCATCATCTTCATCACCCACATCGCCCGCGAGTGCGATGTCGAACGCTGCCTCGATGACCTGCGCGCTCTGGATGCCGTGCGCCGAGTCGCCAGTGTCCTGCGAGTGATCGGAACGGTGTGATGCGCTACATCAGTACCCGCGGGGGCATGGAACCCCGGCCGTTCGTCGAAGTTCTTCTCGAAGGCCTGGCGCCCGACGGCGGCCTCATCGTGCCGAAGGAGTATCCGGTGCTCACGGCCGACGAATGGGAAGCACTCCGCCCGCTGTCGTACCCCGACCTCGCCTTTGCCATCCTGTCGTTGTTCATCGACGACATTCCGGCTTCCGATCTACGCGTGCTTGTTGATCGTACGTATACATATGAAGCCTTCGGGTCAACAGACATCACCCCCGTCATCCCCCTTTTCGACGGACTCTCGCTCCTGTGCACGAGCAACGGTCCGAGCCTGGCGTTCAAGGACATGGCGTTGCAGTTGCTTGGCAACCTCTTCGAATACGTGCTCGAACGTGACGGATCGTCGCTCAATGTGCTCGGGGCCACGAGCGGCGACACGGGGGGAGCAGCCGAATACGCGCTCCGAGGCAAGCGCGGCGTTCGGGTGTTCATGCTGTCGCCGTTCGGACGAACCAGTCGCTTCCAAGCGGCGCAGATGTTTTCCCTTCTCGACGAGAACATCCACAACATCGCCGTGCGGGGCGTGTTCGACGATTGCCAGGACATCGTCAAGGAGATCGGCGAAGATGCGCCGTTCAAGGCCAAGTATCGGATCGGCACGGTCAACTCGATCAACTGGGCTCGCGTGGTGGCCCAGGTCGTGTACTACGCCAAGGGGTACTTCGCGGCCACGTCCGGCCCCGACGAACAGGTGTCGTTCGCCGTGCCGTCCGGCAATTTCGGCAACATCTTCGCTGGCCATGTTGCCCGGCGCATGGGTTTGCCGATTCGCCAGCTCATCCTTGCCACCAATGAAAATGACGTCCTCGCCGAGTTCTTCCGCACCGGCGAATACCGTCCGCGGGCGTCGGCCGACGTGCATGCCACAACCAGTCCCTCGATGGATATTTCCAAGGCCTCGAACTTTGAACGCTTCGTCTACGACGTGACCGGTCGTGACGGGGACCGGACCCGTCTCCTCTACGAAGCGCTGCGGTCCACCGGGTCGTTCGCGCTCACGTCACCCGACGATCGCCGCGCCATGAGCGACCATGGCATCGCCGCCGGCACGAGCACCCACGCCGATCGACTCGACACGATCCGCCTCGTGCACCAGCGGACCGGTCGCGTCATCGATCCCCACACCGCCGACGGAATCAAGGTCGCCCTCGAAGCGCGCGCCGACCAGTCGGTCCCGGTCCTGTGTCTGGAAACGGCGCTCCCGATCAAGTTCGGCGAGACCATCGTGGAGGCCCTTGGCTTCGAGGCGCCGCGCCCGCCTTCGACCGTCGGTCTGGAAGACCGTGAGCAACGAGTCGTCCAGATGGACAACAGCGCCGATTCCGTCCGCGCCTACATCGCCGCCGTCTGCGACTGAAGGCCTCTCGGCGTCGGCGATTCGTCGGCCGCCATCCCAGACCCGGGGTGCGAGCATCCCAGACCCCCAAATTTCGCTCTGAAAAGGGTCACATTGTGTCGATGCGGGATGCCTCGCCCGGGCCAGCGGGATGAGGAGTTGACTGCGTTGCTCGGGGACCCGCTATGGTGGGGCGTGTCAGGCGACAAGTTTTGTCCTTGACGATTCTCCGTATCGCGGCTCCGCCCTTGGGCGTCGAGTGCGGTTCGGTGTCCGAGTTGTAGCGGTGGACACCAACCAACCCGAAGTTGCGATGACGGTGGGTCCCACACCACGTCCGATCCGTCGGACTCATCCGCGCCGAGTCGGCGCGTGGAGGCAACAGAACAGATGGAAGGCACCCTGGAACGGTCGGTCCTCGAGCGCAAAGAGCGCGAGGAACTGGCCACCATCGCCACCGCCCTTGGCATGAAGCCAAGCGGTCGGTCAAAAAAAGAAACACTGATCGATCAGATCCTCAAGACGGCCGGCGTGGTAGAAACCCCGGCCGCCGATGCCAAGCCCAAGCGCGGCCCCGGCCGTCGACCGGCGGAAGCGCAGTCCTTGGCCGCCGCGGCCGCCCCGGTCGCGTCGCCGGAACCGACCCTGTTCGTCGCCGACGGTGCGCCTGATGCGCCCGTCGCCGACAACGGAGGCCGTCCCCGCCGCGGGCCGAAGCCGAAAACCAACCGCAACGGCCGTCCGGCGGCAGGCGGCCGCGGCAACGTGTTCGACCCCTTTGCTGATGCCGAGTCGAGCCCGTCCACGCCCTATTCCGACGACGACGAGGCGTCGTGGGCGTTTGCCGCCGCACCGAAAGCGGAAACGAAGGCCGACGTTGTCGTTCCCAGCCCGGCGGAGCTGTCCGACGGTGCCGACAATGGGTCTCGCCCTCTACCGGCTGGCGACGCCGGTGATGGCCGTCCGCGCTTTCGCAACGATCGTCCCGACCGTGGACCTCGCCCCGAACGCAACGACCGCGGCGACCGTCCCGACCGCGGCCCGCGTCCTGATCGGTCGGACCGTCCCGACCGTGGACCGCGACCCGATCGTCCGGACCGCGGCCCGCAGGCATCATCGTCGTTCGACAATGGCTTCGAGACTGACCGTAGCGGCCGCAAGCGCCGTCGCCGTGGACGCGACCGTGATCGTCAGGTCACCCCGCAGGCCGATGCGTTCGCCGATCGGGCCAGTGAGTCCTACGCCGGTGAACTGATTCCGATTGCCGGTCTGCTCGATCTGGCCGATCAGGGCTTCGGCTATATCCGGGCCAACGGCTATCTACCGGGCCCGAACGACGTCTACGTGCCGGTGAATCGCGTCCGACAGCTCGGCCTCCGCAAGGGCGACCGAATTGTCGGCTCCCATCGTCCGGCGATGCCGCAGGAGAAGTTTCCGGCCATCGTCGACATCGACACCGTGAACGGACATCACCCCGATGTCGCCAAACTCCGTCCGAAGTTCGAAGATCTCACGCCCCTGTTCCCCGACGTGAAACTCCGGCTCGAGCAGCCCGGCCAGCCCGGCAACATGGTGGCGCGGATCATCGACCTTGTGTCGCCGATCGGCAAGGGCCAGCGTGGCCTTATCGTGTCGCCGCCCAAGGCCGGCAAGACCACGATCATGAAGCAGATCGCGTCGTCGATCGAGTCCAACAACCCCGACGTCCATCTCATGGTGCTGCTCATTGACGAGCGTCCCGAAGAGGTGACGGACATGCGTCGCCACGTGCAGGGCGAGGTGATTGCTTCCACGTTCGACAAGCCGGCCGACGAGCACACCATTGTCGCGGAGCTGGCCCTCGACCGGGCCAAGCGTCTGGTCGAAGAAGGCAAAGACGTCGTCATCATCCTCGACGGCATCACTCGCCTGGCCCGTGCCTACAACCTTGCCGCCCCGGCCACCGGCCGGATCATGTCCGGCGGTATCGACACCGGTGCGCTCTATCCCCCGAAAAAGTTCTTCGGTGCTGCCCGCAACATCGAAGAAGGTGGATCGCTCACCATCTTGGCCACTGCGCTCGTGGAAACCGGTTCCACCATGGACACTGTGATCTTCGAAGAATTCAAGGGCACCGGCAACATGGAGCTTCGTCTCGACCGCCGCCTCGCCGAGAAGCGGATCTATCCGGCCATCAACGTGAACGAGTCGTCGACCCGTCACGAAGAGCTGTTGTTCCAAAAGGTGGAGCTCGACGTGGTGTGGAAGCTGCGTCGTGTGCTCAACGGACTTGCCGAAGGTGGCTCGGGAGCAGCCGGTCTCGAACTCTTGATGGACCGCATCAAGACCACGAAGACCAATAGCGAATTCCTCATGGAGATCGCCAAGGCCCCCACGCCCGGCAACTGACGCAGTAACGCCATGGCGTTATCGCATCAGCAGCGCTCGCAGCTTCTCCAGACGAAGCTACGCGCGCTGATTGTTGAACACTGGAACGTCGACACCAACGCACTCGTCGCTCATCCATTCCCGGCCGGGGCGGCGTTCGTCGCGGCCACCACCGGGGTCGGATGGCTCCTCGTCGCCGAGGTAAAGGTCAACGCCGACCCCGCTGACGGGCACGCGCCGGGCCCGTCCCTTCCGACCGGATGGCTCGGCGGCGCGATCGTTTGGCGGGCTCGTCATCGGCTCACCACGCTCAACGTCCTGGCTGATCGAATCGACAGCGATGCGGCGCGCCGAAACGAAGTTCTTGCGTCTCCTCTTGCGCTGTTTGCCGTGACCGGACGGGCCATTGCCGCCATGGCCCCGGCGCCTTTCGTGATGCCGGGGTTACCCGATGCCGTAACGATGCTGTTGGCCGACACCATCGTCGAATGTGGGGCCGACGCTGTTGTTGAGCACGGTGTGTTGCGGGGCGAGGTACTGGGTCTGGAAGTCGCCCGAGTAACTCTCGACGACGACGGGGTGCCGGGGCTTGAAGTCGGCGTGGGCCGTCACGATCGGCTGGCCCAGTCGATGATGCACGGCGTCGGTTCCGGCGGCGACGTTGCCGTGGGACTTCGCGAAGCCGTGGCGGCTGTGCTCGCCCACCGGGCTCCCGATCGCGGACTGCACCCGGCCAATCAGCTTTCTCGGGAGAGATGGATGCGCGAGATTCTCTGTCGGAAACCGACGATCATCGGGTGCGCCAACCTCGCACCGGTGTCGTCGACGGTCGAGCCGAAACTCAAGCTCGCTTCGCCCGCGGTGGCAGTTGGTATGCGCGCGGATGGTTCGTCGGTGGCGGTCGGGTGCACCGTCGGCGTTGACCTTGATGCCTCGCTGGTGACGGTCGATTCCGTCCCCGAAGGTACCGACTGCCTCCTCGCGATCCCCGAGGGCGACGACGTGCCCGCCGTGCGACTCGTGGCGGCGGCCCTTCGTCGGCCGGTCGAGGTCGTGACCGTTCCCCGTCTGTGGATGGGTATGAGCTGATCCGGTGGGTGACGGGTGTGACGCAGCGAGGTTGTCCCGCTACCGTGGCGCCGGTGAGCACATCCATCGCTGGTCCACCGGCATCGTTCTCTCCGTCGTCGGGCCCGGCATTCATCGTTGTTGACAGCGTGTCCAACGTGTTGACGACAGTCGCCGGTGCGGTTGCATCAGGATCCGTCATCGGACCTCGGCCGAGCAGAGTTCTGGAAGGAAGCTTTGGCGACGACCGTGCGCTCGGGCTCTTTCGTACCGACGATCTTGCCGCGGCCAACGCGGTGATCGAGTTCCTACGCGTGCCTATGAATGGCTTTGACGACGTTGGGCGGCTGTGCGTCGGACATCACGCGTTGGGTGACGATGCCCCGGACCCAGCCGACGAGCGCGACCTGGCCTATCTCGTGGTGCACGGATTCATCTCGAACCGCGAGGCGTACGGGGCGTACCTCCGCGGCCTGAAGGAGAGCCAGCTGTTGACGACCAACGGTTGCGAACGGCTCCTCATGCTTGGTCCGTCGAACGTCCGCACCGTCGCCGCGGGACCGCTCGTTCCTGGTGAGTACTTCGAGGTCCTGAGCTTTCCGTCGAACGCCTCCATCGAAGCGTTCTGGTTGAGCGACGCCTACGCCCAGCTCATCGCCCTCCGTCACGGTGCGGTGGAGG
>JANLQX010000408.1:0-36116 GCA_031368095.1 Actinomycetes bacterium | reverse complement strand
CGGCGGTGGCCGCCTTCATCAAGAAGTTCTCGCTCTCGACCGAAGACCAGCTCGCCATGCTCCCCACGGTGGAAATCGACAAGAAGCCCGTCGAAGAAGTTGCCGCCGCCTGGATCACCGCCAACGAGTCCACCTGGAAGGCATGGCTCGCCTAGTTCTCCGACGTCTGGCGGTGATTTCATGAGTGCCGTTCAGTCCGTCGAGCGCGCGTTTTCGGTGATCGGCTGCCTCGCTGGCGGCCCCGCCGGTGTCTCCGAAATCGCCGAGCGGGTCGAACTTCCGAAAAGCACGGTGTCGCGCCTGCTCGTCACGCTGGTGGAGCTGGGCGTGGTCGAGCAATCGGGACCTGGCGGTGGCTACCGACTCGGTCAGTACCTGCGCTCGCTGGCCGGGTCGGCCCAACCGACTCGTCGGCTCATCGACATTTCCCGGCCTCATCTTGTCGAGTTGTCCCACGGCACAGGCGAGGCCGCCGGGCTTTCCGTCCTTGAGAACGGCCAAGCCCTCTATGTCGATCAAGTAAGCGCGCCGAGCGAGATCCAGGTTCGTGACTGGACGGGAGAGCGGTTGGCCGCCCACCTCGTCTCATCCGGCCTTGTGCTGTTGGCCGAGTCCGGCTCCGAGGTCGTCGAGCGATACCTGGCCGGTCCACTCGAACGGCAGACGGCTCGGACAATGACGGAACCAGGTGCGCTGCGTAAGCGCCTCGCTGGGATCCGGGCGAGCGGCGTCGCCTGGGTGGTTGAAGAACTCATTGACGGTCTGAGTTCGGTGGCCGCGCCGATCCGTGACGGGCAGGGCCGGGCCATCGCCGCCGTTCACGTGCACGGCCCGTCGTATCGCTTTCCTGGCGCGGGGCGTGACGACACGGTCGCCCGCCTTCTCGCCGCCACCGAACGAATCTCGAAGAACCTCTCATGATCAGTTCACGTATCAAATCATATGTACACGGACGATATGTGGCTTCCTCGGGCGAGCCGTTCGAGACCAGAAATCCCGCTACCGGTGAACTCCTTGCCATCGTCGAACGAGCCGACCCGGCGATCATCGACGCCGCCGTCCGGTCGGCCCAAGCGGGGTTCGAGGTGTGGAGTGCCATGACCGGCACGCAGCGCTCACGCGTGTTGATGAACGCCGTGCGCCTACTGCGTGAGTACAACGATGAACTCGCCGCGCTGGAGGTAGCCGATACCGGCAAACCCATCCGTGAAGCCATCGCCGTCGACGTGGCGTCGGGCGCAGACTGCATTGAGTTCTTCGCCGGAGTTGCGCCGACAATCCACGGCGAGCACATCGATTTCGGCTCCGCCTTCGGGTATACCCGCCGTGAGCCGCTCGGCGTGTGCGTTGGTATCGGGGCGTGGAACTATCCGATCCAGATCGCCTGCTGGAAGTCGGCGCCGGCGTTGGCGTGCGGTAACGCCATGATCTTCAAGCCCGCTGAGCTGACGCCGCTCACCGCCGGCCGTCTGGCGGAGATCTACACCGAAGCCGGTTTGCCCGACGGTGTCTTCAACGTCATCCAGGGCGACGGTCCTATTGGCGCGGCACTGTCAATGCATCACGGCATCGCCAAGGTGTCGGTGACCGGCGAAGTCGGAACGGGCCGCCGGGTGATGGCCCAGGCCTCGGCTCGCCTCACGCCGGTCACGCTTGAACTCGGCGGCAAGAGCCCGATCGTGATCTTCGACGATGCCTCGCTCGAAGATGCCGTGAATGCCACGATGTTGGCCAACTTCTATACCCAGGGTGAGATCTGCTCCAACGGAACTCGGGTCTACGTCCAACGTGGATTGCACGATTCGTTCGTGGCCCGGCTCGTCGCGAAAACAAGCGCGCTTATGGTGGGCGACCCCACCGATCACGCCACGCACGTCGGGTCGTTGATCTCACCCGAACATGCAGCGAAGGTGCTTGGGTATATTGCTGGCGGTGTAGCCGAGGGCGCGGTCCTGGCCTGCGGTGGGTCTCGCGTCACCGATGGCCTATGCCAGGCGGGATCCTTCGTGCAACCGACGATCTTCACCGGATGCCACGATGGCATGGCCATCGTGCGCGACGAGATCTTTGGCCCGGTGGCCGCCGTTCTCGTGTTCGATGACGAGGACGAAGCGGTGACCCGCGCCAATGACACCGAGTTCGGTCTTGCCGCCGCCGTGTTCACCCGCGATCTGGCCCGGGCTCATCGCGTCATTGCCAAGCTTCGGGCCGGGACCACCTGGATAAACACCTACAACATCACGCCGATAGAAATGCCGTTCGGGGGAATGCGTCAGTCGGGTCTTGGTCGCGAGAACGGGCTTACGGCAGTGGACCACTACACCCAGCGCAAGAGTGTCTATGTGGAACTCGGCGCCGTCGCCGATCCGTTTGCCTAGTGCCGAGAAAACTATGAGTGCGTATGATTTCGTGATTGTTGGGGGAGGCTCGGCCGGATGCGCGTTAGCCAATCGGCTCAGTGCCGATCCGGCCAACAAGGTGCTCGTGCTCGAAGCGGGTCGTCCCGACTACCGGTGGGACGTGTTCATTCACATGCCGGCGGCATTGGCCTTCCCGATCGGCAGCCGGTTCTACGACTGGAAGTACGAATCCGAACCCGAACCGTTCATGAGCGGGCGAAAGGTGTACCACGCTCGCGGCAAAGTGCTCGGGGGATCGAGCTCGATCAACGGGATGATCTTCCAGCGGGGCAACCCGCTCGACTATGAACGGTGGGCCGCCGACCCCGGCATGGAGTCCTGGTCGTATGCGCACTGTCTTCCGTATTTTCGTCGAATGGAAAACTGCCTCGCTGCGCCCGACGAATGGCACGGTACCGACGGGCCGTTGGAGCTGGAACGCGGTCCGGCCACCAACCCGCTCTTCGAAGCGTTCTTCGAAGCCACCCGACAGGCAGGGTTCGAGTCGACCACCGATGTGAACGGTTTCCGTCAAGAAGGCTTTGCGCCGTTCGACCGCAACGTTCGGCGCGGACGGCGCCTCTCGGCCGCCCGCGCCTATTTGCATCCGGTCCTGCATCGGCCGAACCTCACGCTGATCACTCGGGCCACGGTGCAGCGCATCATGTTCGACGGCAGTCGGGCCGTTGGCGTCGAGTATCGCCACGGGCGGGGCAAGCTGGCGACGGCCCGAGGCGCCGAGGTGATCCTGTGCGGTGGTGCGTTCAACTCGCCCCAGCTCCTCCAGGTGTCGGGCGTTGGTCCGGCCGACGTGCTCAGCGCCGCCGGGGTCCCGGTCCTCCACGATCTCCCCGGCGTGGGCGAGAACATGGCGGATCACCTCGAGGTCTATGTGCAGCATTCGTGTACCCAGCCGGTGTCGATGCAGCCGAACCTGCAGCTGTGGCGTCGTCCATTCATTGGTCTGCAGTGGCTTTTCCGCCGGGGACCGGGGGCCACAAACCATTTCGAAGGTGGCGGGTTCGCCCGGTCCAACGACGAGGTCGTCTATCCGAATCTGATGTTCCATTTCCTGCCGATCGCCGTCCGGTACGACGGCACCGCCCCGTCGGGGGGCCACGGTTATCAGGTACACGTGGGCCCGATGTACTCCGACTCGCGTGGCAGCGTGCGCATCACCTCGCCCGACCTGTCGGTGAAGCCGGAGCTGCGGTTCAACTACCTCTCCACCGAGCAGGATCGCCGAGAGTGGGTGGAGGCGGTCCGCATGACCCGGCGTATCCTCTCGCAGGCCGCCCTTGCGCCGTTCGACGGTGGCGAAACGTCACCGGGGGCGGCGGTCGAGAGCGACGAGGAGATCCTGGCCTGGGTGGCCAAGGACGCGGAAACGGCGCTGCACCCCTCATGTACGGCCCGGTTGGGGACCGATGACATGAGCGTGCTGGATCCGCTCACGATGCGCGTCCATGGCCTCGACGGGATCCGCGTGGTCGATGCATCGTCGATGCGGTACGTGACCAATGGCAATATCTATGCCCCCGTGATGATGCTCGCCGAAAAAGCGGCGGACCTGATTTTGGGGAACACGCCGCTCCCGCCTGACCCTCGGCCGTTCTACCGGTCGCAGTGATGGTCGAATCGGCGGCTTTGACGGCTCTGACGGGTATGGCGTTGCGTTCATCCTGTTGGTACCATCTATTCCGTAGAGTGGAACTGTTCCACGATGTGGATTTCACCCCCTCTTCCCCGGAGCAAACGTGAGTGACGACGACGATCTCGACCTGAGCACCCTGAACGACGAGGACCTCGTCGCCCAGATGCACGACGATCTCTACGACGGTATGGCCGCCGAGATCGCCGAAGGAACCAACCTGCTGCTGGCACGTGGCTGGTCGGCCCAGAAGCTGCTCGACGGGGCCCTCGTGGAAGGAATGAGGATCGTCGGCATCGACTTCCGTGACGGCATCCTGTTCGTCCCCGAAGTGCTCCTTTCGGCCAATGCCATGAAGGCCGGGATGGAGATTCTTCGTCCGATCCTGGCCGCCAACGGTGACGAGCCGATTGGCAAGGTCGTCATCGGCACCGTGAAGGGCGACATTCACGACATCGGCAAGAACCTGGTGGCGATGATGCTCGAAGGGGCCGGTTTCGAGGTGTTCGACCTCGGCATCAATACCGACGTGGACAAGTATCTCGCCGCGTGCGCCCTGCACAACCCCGACATCTTGGGGATGTCGGCGTTGCTCACTACGACCATGCCGTACATGAAGGTCGTCATCGACACGATGATCGAGCGCGGAATCCGTAGTGACTACATCGTGCTGGTGGGCGGCGCGCCACTGAACGAAGAGTTCGGTGCTGCCGTCGGGGCCGATGCCTACTGCCGTGACGCCGCCGTGGCGGCCGAGATCGCCAAGGCGCTCGTCGCCAAGCGCCGCGCAGCGTAGACACTGATCTCGTCATGACCGAGTCGGAGTCCGCGTCTGCGTCCGAGGAACGGACGCCGCGTCGCGGTCGAGGAAACCAAAGCGCGCAGATCATCGTGATCTCGTGGCGTGACATTCCGGCTCAGGTCAACGCCCAACGCGGACGCGAGCGCGAGCAGGTCATTCTGCCCGGCAAGTTCCAGCGGGCCATCGACCGGGCCAAGCGCAAGGCCAAGATCTATACCGCCCAAGAAGACATCGCCCAGTGGAATCGGGTGAGTCGTCCGTGCGGTGACGACCTTGCGGTCGAAGCGGCCGCCGAAGCTGCCCGCATCGAAGCGGACTACAGCGCCGAACATCTGGGTCAGCTCGGCTTCCTGGGCGGCTGGGAACCTGAGCACAAGCCGGCTGACGAAATCCTCGACGAGTCCGACGACGAAGACGATGACGTTGCTGAAGGCGAAGACGGCGACGCGTCGGACTGGGGCACCTGGAGCACCAGTCCCGAAGAGGCGGCCCGACTCCGAGCCGCCGCCGAGGTCACGGCGGTTGGCGAAACCGAACAAGGATCGTTGTCATGAGCCATACCGTTCTCTCGTCCGCCACCAAAGAAGTGATTATCGGGTTCGACCGGCCCTTCGTCATGATCGGGGAGCGCATCAATCCGACCGGCCGCAAGTTGTTGGCGGCGGAAATGAAGAACGGAGATTTCAGCCGCGTCGAAGCCGACGCCCTAGCCCAGGTGGCAGCAGGCGCGCACATGCTCGATGTGAACGCTGGCATCCCGCTCGCCGATGAACCGGCGTTGCTGGCCCGTGCGGTGCAACTGGTGCAGTCCGTCACCGATGTGCCCCTGTCGATCGACTCGTCCATCATCGAGGCGCTGGCCGCCGGTTTGGCTGTCTATGTCGGGAAACCTCTCGTCAACTCCGTCACCGGCGAAGAAGAAAACATGGAGCGGGTCCTTCCGCTGGTGGCCAAATACGGCGCTGCGGTGGTGGCTATTTCGAACGACGAGACCGGGATCAGTATGGACCCCAACGTTCGGTTCGCGGTGGCCAAGCGGATCGTGGAGCGGGCCGCCGACTATGGCATTCCGGCTCACGATGTGGTCGTCGATCCGCTGGTGATGCCGATCGGCGCGCTCGGTCAGGCCGGGCAGCAGGCGTTCGCCCTTATTCGTCGGTTGCGTGAGGAGCTCCGGGTCAACACGACGTGTGGCGCGTCGAACGTGAGCTTTGGCCTTCCGAATCGTCACGTGATCACCGGCACCTTTCTGTCGATGGCGATCGGCGCGGGAATGACCTCGGCGATCATGAGCCCGCTCCACTCCGAAGTCCTCAATGCCGTGATGGCCGCCGACGTGCTGGCCGGAAACGACAAGGACTGCGCGAACTGGATTCGGGCCAATCGCGACCCGAATGCTCCGGTCGGTGGCCGTGGTGATCGGACCGGTCGGCGCCGCGGCGCCGCCACCTCCTAAGTTCGCGGCCTCGCCGAAACGACTGAGTCCGACATGGTTCGCGTTGTCTTCACGCCTTCCGGGCATCAGGGTGAACTCGACGCGGGAATCACGGCGTTGGAGGCCGCTCGGATTCTCGGTGTCGATCTCGACACCGTGTGCGGTGGACGAGCTATCTGCGGTCGGTGCCAGGTCCAGGTGGCGACGGGTTCCTTCGCCAAGTGGGGGATCACGGTCGGGCCCGATGCCCTCAGTGCCCCGACCAGTTCGGAGACGAATGCTCGGGTGAAACGGCCGCTCCAGGCGGGAAACCGTTTGGGCTGTATGGCCCATATTCAGAACGACATCGTCATCGATGTTCCGGCGGAGAGTCAGGTCCATCGACAGGTCGTGCGCAAAAGCGTGGATCTGACCGGCGTGGTGGTCGATCCGTTCGTGGCGCTGTCGTTCGTGACGGTGACTTCGGTCGACGATGGACGAAGTGCGGTGGAGCTTCTCCGTTCCGCGTTGCGGGCTCGCCACGGCGATGTCGGCGTTGATCCCCGGGCGCTCCCGCATCTTGTCCAGGCTCTGCATCGCGAGGGTGGCGACGTGACTGCCGCGGTGCGTGACGGCGTGGTGGTGGCGGTCTGGCCCGGGTTCGTCGACACCATGGTGGGCGTCGCCGTTGACATCGGTTCGACCACGATCGCCGCTCACCTCTGTGACCTGTCGAGCGGCGAAGTGTTGGCCACCGCCGGTCGCATGAACCCACAGATCCGCTTCGGCGAGGATCTCATGAGCCGGGTGTCGTACGTGATGATGAACCCCGGCGGTGACGTTGAACTCACGTTGGCCGTCCGCGCCGCGCTCGATGAGCTGATTTCGGAACTGACCGATCAGGCTGGATTGGCTCGCAACGCCGTGCTGGAAATCGTGCTGGTCGGCAATCCCGTCATGCATCATTTGCTGCTCGGGTACGACCCGGTGCCGCTCGGTCAGTCGCCGTTCACGCTGGCCACCAACGAGCCGGTCGTCGGGTCGGCCTCGGCGCTCGGGTTGGATCTGCCGTTCGCCACGTTCTACGTCGGCCCATGCATCGCTGGTCACGTGGGCGCCGACACGACGGCGGCGATGTTGGCCGAAGGCCCGCATCGTGGCTCGGAGTGGCAGTTGCTGGTCGATGTGGGGACGAACGCCGAGATCGTCCTCGGCAACCGCGATCGTCAGTTCGCGGCGTCGAGTCCGACCGGGCCGGCCTTCGAGGGGGCGCAGCTCACCTGCGGCCAGCGGGCGACCGCCGGTGCCATCGAACGAGTCCGTATCGATCCCTCGACCCTTGCGCCGCGAATCAGGGTGATCGGCGTGGAGCAGTGGTCCGACGAGCCTGGGTTCGCGGCGGCGGTGGCGAAGACCGGGGTGACCGGCATCTGTGGGTCAGGAATCATCGAAGTGATTGCCGAGATGTACCTGGCCGGTGTTATTGATCAGGACGGTGTGGTCGACGGTTCGTTGGCGGCTCGCACGTCGCACGTCATCCCCGATGGTCGTACGTTCACCTACGTTCTCCACGACGACGGCGAGCGGCGCATCGTGGTGACCCAGAACGATGTGCGGGCGATCCAGTTGGGCAAGGCGGCGTTGCGGGCGGGCATCGATCTGTTGATCGATCATGCCGGCGCGACCGACGTGCACGACATCCGGTTGGCGGGAGCGTTCGGGGCTCACATCGATCCGCTGCATGCGATGGTTCTCGGGCTCGTGCCCGACTGCCCGCTTGATGGTGTCCGGTCGGTCGGCAATGCGGCGGGCGGCGGAGCGGTACGGGCGTTGCTCTCCCGGTCGCTGCGATCCGAGCTCGAAGATGCCGCTCGGCGCGTGGTGAAAATCGAAACGGCGACCGAACCGCGCTTCCAAGAACTCTTCGTTCAGGCGATGGCGTTCCCCCATGCCGCCGCCCCCACGCCGAACCTGGCCGCGCTGGTCACCCTGCCGCCGCGCCGAGAGGTGGCCGCCGATGGCGGCCGTCGGCGCCGTCCGGGTCGCCCTGAGCGCGGTGGCCGCAGCGATGACGTTGTTTCCGCCGAACTGATTCATCTCGAACCGACGCCGTCCACCCAGCCCACACTGTCCACACTGTCCGCCGACCCCACGCAAGGACCGCCAACATGATCATCGCGCCAACCCCACCCGAAGCTGGGCACATTGCGGTGGCCCCGACCGGTCGACGAAGCGGTGGACGCTCCGCCCGGGCCGAGCTGCGCGCGTCGCATGTGATTGCGCGCGAGCCGTTCATCACTCGCACGTTGAAACCGGTCGAGCTGGTGTCGGACGAGGGCTTGTCGCTGCTCGAACACAATGCCGATCTGATCTTGGAGCGGGCCGGCATCACGGTGCGCGACTACCCGAGTGCCATCGAGCGCTTTCGTTCCGCCGGGTGCGACGTCGACGGTGACCGCGTTCGCTTTCCCGATGGCCTGGCCCGGCGCATCGTGCAGGCGACCGCCCCTCGCATCTATACCCAGCACGCCCGCAACCCGGCCAACAATGTGCAGATCGGCGGCGACGCCACGGTCTTTGCCCCGAACTACGGCTCACCATTCGTCGTTGATCTCGATCACGGACGTCGCTACGCCACGCTCGCCGACTTTCAGAACTTTGTGAAGCTCACCTACCTTTCGCCGAACCTGCATCACTCGGGTGGCACCGTGTGTGAGCCCGTCGACGTGCCGGTGAGCAAGCGCCATCTCGACATGGTCTACGCCCATATCAAGTATTCCGACAAGGGCTTCATGGGTTCGGTCACCGCCGGTAGTCGCGCCGCCGACTCGGTGGAGTTGGCCCGTATCGGTTTCGGCGGCGATCTGGCCGACCGCACGGTGATGACGTCGCTCATCAATGCGTCGTCACCCCTCGTATGGGACGCCACGATGCTGGCCGCCGCCGAGACGTACGCCGCCGCCAATCAGGCCTGCATCATCACGCCGTTCATCCTCGCCGGGGCCATGGCTCCGACCACCTCGGCGGGCGTCGTTACCCAGACCCTGGCCGAGGCACTGGCCGGCATGGCCTTCACCCAGTTGGTGCGCCCCGGTGCGCCCGTGATCTTCGGCTCGTTCGCGTCGTCGATGTCCATGCAGACCGGTGCTCCCACGTTCGGAACGCCCGAACCAGCGCTCGTGCTCTACACGTGTGCGGCGCTCGCCCGTCGACTCGGCGTGCCCTTCCGCAGCGGCGGGTCGCTCACGGCGTCCAAGGTGCCCGACGCCCAGGCCGCCTATGAGAGTGCGTCGACGATGTTCCCCACGCTGATGGCGGGCGTGAACTTCGTGCTCCACTCGGCTGGATGGCTCGAAGGCGGACTGAGTATTGGCTACGAGAAGTTCGTCCTCGACGACGACCAACTCGGCATGTTCGCGACGTTTGCCAAGGGGCTCGACATGAGCGACAACGGCCAGGCGCTCGATGCGATTCTGGAGAACCCGCACGGTCAGCACTTCCTCGGTTCCGGTCACACGCTGGCCAATTTCGAGTCGGCGTTCTATCGCTCCGAGACGGCCGACAACTCGAGTTTCGAGCAGTGGGCCGAAGAGGGCTCGCGTGATTCCGTGGTGCGAGCCAACGCGATCTGGAAGAAGCGCCTTGCCTCCTACGAAGCACCCCCGCTCGATTCGGCGATCGACGAAGAACTCCAAGCATTTATCGCTCGCCGCAAGGCCGAGCTTCCCAACGAGATCGGCTGATACCCATGTCCTCACTCCTCGACCACGTGATCATCGAGATCGTTCCGCTCAAATCGGCGCCCGCAGCGGTCGCTGCGTTGCGTCCCGAATCCACCGTGTCGGTCACGTGCTCACCGGCCAAAGGCATCGAAGCGACGCTCGAACTTGCCTCGGCGGTACTCGCCGCCGGACATCTGGTCATCCCGCACCTCGCCGCCCGCATGGTCGAAGGCCCCGAGCATGTGGCTCGGATTGCGGCGTGGTTCAAACGAGAAGGCGTCCGTTCGGTGTTCGTGATCGGCGGCGACCAGGAAGCCCCCAGCGGCCCGTATGGCGACGGCATCGAATTCCTCCGAGCGTTCCTGGCCGCCGACCACGGCCTCACGGCGGTCGGCTTCGCCGCCTATCCCGACGGCCACACCATGATCGATCGACGCGTTCTTCATGAGGCCACCCACGCCAAGCAGGCTCTCGTTGAAGCGGCCGGTCTCGCTCCGTTCGTAAGCACGCAGATGTGTTTCGACCCGGGCACGATCCGCACTTGGCTGGAGGCCGAGCGCGCCGTCGGTCTGCGGGCGTCGTTGCATCTCGGCATCCCCGGCGTGGTCGATCGCACCAAGCTGCTGACCATGGGCGCTCGCCTCGGCATCGGCACGTCGCTGCGGTTCTTGAAGAAGAACCGAGCCACCGTCGGCCGCCTCCTTTCCCCCGGCGGCTACGACCCCTCGGCGCTCGTTCGCCCCCTCGAAGCCGACGCCGAACGCCTCGGGATTGACGCGCTCCACCTCTTCACCTTCAACGAGGTCGAGCAGACCGAACGCTGGCGCGAGTCGGCCCTCGCCACTCGCTAAGCGCGCTGACGGTATTTGGCGCCACACCGCCAAGCTCGGATTGTCAAGGAGCTGATGACCGCTCGTCGATGGTCGTTGTGGCGACACAGCACGGACGGCCGTGCCGTGGACGGGCTTAGCGCAGATGGGCATAGCGCCGGACGGGCATGGCGCAGATGGGCATAGCGCCGGACGGGCATCGCGTGATCGAAGGATGAACCGCCCGCTCAGGCGGCGCGAGCCTCCAGAGCCCGCCATGGAAGCTCCACCGGAATGCCCCAGTCGACGAACGGCTTGCCTCCATTGGCTTCGACGGTTGCTTGCCGAGCATCGAGGACGACCACGACCTCCGGTCGGCCGAATCGGCCGGTGTTGAAGTACGAGGTCCATTCGTCGTCGGGATTTCCGGACGCGTCGGGCAGGACGGACAGGGTCGCTTTGGAAGACCCAATCGTGAGGGCGAGCAACGCTAGAGCGCGGAGATGGTCCTGTTTTGCGCCCGGATGGGTTGGACAGGTCGATGGCATGCGCTCGGCAAAGAGGGCTGCCATAGCCGCCTGGAGGCGACCGTGGAGGAGGGCACCGTTGAGCGGGTCGAGGGTGCCAGCGAGCCGAAACATCCCGGTGCGTTTGTCGGTCCACGTGCAAACGGACGTCTCTCGCCGTTGTTGGTCATGGCGGCTGACTCCATCGTCGTTTTCGATCGCCCGGGCGGCCTTGGTGAGCTCTCGGGCGAGATCGTCGGCAGTGGCGTGTGATGTTGCCGCCGACGCGATGATCGCCGGGATCGTGGTGCTGAACGCGTCTGCATGCGCATCTTGAACGGTTCGCCGAACCTTGGCGACCGCGTCGATATGCGCGCCTTGCAAAGCACCGGTCGCCAACGGCGACGCCAGTGATGGCACCACCGCCAGTACGGCGCTTCGTTCATAGACCCGGTGGCCTGCCGGGTTCGGTCGCTGCGTGGCGCCCGCAAGTTCGGCTGGGGCATTGTGGGTCAGTTCGTGGAGCCGACGAGCGGCGTCGATTTCAACCGCATCGAGCATGCCGCGCAGACGCTGAACCCCCGACAGAAGCGAGATGACCGCAGCCTTGTCGGCGACAGCGAGCGTCACCCGACGGAGTTCGCCGATGATCTCGCACACCCCCGTCAGTTCCATGCCTGCAGTGTGCAGGAAGGGGTATGACAATTTTTGAAAGTCAGGCAAAAGATTCCGAAATTGTTTTCGCGGACCGACAAGAAACCCGCACTACCCGCTGCTGAGCTGTGACCAGACCAAGAAACGGCGTCGCGTCTCGCCTGCCCACGTCGGATGGCAGGACGCCGATGCCGAAGCCACGTCTTCACCACAATCGACGTCATCGAGCCCGTCCTTCCGGAGCAAACGGAGCAAGTCGGTGATGACTCCGGGTCGTATCGCCATGCCGATGGTTCGAGCGACATCGACCAAAACGCCCGTTCCCATCGACGATGGCGACCTTGATGCGATGTTCGAGCAAGCAACAGATGAACTGGGATGTGGCTTCTCGTCGTCGTTCATTCGCCACGAGTGGGAGCAGGTATGGCTTTCGGCGCCCGTTCGAGTCGCGACGAATACTTCAAAATCCCGCGCCCGGGTCGTGGTGTTCGGCTCACTCGCACTCAGCGGGTGGCGGTGTGGCAGGCCGCAAGGTGGTGCTGGTAGTTCAATCCGAGGACCTGGCTCCGACCTTGCACGGCAATGTTCGTAGCGAGAAAGCCACCGTGACGCGTCTGTCCGCTCGCTTTTGACGAGGTTGGCATCCCGGCATCCGTGCCGTCCTCCACGTCTGGCAACAACCCGGACCACGTGCATCTGTCGACCCTGCACCGCCTGAAGGGTCTGGAGTACAAGCACGTGTCGCTCTTTGATGTGTCCGAGGGAACGCTCCCGCTACCGAGCGCTGTTACGTCGGCTGAGATCGATCCCCAACGCCACCGTGACGATCTCGCCAGCGAACGATCGCTTCTGTTCGTCGGCGCCACTCGAGCTCGTGATTCACTTCACGTGAGCTACACCGGTAGAGCCAGCCCATTCCTGCCGACGTCTGGACGGTAGCTACTTTTCACCGACCGGCACCAGCGTCGATGCGCGTTCGCCCATGCCCACCGTGGGGAGGTAGTCGTCGTCGGTGAGTTCGACGAAACCACGGATACGAAGCGCGCGTAGTACATCGGGCGACACCTGGTCGAGCGCGGCACGTACCGCCGATCGAAGCGGCCCGGACAACTCCGAACGAGACGTGATGAATGGCGTGCACGGCGTACGCGGCCCGTAGCCCACAACGCACAGCCCGGTAGCAGCCGCAGGACGTACGTCGGACAGCAGTGCCCATGTGAGTCCGTCGATCGACGCGAGGTCGGCCTCACCCCGCTGGACCGCTTCGAGACTCAGCGCGTGACCGCCGGTCACGACGAACGGTGGCGCAACAGTCACGCCCGCGTCGAGTAGGGCCACGCCGAGGCTGACGCACCCTGACAACGAGTCGTGGTTGTTGATGGCAATGCGCGCTCCAACAAATGACTCAAGGGCCGACCTCGCCACCACTACCGATCGGTAGAAGCCGGGATCATCAGCGCACGTGGTTTCGTAGTCGAACGCGCCGACCAGCGTGACGTCGGGTCGAAGGAACGATGCGTAGGGAAATCCGCACGCCTGACTGAAGAGCAACGACGCCGAGCGCCAGTGGGGGAGTAGTGCTCCGTCGGGGCGGGTCAGCAGCGACGGCGCGTCGACGCCGAGCCGACCCAGTTCAAGGGAGATGGCTGCCCATAGCGCGTCGGTCGACTCCCGCAGTTCCGGGAGGTCGTACATGGGGAGCGACGCGATCATGGCGTCGTCGGCACGGAGAGTATTCATTCCAAGAACTTCATCACTGCGTCGATGAAGGCAAAGGCCTCGGGGGTGGCAAAATGATCGGTGTTGCGAAGCACTTTCAACGTGGCACCGGGAATCGCCGCCGCAAGGGCGTCGGACGGACCGGCAAAGTCCTTGTCGCCGATGCAGACGAGCACCTTGGCCGTGACTCGCTGACAGCTCTCCCGGGTGACCGGATCGGTCGGCATCGGGCGACGCAGACAGGCCAGGAGCGCGTCGCCGTCGCTGTCGGGCAGAGCTCCGTGACGAGCCATGGCCTGCGCCCAAGTGTTGGCCGGGTCACCTTCACCCCGCATTGCCGCTCCAATGGCATCAGCGTTACCCGTGTCGGCTGGGTCGGGATCCAGCAGACGGTCGCCGATACCGGCAATGACGATGCGGCGGAACCGGTCGGGATGCTGGGTGGCGGTGTGGAGCAGCGTCATCGCCCCGAGCGAGAAGCCGACGGCGTCCACCGGTTCGTCCGACGGGAGGGCGTCGACGATTCGGGCCCCGAGGTCGCCGTAGTCGGCCGGATCGTGGGGTTTGGGTGCGGTGCCGTGGCCGAGGAGATCCACACCAATGATGTCGGTGCGGCCAATGTCACCGAGGAGCATGTCCCAGCCGGGCGCCTTCCATGTTGTGGCATAGGAGCCACCCCATCCGTGAACGAGAAGGACCGGTCGAGCCATGTGCGCAGGTTAGCGACTGGGCCAAAGCATCACCCACCTGCTGGTCGCGACGGGCAGACTGGGACATGTGCAGACGGTCCGTGTTCCCCTTCCCGATGGCCGCGGCTACGACGCTCTCGTTGGGCCCGGTGTGCGCCACTCGCTTGTCGCCGAGGTGGCCGCGTCGGTTCCGAAGGCCAAGCGAGCGGCGATCGTCACCGAGGCGTCACTGGTCGATGCGGTGCGCGTCGACGAGCTCGATCCGGGCATCGAGCACCGGGTGTTCACCGTTCCTGACGGCGAGGACACCAAGACGTTGGCCACCGTTGAGTCGCTGTGCTCGTCGTTCGCCGCGTGGGGGATGAACCGCAACGATGTGATCGTTGGCGTCGGCGGCGGTCGCGTGACCGACCTCGCCGGCTTCACTGCGTCGTGCTACCACCGCGGCATTGCCGCCGTCTATGTCAGCACCACCCTGCTCGGGATGATCGATGCCGCCATCGGCGGGAAGACCGGGGTGAACCTGCCCGAGGGCAAGAATCTCGTCGGGGCGTACTGGCAGCCCAGCGCAGTTCTGTGCGATACAGACTTTCTCGCCACGATGCCCGCACGCGACTACCGCAGCGGCCTCGGGGAAATGGCCAAGTATCACTTTCTCGCCGATCAGCCCGGAGAGCTCGACGATGCCTCGATCGACGATCGAATCTCCGCGTGCATACGAATCAAGGCCGAGGTGGTGGCCTCCGATGAACGCGAGGGCGGCCGTCGCGCCATCCTCAACTACGGGCATACCCTCGGTCATGCCATCGAGATCGCCACCGATTTCTCCGTGATGCACGGGGAAGCCGTTGCGATGGGGCTGATTTTCGCCGCCGAACTTGGTCACCGACTCGGTCGCATCAACGCTGAACGAGTCGAGGAGCATCGGCGCGTGGTCGGCGGTTACGACCTGGCGACGTCAATCCCAAATGGTCTGCGCGCTGAAGATCTGGTGACCCTGATGGGTCGCGACAAGAAGGCTCTCGACGGACTGACGTTCGTGCTCGACGGGCCCAACGGCATCGAATCGGTTGTCGGTGTCGACCATGCGGTGATTCTCGATGCCCTGGAGGCTGTCCGATGAGTTCGACGAGTTCCATGAGGCCGATTGTGCTGTTGCTCTCCGGGCCGAACCTGAATCTTCTTGGCACGCGTGAGCCCGAGATCTACGGCACGTCATCTCTCGACGACCACGTCGCTACCGCCCGGACCGTCGCCGGCGCGGCGGGCTGCGATCTTGAACATGTGCAGGCCAACGACGAAGCCACGCTGGTCAACGCCGTCCACGCGGCGCGCAACCGCTGTGCGGCGATCGTGGTCAACGCCGGAGCGCTCACCCACTACGCCTGGTCGCTGGCCGATGCGCTCAGCTCGTTCGAAGGGGTGCTCGTTGAGCTGCATCTCTCCAACACCCACGCTCGCGAAAAGTGGCGTCACACGAGTGTGATCGCGCCGGTTGTTCACGGATCGGTGCAGGGATTCGGTGGCCACGGCTACGCATTGGCCGTCGAAGGTGCGCTTCGGCTCCTCGGCCGTCTCGACTGAGTTGGCTGTGACGAACGACGAAGCACCAACCGTCGACCCGTCGACCGCCGCCGTGCTTGCGGCTCCCACTGCCCTGGCCGTCGGCGAGGCCGTTCGTCGCGGTCACGATCTCAGCGTCGCTCGGTCATCGTTCGAGCCCGTCACGACCGATCTTCGGATGCAGGCGATGCAGGCCATCGTCGGGGCCTCTGATGCGGTCGACGCGCTGATGGTGACCAATCTCGACAATATTCGCGCGCTTACGGGTTTCACCGGTTCGGCCGCGCGTCTTTTGGTCGGCACCGAACACAGTTGGCTCATCACCGATGCCCGCTATGAGGAGCGTGCCGCCGACGAACTTCGCGGCGCGTTGTGCGATGCCGACGTTGTCGTCCGTCGTAGCGTCGCCGACCAGAACTCGTGGCTCGTGGAAGAACTACGCGCACAAACGATTGCCAGGCTCGGCCTTGAAGCCGGGTCCATCACGTGGGCCGCGCAGCGTCAACTGGCAGCGCTCGTCGACGATTTGCTCGTGGTGCTCGTGCCCGTGAGCAATCTTGTCGAGCGGCTCCGCCGAACGAAGAGCAACGCCGAAGTCACTCGCACCGCCCGGGCCGCGGCGATCGCCGACGTGGCCCTGGCCACCGTGCTTCCCCTTCTGACCACGGGCCTCACGGAGAGGGCCTTCCAACGCGCCCTCGACGACGCCATGCTCGCCCACGGGGCCGACGCCATCTCCTTCGACACGATCATCGCGTCGGGTCCGAATGGCAGCCGCCCCCACCACGAACCGGGGAATCGGATCATCACCGAAGGCGATGCCGTGATCTGCGACTTTGGGGCCCTTATCGACGGGTACCACTCCGACATGACCCGGACGGTGTTCGTCGGCGAGCCGTCGAAAGCGCAGATGCGACACTTCGACGCTGTCCGCCAAGCTCATGACAACGCCGCCGCCGCAATCATCCCCGGCATTGCTTGTTCGGAACTCCACGCCATCGCCCAGGCGGCGTGCGACGACGCCGGCTGGGGTGAGTTCTTCACCCACGGGCTCGGCCACGGAACCGGCCTCGTCATCCACGAACTTCCCTGGCTCGGGCCGACCTCGGTGAACGCCATTGCCGACGGCGATCTCGTCACGATCGAACCTGGCATCTACCTGCCGGGCTCCGGTGGCGTCCGCATCGAAGATCTGTACGTCGTTACGGCCGATGGTCCGATTGCGCTGACCCGGGCCCCGGTCGACCTCGTCGTCAGCTGAGACCCGGCCCATCCCAGATCGTGGCCCCGGGCATCCCAGATACGGGTTTTTCGACCGTTTTAGAGCCCAGAATCGGTGGTCTGGGATGCGGCGCTGGTCGATCTGGGATGGCCGACCCATGCTGGGCCTCGCCGTGCGGGCGAGTATCCTTGGTCGGCCCGTTCGCACGGGCCCACCCTGACCCCGATTGCTGCGCTGCGCTCCAGGAGCCCTCGAACCATGCCTCCCGTCTCCACGTCCGACTTCAAGAACGGCATCACCCTCGACATCTCGGAGGGCCTCATGCAGATCATCGACTTCCAGCACGTGAAGCCGGGCAAGGGCGGTGCGTTTGTACGCACCAAGCTGCGCAACGTGCGGACCGGTGCGGTCATCGACCGGACCTACAACGCCGGCGAAAAAATGGAACAGGCGATCATCGAGAAGAGCGAGATGCAGTTCCTCTACCGAGACGGCGGCACCTACGTCTTCATGGACAACCGCACGTTCGACCAGATCGAGGTCGACCCCAAGAAGTTGGGTGATGCCGTGAATTACCTGAAGGAACAGGACAACGCCGTTATCAACTCGTACAACGACGAGATCGTCGGCATTGACCTTCCGGCCGCCGTCGAACTGGTCATCACGGAGTGCGAGCCGGGTATCCAGGGCGACCGAGTCTCGGGTGCGAAGAAGCCGGCCACGCTAGAAACAGGCCTGGTTATTCAGGTCCCGCTGTTCGTGAATCAGGGTGAGAAGGTCAAAGTCGATACCCGCACGGGCGATTACTTGACCCGAGTGTGAGCGCCACGCCGGCCCGCCGACGCGATGCACGCGAGCGGGCCATGGAGTTGCTCTACGAGGCGGAGACCAAAACGGTGTCGGTCGCCACGGTTATCGACGAACTCCCCGTTCCTCCCGCCGATTATGCGTCGCGCCTCGCTCTCGGTGCGGCCGATCACGTGGAGCGCAGCAACGCGTTGATTCGTCAATTCGCTCGCCCCGACTGGCCCCTTGAGCGCATGCCGATGCTCGACCGGATCGTGATGCGTATGGCTGTCTACGAGCTTCTCGAAGAGGACGAGGTGGACCGCGGCGTGATCCTGAACGAGGCCGTCGAGCTGGCCAAGCGATTCTCCACCGACGATTCGCATCGCTACGTAAACGGCATGCTCACCAGCATCGCCAACGAACTCGGACGGTAGTACTCGGGTAGCGGCGGCACGATCAGGCACAGCCAACGAACTCGGACGGCAGTAGACCCTTCCGCTAACTCCGCCGAGTGTGGAATGTGAGGCGATCTGTGGAATGTGAGCCGCATACCTTTTGGTCCACACATCGCCCCACATTCCACACTTGGCGAGGGCGGCGACGAAGCTGGGTCAACCGACGACGGAGGTGGTGGTGCCCGGGGGGAGTTCGAGGGTGCCGTCGGGGCGACGGGCGAAGCGGCCGTTGGTGAGACCGTGGGTCGGCGCGTCGTTGGGCCAGGGCCAGCCGCCGAACTCGGTGCGCTGATAGTCGGTAAAGGCCTGCTCAAGTCCGGCCCGGTCGTTCATCACGAACGGTCCGTACTGCGCCACCGGCTCACCGATGGGGCGACCTTGCAAGACGAGGACCGTGGCGCCCGACGGTCCGGCGGCGATCACGACGGGCCGAGTCGGGTCGACGACAACGCCGCCCTCAATCTTTTCCTCATCAATGATAAGTGCACCTTCAAAGATGTAGAGCGTACGTAGGGTTCCCTCGTTGGCGACGGGCAGCGTCCACTCGGCATGTGCCTCGGCCTCGAGCCGCCAAATCGCAACGTCGGTATCTGCTTGCGCCGCCCATGAGTTCGGTGGCGGGCTCGGCGGAACGTAACCCTGAACGGCACCGGCAACAACGGTGATCGTTGTCTCTCGTCCGGCCTCATCATGCACATGAACGACGGGGATGTCTTCGGCCCACAGCATGGCGAAATACGGCTCGGCCATCTTGTCGACGCGAGGAAGGTTCACCCAGATCTGGAAGAGCTCCATTGGGTTGTGGGTGTCGGTGTGGACAAGCGGAAACATCTCAGCGTGGACAATGCCGGCGCCGGCGGTGAGCCACTGCGCGTCACCGGCTCCATAGCGAGCGGTGGCTCGTAGCGAGTCGGAGTGATCGACGAGCCCATGACGAACGAAGGTGACCGTTTCGAACCCCCTATGCGGATGCTGGGGAAAACCCGGAACAACGTGCCCGTGATACATGCTCCACCCATCACGACCGGAGAAATCGCTCCCGAGAGAACGTCCAACGAGTTCTTGGCGATCGGGGGCAAGTGCGCCGTCGCCGACGGGAAAGTCGTCGCGATGGTGGACGCAGAACAGGAAGGGATCGAATGTTCGCCACGGCGGCGCGCCGAGTTCAAATCTTTGGAGAACCGGTGACTCGTGTGCGAGATCCATGCCTGCACGCTAGCGATCTAGTGCAACCACCAACGAGGTTACGGGTACGGTCGAAGGTGGACGACGTCGCCGGCGCTCAACGTGTGGAGTGTCGATTCGTCGTCCCGCACGATGAGTCGGCCGAGCGGATCGACGTCTACCGCGTCGCCAATGATCGAGCGTTCACCTAAGTCGGCGCGGACACGATGTCCGATTGTTGCGGACACGGCGCGGTACGACGCGAGGAAGTCCAGCGACGACTGTGCCAGCGTTTCGGTGTGGACGGCGAAGAGAGTGAGAACAGATGCAGTGAAGCTCGACGGTTCCACGAACTGGGAGTGGTCGCTCAGCCACGTCGGGATTGCCTCGGGGCCGAGATCTGGGTCGAGTTCGATCGGTCGCACCAGATTAACTCCGACCCCGACCACAACCCGGCCGGCCCCCCACGAGACAGAGGACTCCGCCAGGATTCCCGCCAACTTGCGGTATCCGGTGGGTGACGTGGGGTCGGGAACGACGACATCGTTGGGCCACTTCAGGGCAACCTGGCTGGTCGTGAGGCGGCGGGCGGTGTCGACAACGGCGAGGCCCATGGCAAAGCTCAGAAGCGGCCATCGCTCGACGGGGAGCGCTCCTGGAACGACAAGGACGCTCATGAGCAGTGCGCTGTCAGGCGGGGCAATCCAGCGCCGTCCAAGGCGTCCCCGACCCGCCGATTGGGAGCGGGCGATCAACACTGTTCCGTCGGCAACCGCAGCCCCGTCATTGTCGTGCCCGAGCGCCGCCCAGGCCATCAGGGTGCGGTTCGTCGAATCGATTTCGTCGACGACCCGGACATCGGCAAAACGCAAGCCGCGCAGGGCGGTGCAGATCGCTACAGCGTCCATGTGAAATTCTGGATGTCGGCCGTGAGCGACTCGCCCAGGGTCACACAGAAGCCCACGCGCGGAACGTCGTCGAGAGTCAATCCTTCGGCCACGATGATGCCGGCGTCGACGAGTTCGGACGCGTTCGCAAAACTTCCATCGATTCCGATCAGAATAATCTGCGCACGTAGTAATGCGTCGATCGACGCGGTGGAGCAGACCGTGGGATCTTGGCGCGGTGTGCGAATGAGCCAGCCGCAGTCTTCGAGATCGAGGCCGGAAAGCCGGGCAAGATCGATGGGTTCCGGCTTGTCCCACGTGGAGCACACGCTCGGCGTGCGGGGCGGAAGTGCCGTCCGCGATGACGGGAACAACATGCGCACAGGCGCCCCTACGATACCGAGGTCGACCTCGCGACGCCTACTCCTCTTGCCGGCGGTCACGTGGTCACCGCATCGAGGAGGGGCGAGATGTCGAGGCGTTCAACGGCCGGAAGGTAGATGGACACTGCCTCCTTCTGCAGTCGTTTCCAGAGATCGTCTCGGAAGAAGCGGTCACCGTTTCCGATCACGTAGTGAAGGATGAAGAACCGGTAGGCCTCGACGGTGAACGCAATATCATCTGCGCGCAGAGGAAATATTCGGTGGTAGGCCTTCACGAAATGAACGAAGCGGGGCTCGACCAAGGTGTGTGGGGAGTAGGTGAAGTGGGTCCGGTCCCCGGTCGACGAGGAGACACGGGAGAGAAAGTAGAAGTCCATCATCCGGGGCTCAATACGGAACCAGTCGTAGTCCCAGCGGCTGAAGAGGCGGAAGTTGGCGTCTTCGTCAGGGCCGGTCGCTTCCGGGTCGGGCGGCGTGATGGAGAAGTTGCCGAGGTTCCAGTCGATGAGGACCGGCATCTTGGGCCAGTAGTCGTATCGCAGATCATCGAGATGAACCAGAAAATCATACGTGTGCTTAGCAACGACGGCGAGCTGGGCAGCGTTGAGAACGAAGCGTTTGGCCGACCGCGGGTTGGTAACAAGATCGAGGAGGTGAATGGCATCGGCCTTCACCGATGTGCTGGTGAGCGGGATCTTCGGGGCGACATCGGCGCACGCCCGATGGAACAACGCGATTTCCTGGGCAAAGGTCGTGATTTGCGCTTCGCTCAATATCTTCGGAAGGGATCTGGCGCGGGGCACTTCGTCGTAGAAGACCACCCACGTCTGGCCGTCGTAGTGGGTGAACGGCCGATCGTCGACAGTCAGTACGTCGGCCAGAAGTCGGGCATGACGGGTGCCGCCGAGCAAGCGGTGGCAGGCATGCAGCCGATCGTGGTCTTCGCGGAACAAGAAATACGATCCATAGGACGAGACCTTGGCGATCACCGCGCTGCCGTCGCTCAGCGAGCACCGATACACATGGTTCGTCGACACGAACGTACTCACCTCGTCCATGGCGACGATCGACCGGGGATCGCCATAGGCATTCCATGCGACCTTCGCCCGCTCGGGCGATCCGGCGAAATTTTGAATGTCCTCAGTCGCCATGACGCTCAGACTACGGGGGTCTGCCATTGTCCGAAATTCGGAACCGCCAGCTCCCAGGGCTACCGACATTTCCGAAACCCGAGTCCGGAGTCCGAAACGGCCGCTAACGTTCGGGGTGTCCGTGAAACGGGTCCCGTGAGGCTCGTACGGCGAGGAGTCCCATGTCGTCTTCCGAGGGCCACGTTGCCCCTGATGGCCCCCCGCCGGGCCGAACTGCACGAGAGGTCCTCGACCCTCCTGCTGTTGATCGAGCCGTCCGACGAATGGCTCACGAGATCGTCGAACGCAACGAGGGCACCGACCACGTGGTGCTGATTGGTCTCCTCAAAGGCGGTGCCTGGCTAGCCGATGCACTGGGCCTGGCCCTCGCCGAGTTGGGAAGCCCGGTGCCGGTTGGGAGCATCGATGCCAGCTTCTACCGAGACGATCTTGAGCTTCGCTCCGTCACCCCGATGGCAAGCGCGCTTAGCTTCGAGATCCACGACCGGACCGTGGTCCTCGTCGACGACGTGCTTTTCACCGGACGGACCGTTCGGGCCGGTCTCGATGCCCTTCGCGAATATGGACGGCCTCGCACCGTGCAACTCGCCGTCATGGTCGACCGGGGCCATCGGGAACTACCGATCCGCCCCGATTTCGTCGGCAAGAACCTGCCGACGTCGCGTTCGGAACGGGTACACGCCACGGCCGACGGCGTGATCCTGTCATGAAGCGCCTATTGTCGTTGTGCTGGTTGCCGGATTGTCGGCGGGCGTCTGTATGAAGCACCTGCTCTCGATCGAGGAACTCGGCGCCGATGGGCTTACCCATCTCTTGGAGCTCACCGATCGGTTCGTGGAGGTGAGCGAGCGCAAAGTGCCAAGGGTGCCGGCGCTGCAGGGCAAGACCGTCGTGTCGCTGTTCTACGAGGACTCCACTCGCACGCGACTCAGTTTTGAGACGGCGGCGAAGCGGCTCTCCGCCGATGTCATGACGTTCTCGGTGTCGACCAGTTCCGCCAACAAGGGTGAGTCCATCCGAGACACGGTGGAGACGATCGAGGCCATGGGCATCGACGCCATCGTGGTGCGTCACAAGGCCGCCGGCGTGCCGTGGCAGATCGCCGGCTGGACGCAAGCGTCGGTGGTCAACGGTGGCGACGGGTGGCACCAGCACCCGACGCAAGCGCTGCTCGACTGCTACACGATCCGGGCTCGCCTGGGGAGTCTGGTCGGCCGATCGATCGCCATCGTCGGAGACATCAAACACTCACGGGTTGCTCGTTCGAACGTGCAGGCTTTCATCGCGCTCGGCGCCGAGGTCACGCTCGTGGCCCCACCGACGCTTCTCCCGCCATCACTCGAAGGATGGCCGGTCAAGGTCGAGCACTCGATCGACGCCGTTCTCGGTCGCGTCGACGTCGTGTACCTCCTGAGGATGCAACTCGAACGCACCGTCGAGGCATTGGTGCCCTCGTTGCGCGAGTACACGCAGATCTACGGGCTCACCGACGAGCGTTCGGCCCGACTCCATGATGATGTGCTGGTCATGCATCCCGGACCCATGAACCGCGGCGTCGAAATCGGCCCGTCGGTCCCCGATCGACTCAACACCGTCATTACCCAACAAGTTGCCAATGGAGTCGCTGTGCGTATGGCCGTCCTGTTCGAACTGTTGACGGGAAACCGCTCATGACCTCGTTGGCTATCTGCGGTGGATCCGTACTGATCGATGGAGCAACCGAACCTACGCGCGCTGATGTTCTGGTGGTTGATGGACATGTTGTGGCCATCGGTGGATCGGTCGAGGTGCCCCATGGTGGTGAGGTGCTCGACGCCAGCGGCTGTGTCGTAGGTCCGGGTCTCCTCGACCTCCATGCCCATCTACGCGAACCGGGAAACGAAGCCGCCGAAACGATTGAGACTGGCTCGCGGGCGGCTGCGCTCGGCGGTTACACCGCAATAGTCGCCATGCCGAACACCACGCCGGCGATCGACTGTGCTGCCGTGGTCGAGCAGGTCTTACGTCTTGGGCGCAGTACCGGTCTGTGCGAGGTTTTGGTGGCTGGTGCTATCACCGTTGGTCGGGCCGGCGAGCAGCTTGCCCCGATGGCGGAAATGGCCGATCTCGGAGTTCGACTCTTCACCGACGACGGCTCCGGAGTGCAGAACAACCGGCTGATGCGGCGTGCGCTCGAATATGCAAGCGCGCTTGGTATCACGCTCGCACAACATTGCGAGGATTCGGCTTTGGCGGAAGGAGGGGTCATGCACGAGGGCGAGTGGTCAGCGCGCTTAGGACTTCCCGGCCAGCCGTCGGAGGCGGAGGAGTTGATGGTGGCGCGCGATATCGCTCTCAGTCGACGTACCGGCGCACCGGTGCACTTCCTGCATATGTCGACTGCTGGTTCGGTGGAACTGATCCGGCGTGCGAAGGCCGACGGTCTGCGAGTCACGGCTGAAGCAGCTCCGCATCACTTCACGCTCACCGACGCGGCGCTCTCGGGATACGACACGGTGTTCAAAGTCCACCCGCCGTTGCGTGCCGCCTCGGATATTGCGGCGGTAAAAGTTGGTCTTGCCGATGGGACGATTGACGCCATCGCCACGGATCACGCGCCCCATACTCCCGAGACCAAGGAGCGTTCAATGCTCGACGCGCCCCCGGGCATGCTCGGGTTGCAAACGGCGCTGTCGTTGGCGCTGACCGAGCTGGAACTGCCGATCGCCCGGATCTTTTCCCTGCTGTCGAGCGGCCCGGCCCGTATCGCCCGTGCCGACGATCGCCACGGCCATGTCGCTGTCGGGCGGGCGGCCAACCTGTGTGTTGTTGACCCGAGCGCAACATGGATCGTCGATGCGGCGAGGCTTGCATCCAAGTCCCGGAATACCCCATATGCCGGGCGTACCCTGCGTGGCGTCGTCCGCCATACGGTGTTCAATGGCGCCGCCACGGTGGTCGACGGTATCGCCCGCCGCTGACGCGACCTCTTGCTGACCGCCACCCTCCTCGCTCTCAGCGCTGCGGTTCTGCATGCCGGTTGGAACCTGGCCGTCAAGCAGTCGACCGCTGATCGGTTCCTCACCCTGTGGGGACAATTCACCATCGCCGCGATGCTCTGCGCGCCTATCGTTTTAGTCGCTACCGCGCGAGGTGATCTTCCGGCTCGGTCGTGGATATTCGTGGCGATCTCGGGCACGGTGCACCTTCCTTACGCCGTCTTCCTGGCCCGCGCCTATGACCATGGCGAGTTCTCTCTCGTGTATCCGATTGCGCGAGGTGGCGGGGCAATGCTTGCTGCGCTCGGGGGCGTGCTCGTTCTCCACGACGACCTGGGACCGATACGCGCGCTTGGTATCGCAATCATCGGGGTGGGTCTGTTTCTACTCGCCGGGATCCGTCGAACGCCGGCGCTGACCAGTGCCCTGATCGTGGCGGCCACCATTGGTGTGTACTCGGTTTCGGACGCGCACGGAATCCGGACCAGCAGTGCGGTGTATGCGCTGGCCACCCATCTCGGCACGGCCACGACGACTACCACCTACGGTCTTCTGACGGGCCGCGCTTCGGACATGCGTCGCACGCTGGTGGAGCGATGGAAACCGCTCACCCTTGCCGCCGTCGCCGTGGTGGTGACCTATGGGCTCGTGCAGCTCGCGTTCCGCTATGCCCCCGTCGGCTACGTGACCGGCCTACGTGAATCGTCCGTTCTCCTGGCCGCTCTTGTCGGCTGGCGCCGGCTCGGCGATACCGGTGGGCGACGACGCATCGTCGCCGCGTTGACCGTGGTGGTCGGCATCGTCGTGCTCATTGCCGGCCGCTAGCGCGCTCGGCTGGCGACCGCGTTTTGCGGGCGGTTTACCTCGATACGCCGCTTCGAGGTATCGCGCTCACGTCTATTGGGGCAACCTCTCTCGTTACGGGCCAGGAGCTAGTGGGGGAGGGCGGCGGATTGCCAACGGAGGGCGATGGCGCGGTGGGAGGCGAGGCGGGACTCGAGGGCCTGGTGAACGAGTTGACCGTGGCGCACCACGGGGCGGCCGTTGATGATCGTGTCACGAGGGGCGAACGGACCGCAGCGCAACCAGCCTTCGATCGGATCGGTGAGGGCTCCGGCGAACAGGACGCCACCGAGGGGCCACACCACGATGTCGGCCATTGCCCCCACGCGGAGTTGGCCGATTTCGCCATCGCGGCCGAGGCATGAAGCGCCCCCTCGAGTGGCGACGTGAAGAGCGTCGCGTGCGGTGAAGCTGGCCGGGCCTTCTCGCAGGCGCCCGAGGAGCAGCGTGTTGCGCGCCTCCATCCACAGCGATGCCGAGTCGGTGGACGCCGAGCCGTCGCAGCCGAGCCCGACGGGAACGCCGGCGGCGCGATAGGCCCGCACCGGAGCAATACCACCGCCACCGATCATGCAGTTCGACGATGGGCAGTGCGCCACGCCCGTGCCCCAACGTCCGAGGCGAGCAATCTCGTCGGCGTTCGGATAGATGCAATGGGCGACCCACGAACGGTCGGTGCCCCAGCCAACTTCCTCGAATTGTTCGATCGGCCGACGACCGAATGTTTCCAGGCAGAACGTGTCCTCATCAGGGTCCTCGGCGAGATGCGTATGCAGACGAACGTCGAGCTTCTCGGCCAGCTCGGCGGTGGCCTTCATCAACCGTGGAGTCACGGAGAACGGCGAACATGGCGCCAGCGCGATACGAGTCATGGCGCCGAACGACGAGTCGTGATGGAGCTTCACCAGGCGCTCGGAGTCGGCGAGGATCTCGTCGTCGGTCTGCACCACCGAATCGGGCGGGAGGCCACCGTCCTTCTGCGACAGACTCATCGATCCACGCGTGGGATGGAATCGGAACCCCAACTCCTTGGCCGCCGTGATCTCGGCACTGATGAGGTCGCCTCCGCCCTTGGGATGAACGTAGAGGTGATCCATGCTCGTGGTGCAGCCGCCAAGCGCAAGCTCGGCCAAACCAATCCATGCACTGAGATACGCCGCTTCCTCGTCGAGCTGACTCCACACCGGATACAGCGTGGTGAGCCATTGGAAGAGCGTGCCGTTGGTGGCGGGAAGGTACGCGCGCGTAAGGTTTTGGTAGATGTGGTGATGGGTGTTGATGAGTCCGGGCGTGACGAGGCAGCCCGACGCATCGATGACCTCGGCGGCCGAAATCTCCGCCATCGTCGGCTCGTCGGTTCGATCACCGATACCGGTGATCATGTTGGCGGTCACGCTTATCCAACCGCCAGAGATTTCTCTCCGAGCATCGTCGACGGTGGCCACCAGGTCGGCATTACGAAGGAGGAGATCCATTGGACTCAGCTTCGTCGCTGACCCGTTTTGTGTAAAGCACTCTGCTTGCTGTTGGTGGGCAGACTTCCGAGGGTCGCCTCGGCGATCTCGACGAAGCGCAGTAGGGCAAAGGTTGGGGTTCGGTCCGACGCCCAGGCCAAACAGATCGTTCGATGGATGTCCTCCTTGAGCGGAATGATCACGGCGCCATTCGTGAGGCCGGGTTCCACGGTGAGGCCGGGAAGCACGGCGCAGCCGAGGCCCGCGTCGACGAGACGCTGACGCGTTGGATTGTCATCGGTCCGGAAGACGACGCGTGCCTCGGCCCCGGCGTCACGGAGGGCTTTCTCGCCGCGGGCGGTGCACTGATCGCCGATTACTCCGTCAACGAGGTCCTCGCCATCGAAATCGGCGAGCGTCAGGATGCGCTTGTTCGCCAGCCGATGGCCCGGCGGGACGAGGCCGATGTACCGGTCGCGTACGACCTCGCGATGCTCCAAACCGGGCCCCGTGTGAGACACCTCGACGAAGGCAATGTCGATTGCCCCGGCGCGGAGCAACTCGGGGAGCTCACCCTCGCGGGTCTCGGTATGAATCGACAGGCTGATAGCCGGCCATGACTTCCGGTACGCAGCCAGCACGCTGGGAAGCAGACGAGCTCCCGCAGACTGAAACGTACCGACGCGAATACCTCCAGCGCTTCCCGAATCCAGTCGCTCCAAGTCCTCGCGGGCCGACCCCAGCCGATCGAGAATCCAGCGAGCATGCCCCAGCAGCGACTCCCCGGCGGCCGTCAACGTGACCGGCCGGGGACCGGTACCGCGGTCGACGAGACGATGTCCCACGACGCGCTCCAGGGCGGCGAGCTGTTGGGACACCGCACTCTGGCCGTAGCCGAGTTCTTCGGCGGCCCGGCTGATCGAGCGCGTGCGGGCAATGGCGTCGAGAGCGGCCAGGTGACGGAGATCCAGGTTCCAGAGTTCAGCGACGGAGGGCATGATCCTCATTCCATCTATTCGTTGGCGTGATCAATCGGAAGTCGTCATGATCTTTGCATAGTTCATCACGAAAGGAATTCATCATGTTTGCTCTTCTGATTCTGTCGGCCCTTGGCCTGGCCTCGTTGCGTTGGGGTGTTGACACCCGTGACGGGCTCGACTGGCACTCCGGCAACTCCCTTCGGTGACGACCATGTTTCCCCTCGACCCCGAAGGCACCCGCCAACTCGTCGAACAACGTCTTGCCACCGAACGTGAGGATCGGAGCCGCAGGAGCGCTACGAGGCGAGAAGCCCGTGGTTCACGATTCGCTTGGCTTCGGTCTGCCACGCCGTTGCCGTCACGTGTTCGGGACGAAGTAACTCCGCAATGCGTCGAACCCCTGTCTTGCCGACCGTGACCCGGTCGTGCTCGATGGACCAGACCGTGTCATGGCTCTGTATCAACTCGATGGCGGCTGTTGCCGGGTCGGCGAGAGCACGCACCGCTGCGGTCTCGTAGACGCACACGTTCCAAGCGGCATGGGCCCCGACCCTCGCCGCCGCCGTCGACACGACCTCTGCCCATCGATGTTCGAACTCGACAAGGGCTTCGGGATTCCGCAACGCCTTCATTACTTCCGACATCTCGGTGAAGACCAATCCGATCCTTTCGCCGGCAATGGACGGTGCGAGCCGCTCCATTTCGCTCTGCAGTGATGCCTTGATCACGTTTCGCTCGTAGTGCGTCCGCTGGTTGCGACGAAGCCGAACGGGGAGAGCGTGATGGTCCCCAATCGAACCGGCCGAGAGCCAGGTGTCGGTGCCCGAACCCGCCAGCGCGCAGACCGAGTCCATGATTGATTCGCTGGCGTTGTTGACGACCACGAGGACGTGACGCCCGACCGGTCGCATCGATTGCTGAAACAGCTGCCCTGGACCAATGGCCAGCGCGTGGGCGAGTCGGGCGAGGACATCGACGGTGGGCGTTGGTCCTGGCCCGACACCAGTTGGTCGAGCCCGCTCGAGGGCCACGACGTAGGCCTGCGAGATACCGGCCTTTCGAGCCAGTTCGCGTGTTGACAGATTGGCGCGTTGGCGAGCGTTGGCAATGATCCGGGCAAACGCAACACTGTCGAATTCGAAAGATCCGCTAGGTGCTTTGGGGTGATGAGGCGAACTCATTGGTGATCACTATAGTGATCACCAATGAACCCCTTTGAGCCTTTGACGATATGAACGCGCCCCTTCTGTCGGTCAGTCGCCGCACTCGGTCGACACCGTTCTCCGGCCGTGTCGAGGCTGCCGGGGTACGCGCCTACACGGTGTACAACCACATGCTCCTGCCGACGACGTTTCGTGGCGTCGAGGAGGATTACCTGCACCTCCGTCGAGCCGTGCAGGTGTGGGACGTGTCCTGCGAACGACAGGTCGAACTCGTCGGCCCCGATGCCGCCCGACTGGCGCAGCTTCTGACGGTGCGAGACCTTCGCTCCTTGACCATTGGCCGATGCGCCTATGCCCCGATCGTCGACGACGACGGGCTGCTGATCAACGATCCGATCGCCCTGCGTCTAGCCGAAGATCGCTATTGGTTTTCGATCGCCGACTCCGACGTGGCCCTGTGGGCTGCGGGCAATGCCCGTGGGCTCGGCCTCAATGTGTCGGTGCGTGAGCCCGACGTATGGCCGCTCGCTATCCAAGGCCCAGAGGCGGAAGATGTGGCCGCGCTCGTGTTCGGCGACGTCGTTCGCACCATCAAGTTCTTCCGCTTTGCCGAGCTCTCCTTCCATGGCCACTCGCTGATCGTGGCTCGCACCGGATGGAGCGCGCAGGGCGGCTTCGAGATCTACGTCGATGACGCTGAAGTCGGTGCGGCGCTCCTCGACGAGATCATGATTGCCGGCGCGCCGTTCGACATCGGACCCGGCTGTCCGAATCAGATCGAACGGATCGAAGCGGGACTGCTTAGCTACGGCAATGACATCACCCGTGCTGATACCGCCCTAGAAGCGGGGCTTGGGAACTACTGCTCACTCGACGCGCCGATTGAAGCCATCGGCATCGACGCGCTCCGTCGGGAGCGAACGGCCGGGATCACCAAGCGAGTGTGTGGTCTTTTGATCGACGGAGAACGAGTGCCGGCACAACGCGATCCGTGGATGGTGTCCGCCGGCTCAGGGTCGGTTGGCATCGTGACCTCGGCGATCTGGTCACCCCGCCTGCTCACCAATGTTGCGTTGGCAATGGTCAACGTCGAACATCTCACGATCGGCACAGAGTTGGTGGTGACGGCACCCGATGGCGATCGGTCCGCCCACGTCACCAACGTCCCCTTCGACGGTGCCGTTCAGCGCTAACGCGCGCCAGGGGATATGACCGGTCGCCGACTCTCGTTGAAACCGACCCGGGCCGCTGGACGGGTCGGGAAGCTAGAAGCGACGGTCGTTGGTCTTCTTCTTCGGCGGCGCCTTGAACGGCGCTTCGAGAAGAGCCTCGAACGACGCGTCGTCGGGCTGATTGCGCTCGTTGAGTCGCTGGAGGAATACCTTCAGCGCGGCGCGGGCCGGAGCGACGTGATCACCCTTGATCGTCGTGGAGCGGGCCAGGGCATCCTTGGCCTTTTGAACGCGCTCCTTGCGGGCCGCCTTCTCCTCCTCGGTGCGCTCAACCTTGGGCGTGTTAGCGCCGCCACCAGAGGTGGACGACGGGGCAACGGTTGTGAGCTTGGCGCGAATGGCCACCGAACGATTCTCCTTGAGCTGGCCACAAGACGTGGCAAACGAACCCGACAAGGGTACTCGCCCCCCACGGCCACTTCGTTCCTCGTCAGTCCGTCAGTCCCGCAGCACGCCGGAGACCGGCGCGCGACCTTTGCCCAGGACATCGTCGGGGCTCACTCCCAGCCACGAGCTCAGCGTGGCGAAGTAGTCGCCCATCGATACTTTGGCGACCAAGTTGTCATCATCGTCGAGCTTCGTCAGCGACGCGTACTCGCCGTGGACGCCGGCGTTCACCGGGCCGGCCAGCAAGGCCACCGACGCGGCGCCGTGATCGAGTCCGTTCGATCCATTGTCTTTGGCCCGGCGACCGAACTCCGACGTGGTGGCCACCAAGACCCGGTCGGCGAAGCCGCTGGCATCGGCCGCTCCGAGGAACGCGTCGACGGCCTCGTCGAATTCGCTGAGGCGCTGGGCATGCTGGTCGATGGCCGACGAGTGCGTATCGAACCCGTCGTGGGTGATGTGAATGATGCGCAGACCCAGCGACGGTTGACGGATCAACCGCAATGCCGACGCCAGGCTTCGTCCGAGATCGGTACCGGGCAGACCGTCGTCACCGTCGTCGCCCGCACCGACGAGGCCGGCGGTTCGCAACGCCTGCACCATGCCGGTGGTGGCGTCGGCTCGCGGGCCGCTCGCTCCGGGCGACGATGCCGTCGACGCCATACGTCGGTACGCCGTCTGGAAGGCGGTGAGGTTGGCGTCATCGCGATTCGGACGGAACATTTCGGCCGACTGGAGGCTGCGCAAATTGATGCTGGGCGCCCACGCCGACACGAGCGCGGGGGAGTAGCCCGACCCGAGGCCGAGGGCCACCGCGGGTGCGTCCTTGCTGCCCACGACGTCGGCGAGACGGCCGAAGAACCCAGTGGTGGGGGCGCCATGACCGTCGAGGTCGGCCATCGCCCAACGCCGTGCCATTTCGAAGTGGCTGCCCTCGGGGTTGGTCACGCCGACTCCCGCCACCACGGCAAGGCCGCGCTTCGTCAGCCGCTCCAGTGACGGATGGGCGCCGTAGTCCTTGCCCAAAGAATGAAGATCCTTCGGATCCAGCGCCACGGTCGTACGCAGCGACCGGTAGGCCGGGTCGTTGATCGGAACGACGGTATTGAGCCCGTCGTTTCCTCCCGCTAGGTCGACGATCACCAGAACGCGTTGGCCCCCGTTCTTTTTCGCTGACCTGGCCACGGTCTTTGGCTGCTCGGCCGCCACGGCGGTCGAGGGCGTGGTCGCAGTCGATGTTGAGGACACGGCCTTCGGTCCGGTGGCCGATCGGTTGTTGTTGTCACCGTCGAGGAGCGACGGGACAACACGGGCCGCTGCGGCCCCGCCCACACCCACGGCTCCGAACTTGATGAACTCTCGACGGTTGATCATGACGTACTCGTTTCGCTGAAGGTGGGGCTGAAGTTGTCGGTGAGGGTGTGGGTGTTCATGCCAGCTCGAACTCGGGACAACTCACGGCCAATGCGAGTGCCACGGATGCTTTGGCTCGGCGTTCGTCGACGCGGTTAACGGCCCCGCGGATCGCGTCGACCGTCGACGCGCTGGCATCGTCGAGCGCCGCCCGGCGCAATGCCCACGTTGCAAAATCGGGCGTCTCGACGACGATGGAATCCCACGAGTGGTCGCGGCCGGTGTGGGCGCGGAGCAACGTGGGGCTGGCAGCAAGCCAGCGACGGTCATCGGGCCACCCCGCCACATTGGGGGGATAGAAAGGAACCTGACCGAAGTCCCACAGCGAATTCCATTCGATGTCGACGCCGAGCGCCGCCTGGGCCGCGGCCCGCCATTCGACCGGACCTCGTATGCGCGCGTAGCGATTGGTCGGATCGAGGAATGAGGAATGCCGAACGATGTTTTCGACGACGGGACGGATGTTGGTGTCGTTGTCGCGAAACGTGGCGGCGAGTTCGTCGAGTCGTTGCTTCGATGGATCCGTTCCGAGGAAGAAGCGATGCAGCTTGCCGACGATGAACGGCGCACAGGCCGGATGATCGACGACGGCATCGATCACCGCGTTGGCGTCGTAGCGGGCTTTCCTCCCAAAGAGCGTGACGTCGCCGGCAAAGGCGCGGTCATCGGCAAACGACACCTGATCGTTGTCGATGGCGTACCCGGCGAGACCTTTCGCCGCGGCCCGAACATCGTCTTCGGAATAGTTTCCCCGACCGATAGTGAAGAGCTCCATGAGCTCGCGTCCGTAGTTCTCGTTCGGCGCGCTGCCGACGCTCCAGTTCCCGTCGAGCCACAGCAGCATCGAGGCGTCGATCGTGATGGCTTTCATCAACTCGCGGAAGTTGCCCAGTGCGTGTTTACGGACCAGTTGATTCTGGGCGAACACCATATTGGTTGAGCCTCCTTTGCCCAGGCTCGACGTGAGATGGCCGTGCCAGAACCACGTCATGCGCTCCACCAAGGGTTCCGGCGAACTGACCATCAATTCCGTCCACCATTTGATGAGTACCCCGTTGTCGTCGCTGGTCCCGAACGATGGCGACGGCGGGAGCGCGCCGGCCTGTGAGCTGGCGAGGAGGGACTCCACGAGGGCCGACGGTTCCTGGGTTGCGTAACGATCCACCGAGTCGCCCGATGCTTGGAACGTCATGCGACGAAGGACGTGGGCGATTGCTGCTCGCCGTTCTCTGTCGTCGTTCGCGGTTGGGGTGGTGGCGGCAACGGTCATGGAATGATCGTGACGTTGGACCACTGAAACCACCGTGAAGTTGGTCCCCCACCAACTTCATGTTCGCTTCAGGTTGATTCTGCGAGACTCGGTTTGATGCGGCTCCTCGTGGTGGAAGACGATCGCGCCCTGGCGGGAGTGTTGCGGCGAGCCCTCGTCGAGGAGGGCTATGCCGTTGACGTGGCGGCGACCGCAGCTGCGGCCGATGAGGCGGTGGCGGTCAACGAGTATTCGCTGATCGTGCTCGACCTTGGGCTCCCCGACGGTGACGGTGCCGAACTCTGTCGGAAGTGGCGCGACCAATCGGTACGTTCACATATCTTGATGCTGACCGCCCGCGACGGACGCCGTGACCGGATCGGCGGTCTCGACTCGGGGGCCGACGACTACGTGACCAAACCGTTCGACTTCGAGGAGTTCGCCGCTCGGGTGCGAGCGCTGTTGCGTCGTCCCCTGGCCGAGCGTCGGCCCTCATTGCAGGTTGGCGATCTCGTCGTTGACCCCGTTACCAGGTCGGTCGCACGGGCCGGGGTGCAGGTGGCGCTCACGGCCCGGGAGTTCTCCCTTCTACGCGTCCTCATGTTTCGCGCTCCGGACGTGGTGCCCCGGAGTGATCTGATGGAGCAGGTATGGGATGCTCACTACGACGGTCTGTCGAACACCTTGGAGGTACATGTGGCCGCTCTCCGTCGCAAGCTCGATCTCGCGGGCCGGGCCTCTCCCATCGAGACAGTCCGGGGCGTGGGCTACCGCCTCGTCGACGCCGGAATTGAGGGCCCATGAACGCGCTCGCTTCCGCTTCGACGTGGCGGCAACGCCTTGGCCGACGACTGGTCGGTCCATCGGCAAGCACATCGCTGCGGCGTATCCCCGTCCTCGTTGCGCTCAGTGTGCTGGCGGTATCCGCCCCGATGTTCAATCGTGCTCAGCACGAGATCGTGAAGTCTCGAATCGACGGTGGTTGGTCGGGCATGCGAAACGGGGTGGAGGCAAGGCTGTTCTCGGCCTCGGCCATGCTTGGTGGGGGACCGAAGATCGAAGACGGGTTGATTTTTGTTGTCCATCCCAAGGAGCGCACCCAGGAGGCGCTCGGGCCGACGGACATTGAACCGCCGCTGTTCAAACTGGCCGAGAGCGCCGATTCGAACCTGCGTGACGACTGGTTCACGCAACAAGGTCGAAGCTTTGCCTCATTCACCCGGGCCTACGACGGCGACACCACCCTCGTTGCTCTGGTGGAGATGGGCTGGTGGAATCCCTTCACCAACGGACTCCGACGAGGGATCTGGCGATGGTCGGTGTTCGGATGGCTGTTCACCGGTGTACTAGCCGGTGTGCTGGCCCATGTGCTGCTTCGTCCTGCCCGTCGAGTATTACGCGAACGTACGGACTTCCTGGCCGACGCTGCTCATGAGCTGCGCACACCTCTTTCGGTTATCCAGGCCTCGGCTGGCCACGCCCTCTCGCGAGAACGGGGGACTGGGGAGTACGTACGTGCGCTTACGGAAATCCGGTCGGCTGCCACCCGAGCGTCTAGCGGCGTGACCGAGATGCTTGATCTCGCCCGTTTTGATGCCGGGCAGGCGGTGCCGCGGCTCGCCCCGCTGCGTCTCGACCTTCTGGCTGAGGAACTGGCCTCGTCGACCATCGTCGACGGGTGCTGCGTGCTCGCCGAAACCGGGCCGAACGTATTGGTGCAGGCCGATATGGCCCTGATCCGCCAAGCCATCGACAACATCGTGCGCAACGCGGCGGCGAGGTCAACGACGGTTCGTCTGCGCACCTACCTTCACGGCACCGACGGTGTTCTCGAAGTCATCGACAACGGACCCGGCTTCGTGGCCGAACAGTTGCCCTACGTGTTCGAGCGCTATCGCCGCGGTGATAGCCGCGGCTCGCTCGGGCTGGGTCTGCCCATTGCTGCGTCGATCGTGGCCGCCCACGGCGGCCGGATCGACGTGGTCAGTCCGGTACCCGTACCGGGTCCGGACAGCGTCGAGCCGGTCAACGGCCATGTCGTCGTTGATCTCAACGGAACAGACGAAGGTCAGTCAGGGGCGATCGTGCTCTCGCCGATGGGGGGCGGCCATGCTGTCGATTCCGTGTCGCCCGACGGCCCCGGTGCGATCGTGACCGTACTGCTGCCCCGCGCCCGCCGCTGACTTGCGTGGGAGCCGAGTGGCCGAAAGTGTGCTCTGGGTCCCTCCAGGAGGGACTGAACGAACGAAGTCCGGCCGTGGATCTCAGCGGTACTTCGAACGATTCCCGGCGGCGAGGGCGCGGCTCATCTCCATCTTTGAATCACGTTCCGCCAATGCTTGGCGCTTGTCGAACTGCTTGCGGCCACGAGCTATCGCCAGCTCGACCTTGGCCCGACCATTAAGGAAATAGATGCTCAACGGTATGAGCGACAAGCC
>JANLQX010000330.1:0-5129 GCA_031368095.1 Actinomycetes bacterium | reverse complement strand
GTCGACGACTTCCCATACGAGGTGATGCAGACCGGTTATCCCGGTCGAGCCGATGTACATACCGGGGCGCTTGCGGACGTGTTCGAGGCCCTCGAGGATCGTGATGTCCTTGGCGCCGTAATCCGACGAACCCTTGGTGTTTTCTGCAGTCATCAACGTCCTCAAAACATCGTGGTGGCATTGCGGTCGGGGAAAGCGCCAGGACGGCGGAAAACCCGGGGAGTACTGGTCCTTCTGGCCAGGATGTCGAACGGTTTCAAACCCGTTGGACCCGGCGAATTGCAGCAATGTGATCTTACCAGAGGGGGTGTGACGGAACGGGCTGTTCGGGCACTGCTTGAGGCCGTAATCCGGCCCGGAAACCGTCGCTGCGACCACCACGGCGCCAGCCGCGCTCAGGGACGCGCTCGGCCCGTTCCAGCGCCACCGCGAGGCGTACGGCCGCCGCGCACCGAAACGACCACGTCAACGACGACGCCGGCCCCGACGCGCTCGTTGATCCGCTCCATCAATGCACTGGCGAGATAGCCAACCTGCGCCGCCCATGCGGACTCGTCGGCACGCAGCCGCAGTACCCCGTCGCGCAGGCCGGTAGGCACAACATGGCTGGCCAGCGGCTCCCCAACCAGATCGACCCAGCCACTGAACACCTGGCGCAGGGTGTCGGGAGGCGCCAACCCAAGTCGGGTCGACATTTCGTCGAGCGACGCTCGCAACGGGCGCACACCCTTCGGCAGCGAGGCATGAGGATCACCACCCTTCGGGGCTCGACCTCGGCTCGTCATCCAAACCGCCGCAGATGCTCAGCGCGCTTGCTATCCACAGTTTCCCCAGGGTTGTCCACAGCCAATGAGGAGCGCTGATCGGCACCGCGCTGGACGTTATACACCAGCTCGACCTGCGCCGCCACGGGCAGCTCGCCAGCCGTTGCCAACACCGCCTGACCAGCGGGAAGGTGACGGATGAGGGCGTCGCTACGACCCGGATCGAGCTCGGAAAAGACGTCGTCGAGGAGCAGCAGCGGGGTCGCTTTCAGCTCCTCGGCGACCAAACGGTGCCCCGCGAGCCGCAACGACAACGACAACGTTCGCTGTTCCCCCTGGGAGGCGTGGGTCCGCGAAGGACGGCGCTCGATGCGAGCTTCGACGTCGTCACGATGGGGACCGAGCAACGACACCCCGCGCCGCACGTCGTCAGTTCGACCGGCAGCGAGCGCGTCGGCCAAGCTCCCGCTCCACGAAGCCTTCGTCGCCAACGTCACCGAAGCCGGACGGTCGGCAATGTCGACGTAGGCCCGCTCGATCATCGGACCGAGCCGGCGAACCAGATCCGACCGCAGCCGAGCGACCTCTTCGCCAACCGAAGCCAGCTTTTCGTCCCATACGTCGAGGGTAAGCGCCGCGGATGCATCGAGGCGGCCGGAACTCTGCTTGAGCAGCGCATTGCGTTGACGAAGGATTCGGTCAAAGTCACCCAAGACGGCGTCGTGGCGGGGATGAAGCCGGGCGATCAGCTCATCGAGGTACGTGCGCCGTTCCCCCGGACCTCCTTTCACGAGGACCAGATCGTCAGGGCTGAACACGCTCACGCTGAAAGACCTGGCCAGCTCGCCAACCCGAGCCAGGGGCTGCTTGTTGACCAACGTCCGGTTCCTTCGGCCGACGGCAATCTCGGTCTCTATTTCAATTCGACGCTCACCGTCTTCACCGAACCCGCGGATCACTGCCACCCCGGCCGCGCCCTCACCGTCGTCTTCTTCCGCGTTCGCCTCGATTGCTACCCTGACCAGCGCCTCCGGGGGTGCACCCCGGAATGACGACAACCTGGCCAGGTAGCCCACGGCCTCCAGCACGTTGGTCTTTCCCGAGCCGTTGGCGCCGACCAGAACCGTTAAGCCCGGCGCCAGGTCGAGCCGAGCCCGCCGGTAACTCCGAAAGTTTTGGACCTCTACGCGATCAAGACGCACAACGCTGGCCGGGCAGGCGCCGAGACGGCGTCAGGAGACGCGAACCGGCATCAACAGGTACAGGTAGTCGGAGTTGCCCACCGGGCGCACGACCGCCGGTTTCTGGTGATCGGTCGTTTGCAGCGTGACCATGTCCGTTTCCGCCGACTCCACGCCGCGAAGAAGGAACTCGGGATTGAACGCCACCGTGAGGTCGCTTCCCACGTAGGTGGCCTCCACATCTTCGTTGGCCTGACCGATGTCCTGGGTGATCGCCACCAGTTCCAGGCCGTCGGCCGACAACTTCAGCCGAACCGGCGTCGCATCCTTGGCCAGCAGCCGCACACGACGAAGCGCGTCGAGCAGCCCGGTCCGCGACACCGTGAGCGTGTTGGGGAGCTGGGCCGGAATCAGATTGCGATAAGGGGGGTACTGACCTTCGATGAGACGCGTGGTGATCCGCACTCCGCCGACGGAGAACGTGGCCTCGCGATCGCCGAGATGGAGCGTGACCTCCGAACCCGAACCAAGCGCTCGGGCGACCTCAGCCAATGCTCGACTCGGCACAAGAACGCTCTGTCCTTCTTGCAAGACCGTGGTGCCCGGAAGATCGCGTACCGCTAGTCGGTACGAGTCCGTGGCCACCAGTCGAAGTCCGCCAGCCTCGGCGGTGAGCAGCACGCCGGTGAGAATCGGACGGGAGTCGTCGGTGCTGGCGGAAGGAACGACCTGACGAATGGCGTCGGCCAACGCCGACGACGAAATCGTGACCCCGCCAGGCTGGGACGGGGCGAGGCGGGGAAACTCCGCCGCCGGCAACGTTCGAACCGAGAATACCGACCGTCCACCACGAATCTCGGCGCTCTCGCCGTCGACGGTGATCTCCACGGCACCGGGTTCCAGCGCCCGGAGAATGTCGGCGACGAGCTTGGCCGGCAGCACGGCAACGCCGTCGCGCTCACCCTGGGCAGTGGCCGACGACTCGATGGTCAGATCGAGATCGCTGCCGGCCAGCGACAAATTGGCCCCTTCGACGCTGATGCGAACGCCGGAAAGCACCGGTAACGCCACTCGGGTGGCAACGGCACGCGCCGCGGCTGAGAACGCCTCAACCAAAACATCGCGCTCGCAACGGAACTTCACAACGACCTCGCTTCAAAGATTGGGGACCGGGCGGCGACCATGTTGGTCGACATTTGGGTTGTGGGCAGCACGGCGATGTGTCGCTGTACAAAGAAAAGAAAAAGAGAGAAAGAGTTTGTAGGACTTGTAGGTCCTGTGGATTGTGGAGAACCCACGTCGTGGCAGGTCAGAGGGTACGAGGTGCCGCGCGTTCCGTCCACAGGTTCCCCAGTCGGGTGCATCGGCGCGACGAGGGTTGGGGAAAGGGCTGACGAAATCCCCAAGTGAATCGAGTTATCCACGGCCTTGTCCACCGACGAAAAGGGCCGGAATATGCCTGGCCATGTACTTTCGGTCACATCAAGCGTCGGTGTGCTCACCGGACGGACCTGGACGGCCCACCCAGTTTGATGACCCGAACCAGCTCGTTGACCTGATCGAAGATGGCCTGGCGCTCCTTCATCTGCTCGGTGATCTTCTCGACGGCGTGGATCACGGTGGTGTGATCGCGTCCGCCGAACTCTCGTCCGATCATTGGATAGCTAAACGCGGTGAGCTCGCGAAAGACGTACATGCCGACCTGGCGGGCAGTGACGAGTGGACGCCGACGTGATTGACCGGTGAGGTCGGCGATGGAGAACCCGAAGAGCTCAGCGGTGGCCTCAAGAATGGCTTTCGCCGTGACGGGACGAGGTTCGTTCCCGGTGAGAAGGTCCGACAGCACCTTCTCGGCCAGCGTGAGGGTGAGTGGCTCTCGATTGAGGCCGGCGTAGGCACAGACCCGGTTCAGAGCTCCCTCCAACTCCCGGATGTTGTCCTTGATGTGGGTGGCGATAAACGTAAGCACGTCGATCGGCACGGTCATGCGCTCGCGCTCAGCCTTTTTCCGGACGATGGCCAGACGGGTTTCCAGGTCAGGCGGTGTGACGTCGGTCGTAAGGCCCCATTCGAATCGACTTCGCAGCCGATCTTCCAACGTGGCGATCGACTTCGGCGGGCGGTCACTCGAGAGCACGATCTGACGTCCCGACTGATGCAAAAAGTTAAACGTGTGGAAGAACTCTTCCTGCGTTCCTTCTTTGCCTTCCATGAACTGGATGTCGTCGACCAACAACACGTCGCAATCGTCGCGATAGCGACGTTTAAATGAATTGGTGGTATTCGTTCGGATGGCGTCGACAAATTCCGTAACAAAGGTCTCGGTGGAGACGTAACGAACCCGGCTCTGTGGGTACATCTCCCGGACGTAGTGGCCAATGGCCTGAAGGAGATGGGTCTTGCCGAGACCGGAATCGCCGTAGATGAACAACGGGTTGTACGACCGCGCCGGTTTCTCCGCCACCGCCATTGCTGCGTTGCAGGCGAAACGATTGTTCGTTCCCTGCACAAAATCGCCGAACGTGTACCGGGGATTTAGCGTCGAGCCCGGCCTCTCGACCGGTGCCGGTGCCGGTACCGGTGCGGATTCGGCCACTCCCGACACCAACGGCACTGGCTCGGTAATGCGTTCGTTGGCTCGGAAAATGTCCTCGGCGCCGTAGGTCGCCGGTCGAGATTGTTCCGACCGTGGCATCACCTCGATCTCCACGCTCGTCGACGTTTCGGTGACGGCGGTCACTGCTTCTTGGAGGGTCTGCAGGTATCGCTGCTCAATCCGGTCCTTGACGAAGCCATGGCCGACGGCCAGCACGAGACGATGGTCGTCAAAGACGAGGACACGCGCATCGCTGAAATATGCACCCCACGCCGCGTCGCCGAGGGCGCGGCGGATGCGGTCGCTGACGACCTCCCATGGGTATGCAGCCTCGTCAGCCATGATCTGGGCGTTGTCCTCGCTTGTTCCACAATGTTTTCCACAGTTGTGGAAACTAGGTATACGTATGACCGGTGAACCCCGAAGGCTTCTGGTTAAGGGCTCGTGACGCTACCACCCGGCTCGGACCGGGTCCCGGTCGACGTGTCCAGGGATAGCCCGGACAGCCCCTATCCTTGCGGGGTTCTGATGCTGCCGAACGGGCAGCGAACGGAAGGTTCCTGTCGTGAAGCGCACATTCCAACCCAA
>JANLQX010000321.1:0-3553 GCA_031368095.1 Actinomycetes bacterium | reverse complement strand
GCCAGTTCCTGGTGGATGATCACAATGCCAACGGCCTCGCTGTCACGAATGTCCTTGAACGACACGACGTCGTTTTCGAAGACAATGTCGCCCTCGTACGAACCGTGCGAGTACACCCCAGACAGCACCTTCATCAGAGTGGATTTTCCCGCACCGTTCTCGCCGCAGATGGCATGGATCTCACCTCGACCAACTTTAAGGGTCACGTCCTGGAGGGCTTTCACCCCAGGGAATTTCTTGGTGATGGAACGCATTTCCAGGATGTTGGTCGTCACGGGCTTCTCCGGCTTCCTTATTCGACTGCGTGGGATGGAGCGTAGTGGTACCGAGCGCCGGCGACGGGAAACTGTGTCCCCGCCGCCGGCGCTTGTCGTGCGCTAGTGTCCCGTGGGGATCTAGAGGCCGAGCTCTTCTGCGGTCCAGTATTCGGAATCGACGAGAGCTTTCTTCACGTTATCCTTCGTCACCGGCACCGGTCCGAGGAGGAACGACGGAACTACCTTGACTTTATTATCGTAGGTAGTCGTGTCGTTGATCTCGGGCTTATCACCCTTCAAGACGGCAATCGCCATGCCCGCGGCAACCTTAGCCAACTCGCGAGTGTCCTTGAAGATTGTGGCGTACTGCTCTCCAGAGAGAATCGCCTTGACCGAGTCGATCTCAGCGTCCTGGCCGGAGATGATTGGCCAGCCGTCACCCACGGAGTATCCCGCATCAGTGAGCGCGGAGATAATTCCGCGTGAGATGCCGTCATACGGTGAGAGAACAGCATTGACTTTGCTGCCATCCGAGTAGTTCGCCGTGAGGAGGTCTTCCATGCGGCTCTGCGCCTCAGCGCCGTCCCAACGCAGGGTTGCCGCCTGCTCGATGTCGGTCTGGGTCGACTTCACGACGAGCGTTCCATCATCGATCAACGGCTGGAAGACATCCATTGCGCCGTTGAAGAAAAAGAATGCGTTGTTGTCGTCGAGCGAACCCGCAAACAGTTCGATATTGAACGGGCCGGCAGGAGCGCCGTCGATCTTGGCGCCATCGAGCTCGGTGAGGCCGAGTCCGTTCAGGACCGTCCACGCCTGCTGCTGACCGACGAGGAAGTTGTCGAATGTCGCGTAGTAATCGACGTTCGGCGAGTCAACAATGAGTCGGTCGTATGAGATCACGGGGATCTCGCCGTCGGCCGCGGTCTCGAGCACACTCGTGAGCGTGGTGCCGTCGATTGCCGCGATGATCAGGGCCTTTGCGCCCTTGGTGATCATGTTCTCGACCTGACTGACCTGGGTGGGGATGTCGTCTTCCGCATACTGCAGGTCGACCGTGAAGCCCTGGGCCTCCAGGGTCTCCTTGAGCGCGTTACCGTCAGCGATCCAGCGCTCTGACGATTTCGTCGGCATGGCAACGCCGATGAGGCCGCCGTCGCCACTTCCTGCGTCGCCGCCGCCAGCCGCCGGTGCGCAAGCCGCGAGGCCGACGACGATGGCAGCAGCAGAGATGAGTGCGAGTGCAGTTCTCTTCTTCACTGTGTTCCTTTCGATTATGTTCATGTGTGTCTGTTGTGCTGCGTGCGATTCGGCTTCTTCGATGAAAGCCGAACCCCTGACCGGGGCATGAGACCCCGGCAAGTGTGGGTGTTACAGTCCCTGCGCCAGTCGGTAGTAGGCGGCGTTCCAGCGCACCTCCTTCTGGAACTCGCGCAGAGTAGTGGACTCGTCGATGACGAGAAGTTCAGTTGAGGCCATCTCGGCCCAGTCGCGAAAGACCTCAATGCCTACCGCAGTCGACATGACGGTGTGATGAGCCGCCCCCGCGATGAGCCACGCTGAGGCGGAGGTCGCGAAGTCGGGCGCGGGCTTCCACACCGCGTGACCGACCGGGAGGTTGGGCATGGGCGCATCCAATGGGACATTTTCGACGACGTTGGCGACCAACCGGAACCGGTCGCGCATGTCGCTGAGCGCCACCACGACGGCAGGGCCGGGATCGGCGGTGAAGACCAGGCGCACGGGATCATCTTTTCCGCCGATGCCGAGCGGATGAATTTCGAGGCTGGCCCTCTCGCTCGACAGCGACGGGCTCACCTCGAGCATGTGGGCGCCGAGAATCTTTTCGTCGCCCGGCGTGAGGTGGTAGGTGTAGTCCTCCATCAGGCTCGCGCCACCGGGGAGGCCCGCGCCCATGACGTGAGCGACACGCACCATGATCGCCGTCTTCCAGTCACCCTCGGCCCCAAAACCATAGCCGTCGGCCATCAGGCGCTGCACGGCGAGACCAGGCAGCTGCCGCAGAGCCCCCAGGTCTTCGAAGCTCGTGGTGAACGCGGAAAATCCACCGGCCTCGAGGAATAGGCGAAGGCCGATTTCAATCGCAGCGCCATAGCGCAGCGACTCGTGCCGGGCCCCGCCCTTGCGCAATTCCTCGACGACGTCGTACTCCTGCTCATACTCGGCAACGAGAGCGTCGATTTCGGCATCAGTGGCCGCGTGCACGGCCTCGGCGAGCTCATTGACACCCCAGGTGTTGACCTGCACGCCAAACCGAAGCTCGGCCTCGGTTTTGTCGCCCTCGGTCACCGCGACAAAACGCATGTTGTCGCCGAAACGCGCAAGCCTGAGACCTTGGGATGCTGCCCACCCGGCCGCAGCGCGGATCCAGGTCTCGATGCTGGCGACAACAACGGGGTTGGATACGTGGCCGACGACGGTTTTACGCGGGATGCCGAGGCGGGCCTGGATGTAGCCGAACTCACGATCGCCGTGGGCCGCCTGATTGAGGTTCATGAAGTCGAAGTCGATCTCGCCCCAGGGCAGCTCAACGTTGGCCTGGGTGTGCAGGTGCAGCAGCGGCTTGCGCAGCGCGTCGAGACCGGCGATCCACATTTTCGCGGGGCTGAAGGTGTGCATCCACGCGATGACACCGATCACGCTGTCGGCTGCGTTCACGTCGAGGACGAGGCGGCGGATCGCCTCCGAGCTTATGAGAACCGGTTTCCACACGATCGTCACCGGGACACCGCCCGCGAGTTGCGTGGCTACGGAACGTGACTGCTCAGCGACCATCCTCAGGGTCTGCTCGCCGTAGAGGTCCTGGCTGCCGGTCAGGAACCAGACTTCATAGCTCTTCAGGTCGGGGATGATGCTTCGCGCAGTCATTGGATCACCCCCTGCGGGCTCTGCCCGTAGACGTTCTGGTACCGGTCGAAGAGTGAGTCGATGGCGGCCTGTGGGATCGGGATCAACTCGCCACCCTGCCGCGCCAGGTGCACCGTGCGGGCGACATCCTCGACCATTACGGCGGCCTTGACGGCGTCGCGGGCATCTTTGCCGATGGTAAACGGGCCGTGGTTCTGCATGAGAACGGCACGGGAGCGGTGACCGGTGAGCGTCTCGACGACTCCACGCCCGATGGAGTCATCACCGATGATCGCGAACGGGCCGATCGGGATCTCGCCGCCGAACTCGTCCGCCATCGCCGTGATAACGCAGGGAATCGCCTCACCCCGCGCAGCCCATGCGGTCGCGTAGGCGGAGTGTGTGTGCACGATGCCACCGACCTCCGG
>JANLQX010000304.1:0-8452 GCA_031368095.1 Actinomycetes bacterium | reverse complement strand
GTCGGTGACCTGGAACGTATCCCCCGCATTATTGCGAAGACATCAACGCCTCCCTACCAGCCCCGCACACCAACGCGACGCGGCGCCCGACCTTGGTGGGGCGCCGAGTGCAAGGGGTCCGAAGAATGCTAGAGGTGCGGGTCAAGCTCTGCCATGAGCTGGGACTTGCCTTTGGCCCCGACGGTGCGATGGGCGAGCTCCCCGTCCTTGAACAGAAGCAGCGTGGGAATGCTCATGACGCCGTAGCGCTGAGCCGCGTCAGGATTCTCGTCGATGTTGAGTTTGGCGATGGTGACGCGACCCGCCTGCTCACTGGAAATCTCTTCCAGAACGGGTGCGATCATTTTGCACGGTCCGCACCATTCGGCCCAGAAGTCGACGAGGACGGGGGTCGATGACGAACCAATGGTCTCGTCGAAGGTGGCGTCGGAAAGGGTGACGATGCCGGTAGCCATGTTGTTGCTCATTTCTGTGGGTAGTGAAGCAAAGCGGAGGTTGTGGGGCTCGGAGAAGCCTTAGGAAGCGTGTATGGACTCCAAGTAGCGCTCCGTGTCGATGGCAGCCATACAACCCGATCCAGCGGCCGTAATTGCTTGGCGATACGTGTGATCTTGGACGTCGCCGCACGCAAACACGCCGGGCACGTTCGTTCGCGATGACTTGGCTTCGGTCACGAGGTACCCCGCATCATCGAGGGTGAGCTGGCCTTTGACCAGATCGGTGTTGGGCACATGCCCGATCGCCACGAACATGCCGGTGACCGCAATGGTCCGCCGCTCGCCGGTGATGGTGTCCTCAAGGACGGCGCCTTCAAGCTTGGTGTCCCCGAGAAGGTCGACGACCTGGCTGTTCCAGGCGAAGTCGATCTTGGGATTGGCCTTGGCCCGGTCCGCCATGATCTTGGAAGCGCGAAGTGAGTCACGTCGATGGACCACGGTGACTTTGGAGGCGAACTTGGTTAAAAACATCGCTTCCTCCATCGCGGAATCGCCGCCGCCGACCACCGCGATCTCCTGTCCTCGGAAGAAGAACCCGTCGCAGGTCGCGCAGGTCGAAAGTCCGTGACCGAGCAGGCGTACCTCGGCGTCGACGCCCAGCATGAGGGCCCGAGCCCCGGTGGAAATGATGACGCTGTGAGCGCGGTGGCTGGTCTCGCCGACATGTACGACGAACGGCTTCGACTCGAAATCGACCGAGGTCACTTTGGCGGTCTCGAAAACGGCGCCGAAGCGGGCCGCTTGGGCCCGCATGGTCATCATCAGTTCCGGACCCTGAATGCCATGTTCGAATCCGGGGAAGTTCTCGACTTCGGTGGTGAGCATCAGCTGACCCCCGGGCTGGTCCCCGGTGGAGCTGATTTCACCCTCGATGACCAGGGGCTTCAGGCTGGCGCGGGCGGTGTAGATGGCGGCCGTGAGCCCGGCCGGACCGGAACCAACAATGATCACGTCGTGAACGTCGTGATCATGGGCGGTCGCGGAAGTTGTCGCGGGATCTGCAGTTGACACAATTTCTCCTGAGTTGTTCGACGTCGGCACCCGTGCCGAGCCTGGGTGTCCGAGTCGGACGGGCTTGGGTCAGGAACGCAGACGGCGCTTCGACCACAACAACAGGCCAGCGGCCACGAAGATTCCCCCGAGGATGGCGTCGGCCAGCCATGCCCGCCCACCAACCAGGTTGGTCAGCCCGCGAACGGCCCCGATGGTGAACAACAACACCATGGCCACGCCAAGGCCGAGCATGCACAGGCCGTAGACCAAGGCTCGCGCGATTGACCGGATCGGTTGCGTGGTCTTGGCCGTGATCGACTTGACGACGCCTTCGAGGTCATCGACGAGTTGACTCGCCCAGTCGCCGGATGCCTGCTGCTCTTCGCTCACGAGGGCGAGCGTACTGGCCCACGTACCACCGAGTTCACGTCGGCGACGGTCGCCGCGCGATCTCCACGCACGTGCTGGCGTTAAGCACAACGTCATTGGCGCCGGTCGGGTCGACGAGGCGAACCACGACGACGGCAATGCCCCCGACGGTCGCGGTGGCCCGCCCGCCCGGGAGCGGTTGCGGGCATGGGAGAGGAGCCCCGGAGGCCTGAGGTGCGGCCGCCGCTGGCGCAAGGGCGGCATCGATGGTCGTCGCCGATGATTTGGGACTGAGCACCGCGGCGAATCGGTCGAGGACGTCAGTAGCAACGGTGAACGCGCCGAGATCGACGTCGGTCCCAGCTGCCGGCCGGGGTACCGCCGGGGCGACGCTGGCGCCCCCGGCGGCCACAGGAGCAGCGGTTGGCACTGGCTCGTTCGGCGCCACGACCTTTTTTGACCGGTTTAGCGTGGCGCTGCTCGGCGGGGTCGTGAGCGGAGCGGCCAGCGGCGGGGGAGACGGAGCCACGGGCGACGGGGCAGGAGCGGCCATGGCATTGCCGGCCGACGGCGGTGGGGCCTCGTCTAACACCTCTGCGTCGGCTTTAGCGGCTGCTCCGGGTGTTCGTCGCGCAACGGTATCTGCACTGGCACTCGACGGTGACGTCGTTGCCTCCTCGAGCGTTGCGGCTTGCGTTTCAGCTGCTGCCGCTGCTGCATCCGCCGCTGCCGCAGTGGTGTCCGAGGTGAATGCCGTCGTCGTTCGGGTCGTCAGCTTCGTGGTGGCGGGCGCGATGGCGTCGGTCTGCGATGTCTGCGGCCGGAGCACGATCGTGGCGGCGACCACGCTCAGCGCAAGGGCAGCCCCAACGACCCACGTTCGACGGCCGGCTAAAACGCCGCCGCCGCCGGCACCAGAGGCCCCCCCGCCAGCCTTTCCACGACGCAGCCCGGCGAGGAATCCGCGCCGGTGGGACGTGGCCGACGACATCACCGGCGGTACCGCGCCAGGGCTCGGGACGAGTTCGCGGACGGCATTCGTCACACGCCGATCGAGATCGGCGGAGTCCGTTTGTGGCTCCGAGCGGTCCGGGAGCTCGGTCAGGAGTATGTCGATGCGAGCCAGGAGCGCAATCCGGCGAGCCGAGCAGGAATCGCACGTCGTGACATGGGTCCACGCTGCGCTGATGGCGGTCGGGCCAAAGGTGGCGTCGTTGGCGGTCTCGGGGTCGCCGGCCAGTTCGTCGATGAGCGCGGCGGCGTCGGCCTCGTGGACCACGTCTCCCAGGAACAGGAGGGTGGCGTCACCCGGGTGAGTCCCGGACGGAGATCGATCAGTCGACATGGGTTTCCTTAGGACGACTGACGCGGCCCACTTGGTTCCCGTGTCCGTGCGGTTCCGGTGCCGGGTTTTCCTTGTCGGCGAGGACCGGAGCCAGCGCAGCGCGGGCTCGGGCGATGCGCGAGCGGACCGTTCCCCCTGGGATACTCAGCACCTCGGCGATCTCGGCGTAGTCGAGGCCGCACAGGTCGCGCAGCACGAGCGCAGCACGCCAATCCGGCGGCAGGACGGCAAGCGCCCGGTCGATGTCGACCCGAGCGTCGACGTCGTGCGAGCTCATGGTCGACGTTGGTCCGGTCACCATGCGGGCGCCGGCCGAGCCGAACGTCTCGTCGTCGGCGGGAACCGGTCGACGGTTGCGTCGGCGCAATTCGTCGAGCGAAGCGTTGGTCGCCACTCGGTACGCCCACGTGGTGAAGGCGCTCGTACCGTCAAACCGGCCGATGCCACGGGCGATGGCCAGCAGGGCCTCTTGCGTGGCATCGGCGGCGTCGGCGGAATTGGACGTGATTCTCCGGCATACGGCCAGAATCCGGTCGTGGTGACGGCGAAGAAGGGTATCGAGGGCGTCGTGTTCGCCTCGTTGGGCGGCGGCGACGAGCACCACATCGGGCTCGTCGCGATACCGCGTCCGGAGACGGCCGGCCGGCTCAGCCATACACGCGTAGTTCGCTCAGCGCTGCTTTGAAGGTCGAGCCTCGCTTGGGGCCGAGATCGGTGATCCACACCAGGACGTAGCGCCCGTTGGTGGGGGTGAGCGCCACGGTGAACGAGCCATTGACAGCGTTGCGGAAATCTCCGGCGGCTGCGCCCCATTCGGCCAAGGTCGGGGCCGGGCGGGAGGAGACGTAAATCTCGCCGCTCCAGCCCTGGTCGTAGGAATCAACCTGCACCGACCTGACGGCGCGGTCGGTTCCGAGATCAAGGACCACACCGATGCCGTTTTTCCCGTCGATGGCCCTGGTGGGGTAGCCCTGACTTTCCCAAGCGGTCGCCGTGTTGCCGTCGATGGCCAGTTTGAGGATGTCGTCGTTCTCCCGCCCATCGCCCTCCGGATCGAATGACCGGATTCCGGACAGTGGGATCGGCTCGGCCTTGGTCTTCACGGTCCGCTCGGCGACTTGGAGTCCGGCCCCAATGCCTCCGGCGATGGCGATGAGTGCCAGAAGGCCGCGGAGAAGGGCGCGCCGACCTCGGCCAGTTGTCGCCGTGACCGGCCGCGAGACCGGTTCGACCCGGTCGGTTCGGTCGATGCGCGGCGGGGGACGGACCCGGGTGGCGGTGTCGAGGCGCGTGTCGTCATCACGAAGGCGGAGTCCGGCGGGTGGTGTGTGGTCGGCCGCCGTGCGGGTGATGGCCGGGACGGCGTCGTCGTCGGACAGGTCGAGGGCGGTCAGTGACGCGGCGAAGGCGTCGGCGTTGGCCGGACGATCGTTGGGATCCTTGGCCAGCGCCGAAAGGATCAGCGCTTCGAGGGAGCGGGGGATTCCCGAGCGAACCGAACGCGGGGGCGGCGGCGCGTCCTTGATGTGCTGGAGCGCCGTTCCCATGTCGTTCTTTCCGACGAAGGGAGGACGCCCGCAGACCAGTTCGTAGAGCACGACGCCGAGGGAGTACACGTCGGCGCGGGCATCGACGTCGCCCCCTTCGACCTGCTCGGGGGAGAGGTATTTGGCCGTGCCGAGAACGGCCCCCGCCTGGGTGAGGTCCTCGGCGGAGCGGTCGATTCCACCCGTCACTTTGGCGATGCCGAAGTCCACGACCTTGACCATGCCGGTATCGGTGACCAGGATGTTTGCCGGTTTCACGTCACGGTGAACGAGGCCCTGGCGGTGGGCATACCCGAGGCCGCGAGCTGCTTCGGCGACGATCCATACCGCCCGACGGATGGTGACGCCTTGCTGAGAAAGCACGCGGACCGAGTGACCGCGCAGCAACTCCATGACCAAGAAGGCGCGAGGTAGTCCGGCGCCCGGACGGCCGACCGGAATGGCGTCGATACCGGTGTCGAAGACGGCGACGACATTGGGGTGGGCGAGGCGGGCGACGGCTCGAGCCTCGCGATGGAAGCGAGACACGAAGCCGGGATCGTCGGCCAAATGGGAATGGAGGAGCTTGAGCGCGACGTCGCGATCCAAGGTGGCATCGACGCCTTCCCAGACCTCGGCCATACCGCCACGCGCGATTGGGCGGGTGAGGCGGTACCGGCCGCCGAGGACGTCGCCAATTTCCGCCGTCAACGCGGACGCACCCGGCGCCATCGGCGATGATGTCGACGGGGCTCCGGGCACGGATGGCGCGGCGGTTCCACCCACCGCCCGAGGGCCGTTGTTGCGGTGAACACCGTCACCCCCGGATTTGTCGTCCCAGATGATGCACCCCTGCCGTTCGTTACCGTCGCCGGCTGACGTTACCGGCTGGGCCGTTCAACGCTGGGTCCCGGTGCGGCCCGTCACGTACGTGAGACCCATCACGCCAGGGCCGCCGTGCGTACCGATGACGGCGCCGATCTGGCCGATCGATATCTGCTCCATCGGAACGTAGGCGGTGAGCAGGTTGATCATGGCGTCCACGTCCTTGGCATCGCCGTGGCGAAGCGACAGATCAGAAATAGCACCATGCGTGGCGAGGTCAGCCTTCACGAGGTCGGCCAGAGCGGCCAGAGAGCGACCTCGCGTACGTTGCTTTCCGGCCTCGACGACGGAGCCCGAACTCACGTCGATAAGCGGCTTGATCGAGAGCAGCGTGCCCAGGAAGGCCTGTGCTCCACCGATCCGCCCACCCTTCTTCAGGTTGTCGAGCGTGTCGAGAGCCGCCAGCACCCGGGTATGGCCGATACGCGACGTGACGGCCTCGGCCACTGCATCGATGCCTCCACCGGCCGCGGCGACGGCGCCCGCGGCGACGGCCATCGATCCGAGGCCCGAGGTGATGGACAGCGAATCGATGACCCGTATGTCGATCTCGCCCTCCACGGCTTTGGCGCCGAGACAGGCGGCAGAGTACGTGGCCGAGAGTTTCGACGAAAGGTTCAAACACACGATGCCGGGGCATCCGTCGGCTATCGCTTGGCGAAAGGCGGCTTCAAACGCGCCGGGCGACGGCGCCGCCGTTTCCGGCAGGGTGGCCGACGCCGCGACCTTGCTCCAGAACGTTTGCGGGGTGAGATCTCGCCGGTCGACGAACTCGTCGTTTCCGAAACGCACCGTCAACGGGACCACGACGATGCCGTAGGTGCTCACTTGTTCATCGGTCAGGTCCGAGGAGGAGTCGGTCACAATGCGGATGGTCGTCATCGGTGGGCCTGATTCGAGAGGTTTGCGAGCGGGGCGTCAGCGAAGCCGGCGACGCACGCTGCGCATCACGGATTCGACTTCGGTGATGGCAAGAGCACGCCCGAGGACGGCGTAGACGCTAACACCGAGGATCGCCGCAACCCCGACCTCGACGATGGCGAAGCGACCACCCAGTGCGGCGTGAAGGCCGCGGGCGCTGGCCCATACGACCAGGCCCATGGCGACGCTGGCGGTGAGCATCTTGCGACCGGCGACGACGAGAGCGGCAACGTCGAGTCCCCCGGTCCGTCGAGCTACGTAGGCCCCGGCGAGAAGGACGGCGAGGATGTACGCCGCGGCGAATGCCGCCCCGAGTCCCTGGGCACCGAATCCAAGACGAACGAACAGCCCGGCGAGAACGATATTGATGGCGTTCTCGACGCAGTTGATAACAAATGTCGAACGCGTGTCGAGCATGGCCTTGCAGGCATTCATGAGGAGCAGATACACGCTGAACGCCGGAAGTCCCACCACGAAGCACCGAAGGACATCGGCGACGAGCCGCGAACCTTGCGGGGTGAGATCTCCGACAACGAAGATCCGCATGATCGATGGGGCGAGGGCAAGGTATCCGGCGGCGGCCGGCAGGGTGACGGCGAGGATGGAACGGATACCGCTGGTGAGGTGTCGGCGGAACACGCCGCGCTTGCGTTCAAGGTAGGCGAGCGAGAGCTCCGGCTGGAGTGCCGTCATCACCGACACGGAGAAGATTCCGTGGGGAAGGAGAAAGAACGTCGTGTACGCCAAGGTGTATGCGGTGAACTGGCCGCGCCCGGGGAGCGCTCCCGCGACGAATTGCAGGGCGACGAGATTTGCCGCCACGTAGCCGAAGGTCCAACCCGACAGACGGACCATGCGGCGCACGGCGGGGTGTCGGGGCTGCCAGTTCCATCGGATGCGGGCACCGCTTCGGCTCCACGGCACGAGAAGGGCCACTCCCATCGCCACCACGCCGGCCGTGGTACCGAGACCGAGGAGCAGGCGGGTCGGTCCGTCGGCGGCGACGGCGCGCAGGGTGGCGAGTGAGTCGGTGCTGCGCTGGCCCTGGTCGGGAACAAGGTTGACCACAAGCCGCCTCGCCCACAACAGCACCACGATGACGACGAGGTTGTTGAGGACCGGGGCCAGCATCGGGGCGAGAAATCGTCGCCTGGCGTTCAGCATCGACGTGGCGATCGTGACGAAGCCGTAGACGGCCACCTGCGGCGCGAAGAGCCGCAACAGTTCGGTGCCAAGTTGACGTTGGACCGATTCGTCGGGACGACGGAACACGATCCACATCAACGCCGGGGCCAGCAGGAAGAGCGCCACGACGGCGACGACGAGGATCACCGACACGAGCGTGACGATGGCGTCGACACCATCAGAATTGTTGGCGTACTCGGTATCGGAGTCGGCGGCCGGACCTCGTCGGCGAGCGAGGTCGACGAACAGCGGGACCAGCGTGGCCGAAAGCACCCCGCCGACGACAAGCTCGAAGATCATGTTGGGCGTGTTGTTGGCCTTGGTATAGGTCTCGGCCAGCGCCGTGGTGCCGAACCAGAAGAACACCACGGTGCGCGCCAGTCCGGTGAGGCGAGACGCCAGCGTTCCGCCGGCCATGAGTGCTGTCGATCGTCCGATACTCACGGTGTTCCTTCGCCGGTTCGTCGGGGCGCACCCTGCGCAGGATGTGACTGACGTGACTGCCGCCGGGCCTTGCGGCCCCACCGGAACCACCATGTGAACAGGATCACGGTCATGGTGCCGAACGCCATGGTATCGCCGTGGGCAAAGTTGGAGAAGCGCAGGATGCCGAAGATGAGCGTGACGCCAAGCGCACCAAGCGCCAGTTGTGCGCCATAAGCGACGCCGGGGACGAAGACGAAGTTGAGGAAGGCGACAAGGGCGTTGAGGATGTTCATGGGGTGGCGGCT
>JANLQX010000287.1:0-4681 GCA_031368095.1 Actinomycetes bacterium | reverse complement strand
CGCTTGTCGATGTTGTTCGCCCGGAATGGACCGGTCTGGAAGAACCGGTGGGACAGGGCGAACGGGGTGCCCATGGCCATGCCCTGGCGCTCCCAGTCATTCGGGTCATAGACGTGGCTGACTTCCACGTCTTCGGGCCGGGCCGGGTAGCCAAGCTCAACGATGCGGCGTTGCAGGTCGGCAGTGATGCGCTCACGCTCGGTGTCCCAATTGATCCGTCCACCAAGGTTCGGGGTCGGCTCGAGCACATAAAGACTGTGACGGCCCTGGGGCGCGAGCGAGGGATCGGACTGGGTCGGCACGGTTACCAACAGCGACGGATCGGGCATGCGAGTGCCGTCCTTGAGGAGCGCGTCGAACGCTTCGCGCCATTGGCCTCCGAAGTGAATGTTGTGATGCTCGGTTCCGGTTGGCAGGTCGCCCTTGATGCCAGCCAGCCACAGCAGGCAAGAAGGGGAGTAGTGACCCTTGCGCAACACCCGGGGAACATCGAGTTCGGGAAGCATGGTGGCGTACGCCACCGGCGTGTCGGCGTTCAGGACGACAATGTCAGCTGGCAGAACGGTGCCGTCGACGAGACGCACGCCGCGCACGGCGCCGTTTGCTCCCGCGGCGCGCAGCACCCGGTCGACGGTGGCGCCGTAGCGAATCGTGACGCCAGCCTTTTCCGCCGCTTCGGCGAGCCCGCGAGCCACTGCGTGCATCCCACCCTCCGGGAAATACACGCCGGCAACCGAGTCCATGTAGGTGATCACGGCGTACGCACCAAGGGCTTGATACGGAGATAGGCCCGCATACATGGCCTGGAACGAAAAGATCTTCTGGAGCCGCGGATCCTTCACGTACTTCTCGACGAGCCCATGCAGCTTGGCGAAACCGCCCAGCTTGAGCAGCTTGAGCCCCGGGGTGATGGGCCGAGCGAGGTCGAGAACGGAGTTGAAGTTGCGGTCGATGAAGTTCGGCATCTCGACGTTGTAGAGCTCGGTGAGCCAGTCGACCATCTTGTGAAACCCTTCGGCGTCCTTCGGCCCCGAGAACTTGCGGATCTCCTCGGCCATCGCTTCACGGCCGTGCCAAACCCGAACCTCGCCGCCGCCTTCGGACTCCGAGAAGGTGGCCCGGTATCCGGGGTTGACCGACTTGATGGTCACGTGGTCCTCCATCGTCGCCCCGGCGGCGTGGAACACATCGGACAGGATGCCGGTCATGGTCAGCACGCACGGGCCGTTGTCGAGCCGGTACCCGGCCTCTTCAATCAACCCGGCTCGCCCACCCGGGATGAGACCCCGCTCGAGCAGCGTCACCTCGTGTCCCTGCCCGATCAGATTGCAGGCGGCCGACAAGCCGCCCAGCCCCGCACCGACGACGACTACTCGCTTACCCATGGCTGCAGTCTCTCGCTGTTGCGGCGCAATGCGGGCACGTGTGCGTCCGAAGCGGTCAGAGGGCGGGCCGACCTGACGGGTGGCATCCCAGATCGGCTGTCTCGCCATCCCAGACAAGCGAAAAACCGATGAGAACGGACCGGATTTCGGGGATCTGGGATGCCGATCGACTCGATCTGGTATGACGTTCCCAGGCGCGGCCAATCTCCGCAGGGCGTCAGCGGTCGCGGTCGGTGACGTAGTGCGCGAGTTCGACGAGCGCGTCAGTCGCCTCGGTGGTCAGCCCCGACGGTTTGATCGCTGCGATCGCCTCGTCGCGGAGAAGATTGATCTGTACGCGTACGAGATCAGCTGCGCCGGTTTCGACCAAAATCCTTTGAATCGACGTGATCTCGTCGATCGACAGATCGACGTGGCCAATACGATCCAGCACGGCTCGCTGTGACGGTGACGCGGCCTCCAACGCCCGGGCCACCAGTGCAGTTGGCTTGCCTTCGCGGAGATCGTCGCCAACCGGTTTCCCGGTTGCCACCTCGTCACCGAGTGCCCCGAGAAGGTCGTCGGTCAACTGGAACGCTTCACCGAGCGGCAAGCCGTAGGACGAGAGAGCGACGTCGAACTCGGCATGGCGACCGGCCAGGGCAGCTCCAAGATGCAGAGGCCGCTCGATCGTGTACTTGCCCGATTTGTAGGTACAGATACGACGAGCGGCGTCAACACTGGGGTTGCCTCGCACCGTTCCCAGCAGATCGAGGTACTGACCGATGTTCACCTCGATACGCAGCTCAGTGAAGATCGCCTGAGCCTCACGGGAGAGATCGGCCATCAGAAGATCGGCGTAGACGAACGCCAGGTCCCCCACGAGAATTGCCACACCCTCCCCGAAGCGCCGGTCTTCGGCGCGCCAGGCGTTCCGACGGTGTTCGTCGATGAACTGCACATGCACCGCGTCCATGCCGCGTCGGCGAAGTGATGCGTCCATCACGTCGTCATGAACGAGAGCAAAGGTGTGCAGCAACTCAAGTCCAGCGCCGGCGTCGATCACGTTCGCGTCGTCGGGATTCCCACCAGCGCCAACGAACGCCCAATGACAAAACGCCGGGCGAAGACGCTTTCCGCCAGCCAACACGAGATCGCGGAGTGACATGAGCGGCGCCGCTAAATCGGTGTCGATGGCGCTCCACCGGGCGACCTCGGTGTCCAGGAGTGCCCGAATCCGGAGGTCGACTCGAGTGGCGATGTCGGCGAGGGACGGAGGAGCGACAAGCACAGGACCGTCGAAGTTAGTGGTCTTTGGTCTTTACGGCGTCGGATCAGCTCACGATGCTCGGACTGCACCCGGTACGGTTCGTCACGTGACCGCCACCGTTCCTCCAGCCTCTCCGGCCAATCCCTTTGACCTCGCCGGCCAAGTGGCCCTCATCACCGGAGGAAATTCCGGCATCGGCCTCGGTATGGCCGAGGGTTTGGTGGCGGCCGGTGCAGCGGTGGCGATCTGGGGCACCAATCCGGCCAAGAACAGCGCCGCCGTCGAGCGTCTCCGCTCTCTCGGAGGCCATGTCGAGGCCTTTGTCTGCGACGTTGGCGAGGAGGCCGAAGTGGAAGCAGCCTTCGCCGCCACCCTCGACGCATTCGGCAAGGTCGACTCCACCTTCGCCAACTCCGGGGTTGGCGGCAGTGCTCCGTCGTTTATCGAGATGACGGCCGACGAATGGCACCGGGTGCTTCGGGTCAACCTTGACGGTGTTTTCTACACACTGCGAGCCGCGGCCCGTCACATGGTCGGTCGGGGCGAAGGTGGATCGCTCGTAGTGACGGCATCGCTCGCCGCCATTCAGGGCCAGGCGCGCGGGCAGCACTACGCCGCCACCAAGGGCGGCGTAATCGCCATGATGCGGGCGTGTGCCATCGAATTCGCCCGTAACGGAATCACGTCGAATGCGATCCTGCCTGGATGGGTCGAGACGCCGATGACGGAAAAGACGTTTGCCTACGACCGGTTTCGTGATGCGGTGATGCCGCGCATGCCGTTCCGGCGATGGGGTTCGCCATCGGACTTTGGACCGCTCGCCGTGTACCTCGCATCGCCGTCAACGCGCTGGCATACGGGGGAAGTGCATCTCGTCGACGGGGGGTACTCGATCTTTTAGGTCGCGTTGACTGTCTCGACCAGGGCTGCTGACGGGGGTACTCGATCTTCTAACCCCGCCAAGATCAGGTCGTTTGGCGGCGGAGGTGTCGAGTGACTCGCGACCACTCGATACGGTCGAGCCATGTGCCGAGGCGCATGCCGATGGTGAACACGGCGAACCCGCCGAGTGCATCGAGGATGTAGTGATTGCCGGTCGCCACGATGGCCACGAGCGTCAACAAGGGGTAGGTGAGAAGCAGGACCTTGCGGGGCCAGGTGACGGCCCATGGCCAGAACGCCACCGCGCACCATGCCGCCCAACCGAAATGCAGGCTTGGCATGGCGGCGAATTGATTCGACACCTGGGCGACCGGGCCCGACTTGAAGTTCCACGGACTTCCAACGACTTCCAGGGTGTCCATGAACCCGTAGCGACGCGGAAGGAGACGAGGAGGCATGAGGGGAAAAAACTTGAATCCGATCAACGCGAACCACGTCATGAGGGCGAGACCGTTGCGGATCGACCGGTAGCGCCATGGGCGCCGACGAAAGCACCAGACCATGGCGGCAATCGTGACCAAGAAATGGGCGATGCCGTAGTACCCGTTCAGGAATTGGACGATCGGGCGCGATCTGAGGAACCAGTCCTGGATCGACTCCTCCTGATAGAGCCCGATCCACCGTTCGGCCCTGATGACACGTTTGGCGTTGGTGAACGCCTGCATCTTGGCGTCGAGGTTGGTGCCCTGGCTATTGCGAACGAACCAGTACGCGCCGTAGAGGCAAACGATGATCGCCGCTTCGTTGATCAGACGGAGCCGGGGTCGGGTCGTCTCGTCGTTCGGGGCGTCTTCTCGGAACCAGCGTTCGACGAACTCGTCATCGTCGGGGTTCGGGCCCCGTGCAGCATTGCCGATAGGCCCCGGGACCGGGGCACCGCCTACATGGTCGACGGCATCGGCCGACCGTTCCGGCTCGGCCGGGGAGACGAGGTGATCCGTCATGAACAGCGATCAGCGTAGGGGAGTGACCGTCGCGGCGCGGCGTTTGGTGCCAGAGCGGCTCTACATTCGTGGTCGATGACACACCTGCAATCTGTGCGACAAAGGATGATCCGGTGACGACAACGACTGCTTCCCCACTTCTCGACCTGGTCGGCGCCACG
>JANLQX010000282.1:0-15281 GCA_031368095.1 Actinomycetes bacterium | reverse complement strand
GCGCACGGTGCAACATGATCGGGCGCTTGCGGGTGTTGTCGGCCCCGACATAGGTGAGGTCAAAACGTTCGGGCAGGTTGAAGTCGTATTGAATGGTCGACAGCTGCCACTGACGGCCAATGGCATCTTTGATCTTCACGTCGATCTTCGGGCCGTAGAAGGCGGCGCCTCCTTCGTCGACGGTGTACGGGAGGTGCTCGTGCTCCATCGCCCGCATGAGAGCGGCGGTGGCGTCGGCCCAACCCTCGTCGTTGCCGACCGACTTATCCGGATCGCGGGTGGCGAGCATCGCTTCGAAGTCGGTGAAGCCGAAACTACGGAGGATGTCGATGACGAAGTTCAGGAGCGAGATGATCTCGTCGGCGGCCTGCTCCTGCGTGCAGAAGATGTGGGCGTCGTCCTGGGTGAACCCGCGAATGCGCATGAGGCCGTGCAGCGTTCCGGCACGTTCGTAGCGGTACACGGTGCCGAGCTCGAAGAGGCGCAGGGGAAGCTCGCGGTAACTGCGCTGACGACTGTCGAAAATCAGACAGTGCATCGGGCAGTTCATGGGCTTCGGGTAGTAGGTCCCGTTGTCCATCTCCATCGGCGGATACATGCCGTCTCTGTAGAAGTCGAGGTGACCCGAGGTCTCGAACAGGCGGGCGTTGGCGAGGTGCGGCGTGTAAGCGAACTCGTAGCCACCGTTCTGGTGACGAGTCCGGCTGTAGTCCTCCATCAGCTTGCGGATGATGGCGCCCTTCGGATGCCATACTGCAAGACCTCCGCCGAGCTTCTGCGGGAACGACAGAAGATCGAGCTCCACCGCAAGCTTGCGATGGTCGCGCTTCTCCGCTTCTTCGAGGCGGTGCAGATGCTCTTCGAGCGCCTTCTTCGACTCCCACGCCGTGCCGTAGATGCGCTGGAGCATCGGGCGCTTTTCGTCCCCCCGCCAGTACGCCCCGGCCACCTTCATGAGTTTGAACGCGCCGAGTCGTCCGGTCGACGGAACGTGAGGGCCCAGACAGAGGTCCACGAAATCGTCGCGGTTGCGGTAATAGCTGACGATGGTGCCGCCACCACCCTCGGCGGCGTCTTCTCGTCCGCCGACCCCACGGATGATCTCCTGCTTGTAGGGCTGATCGGCGAACAACGCGAGGCCTTCGTCGAGGGATAACTCACCGCGCACAAACGCCTGGTCCTCCTTGACGATCTCGCCCATCCGCTTCTCGATCCGTTCGAGGTCGGTGTCGGAGAACCGCGCCCCGTTGGGCAGGTCGAAGTCGTAGTAAAACCCGTTGTCGATGGCCGGCCCGATGGCGTACTGCGCGCCCGGCCACAGATCGCACACGGCCTGGGCCAGCACGTGAGCCGTGGAGTGTCGCAGCACATGGCGACCATCGTCGGACTCCGCGGTGACAACGGCGACCGTGTCACCGGCGTGGAGGGGCCGGTTGAGGTCCACGACCTCCCCGTTGACCTTGCCGGCCAGCGCGGCCTTGGCGAGGCGGGCCCCGATGGAGGCCGCGAGATCAGCCGTCGTCGACCCGGTCGGCAGTTCTCGCGAGGAGCCGTCGGGAAGGGTCAGGGTGATCAAGCTGGACATAGGACGTCAAATCTAGAGGCACCCCTCCGTCGGCCCCGGGCACTTTGATTTGGGCAGGCGTCACTCTCGTGGCGCGTGAGCGGCGCGCAATCGGCAGGAATCGTGGGCAGTAACCCTCCTACTGCAGTAGTAGAGTTTGGCAATGCCGAGAGGAAACCCGTCGCCGAAACTTGCGATCACCGTCGATCCCGACGTTCACGACGGTGTGCTGGCCGCAGCTGCAGCCGATGGTGTGAGCGTGTCGGCGTGGATGACTGACGCCGCCCGACGTGCTCTCGTCGTTCGCGACGGGCTTGCTGCGGTGGCTGAGTGGGAGCGCAAACACGGCACATTTACCGGGACCGAGTTGCGCTCCGCTCGTCGGCGAGTTGAAGCAGAGACTTTCTCGTCGCCCCGGCGCAGGAAATCCGCATGAGCATCGTCTACGACGCCGGCGCACTTATCGCCGCCGATCGCGGCGACCGAGCACTGTGGGCAGATCATCGTGTTCGGCTGCAGCTTGGTCGTATTCCCGTCACGACGGCGCCGGTCATCGCCCAGGTCAGCAGGTCCCCTCGCCAAGCCAATCTGCGTCGTTTCCTAAGGGGCTGCGAGACGGTACCGTTCGACGCCGACAGTGGGCACGACGTCGGTCGACTTCTGGCGGCCAATCGGTCCGCAGACGTTGTTGACGCGCACGTCGCGTCTGTTGCGTCGAAGCGAAGCCTCGGCGTGCTGACCTCGGACGAAGACGATCTTCGATCCCTGGCAAGTCACCTCAGGCCTCGTCCAGCGATCGTTGTCGTTTCGTAACGATACGCGCGCTTACAGGTCGAACGATTCGGCCAGAAAGTCGCGGAGTTCGTCATTGAGATCGTCGGGTGAGTTGAGGTTGGCGACGTACCACTGGGCCGAGCTGTCGCGGCCGTTGGACATCGGCTTGTTCTTGATCGTGCGATGACGCACGGCGCGCCGCATCGGGAACGTCATCGCCACCCATGTCCGCTTCGGCCGCAGCTGCATCCACGACGACGGCTTTTTGAAGATCACCCCGACGGAGACGAACTCCACCGTGACCGGACCCAGCGTTTCCACGAAGTCGGCAACCTCGTCAAAGATCGGCCGTTCAAACGATGGCCCGGTGGCGAAGTACTCGTCGAGCGTCATGGCCGGGGCGCACTCGTGGGACTGGCCGACTCGGCGGAACGAGCGTCGACACAACAAGCAGACCCACGGTGCGCTCACACGAGCAACGATCTACAGCGCGATACCGAGCAGCATCGCGGCGCGGGAAACGCCCTCGCCGCGCGCCACGGCGGCGTCGATGGCCGCAACTGCCCCAGGTGTATCGAGGTCATCGTCGAGTCGAGCCCGCACGTCGTCGAGGGCTCCGTCACCGGAGCCGGCCGCGCGCCACTCAGCGAGACGGACCGACGCATGTTCGAGGAGCGAGTCGAACCACTCCCATCCGTCGCGGTAGTGATGGGCCACAATTACCAGTCGGATCTCCATGGGGTCGACGCCCTCGGCGGTCAGGTTCGACACGTAGCGGAGGTTGCCGAGCGATTTCGACATCTTGACGCCGTCGAGCTTGACGTAGGCCTGATGCATCCAATGCCGGGCCAACGGTTCGCCGGTGGCAGCTTCGGACTGCGCCGCCTCGCACTCGTGGTGCGGAAAGATCAAGTCTTCGCCACCACCGTGGAGGTCAATGGTGTGGGTTCCGAGCTCCCGCATCGACAGCGCCGAGCACTCGATGTGCCAACCAGGTCGCCCCGGACCCCACAGCGACTCCCACGACGGTTCGTCGGGCAACGACGGCTGCCACAGGATGAAGTCGAGAGGGTCCCGCTTGTTGGCGTCGGCGACGTTGCCACCTCGCTCGGCGGCCAAGGCCAGCATTTCTTCTCGCGAGTAGCCGCTGATCTGCCCGAAGTGTTTGAACGACGCCACGTCGAAGTACACGCCGCCGCCGGCCTGATAGGCGTGACCGGAGGTCAGGACCTTGTCGATAAAGCCGAGGATGTCGGGGATGGCGCTCGTGGCGCGAGGCTCCGACCACGACAGCAACTGGCCCAACACCCGCATATCTTCGTCGAACTTGGCCACTTCCTCAGCGGCAAGATCGAGGTAGTGCACGCCCTTCTCGCGAGCCTTGGCAAGAATCGAGTCGTCGACGTCGGTGATGTTGCGCACGCATCGCGTCTCGTGGCCGAGATCGCGGAGACGGCGTTGCAGCACGTCGTAGGTGATGAAACACGCCGCATGCCCGATATGGGTCGTGTCGTAAGGCGTTACTCCGCAGGTGTACATCGTGACGATCGGTCCCGGTTCGAACGGGACGATGGCGCGTCGAGCAGTGTCATAGAGCTTCATTGGCACCCGGGTGTTCTAGACGATCGGGGCACGAGACCTCGACCACGCCGCCTCAGGCGTCGATACCAGTCATGCGCAACGCCGACCGAGTCTTGTACCGCATGTTCAGTTGCAGGAGAACGGCGGCGAACGCTTCGATCGGCGCAGCGTTGGAAAGACCACCGGTATCCAGAGGCCGACAGCCCGGAATTTTGCGGACGATATCGGCGGTCACTTCGGTCGCCTTGATGTGATCCGAGCAGATCAGCACGTCGCTCTCGATCGGTTCGACGATGTTGCCGAGCTCACGCGCCGGGAGGTGATGAAAGGCGGCAGCAACCATCGCTCGGGGAACGATGGCCTGGACGCTGGCGGCAACCGAACCGCGCGGCGGGACCAGGGGCTGAAATTCGGGCCCGACCTTGGCCAACGCATTGGCCATGGAAATCACCACCTTGCCCTTTAAGAGGTCGGCGACACTCAGGGCCGTGGAAGCGGTCGAGTCCCACGGCGTGGCGATCACCACGACGTCGGCCGTGGCCGCACCAGCGTTGGTATCGGCGCTCAGTGACAGCTTGTGATCGGGCCATCGAGCCAGGATCAAGTCGCAGGTTTCCATGGCCTTGTATTTGGACCGCGACCCAATAACGACGTCGTATCCGACGGACGCCAAACGGGCGGCTAGGCCACTTCCGGCCGGTCCGGTTCCTCCGAGGACAGCAATACGCATGCACCGACTCTTGTCGACGAATGTCCTCGGCGCCAACCGCACCGTAACCAGCGGCCGCACGTGGTGACCGAAAAACGAACCGTAACAGTCGTAACCTCGCAGTCGCTCGTTCGGTCCAACAACGAACGATGGCAACACGCCGGTAGTGAATCGGCGGTGCGACCAACAAGGGGTACGTCATGGGGATTCTCGAAGGCAAGCGGCTACTCATCACGGGTGTGCTCACCGATGCGTCGATTGCCTACGGTGTGGCGCAAACCGCGCTCGATGAGGGAGCACAGATCATCTTGACGGGTGCCGGGCGGGGAATGTCGTTGACCGAGCGGACGGCGCGCAAACTCCGTCGACCCGAGGCGATGGAGCCCATCTCGGTGCTCGAGCTCGACGTGACCGACCAGTCCCAGATGGACGCCGTGGCCGTTCATCTCACCGAGACATGGGGAGCCGTCGACGGTTGCTTGCACGCCATCGGCTTCGCCCCGCAGAGCTGCCTTGGCGATGACTTCTTTGCCCCGACGTGGGACGAGGTCGCCCTGGCCATCCAAGTGTCGACGTATTCGTTCGGGGTGTTGGCCAACGGGCTTCGTCCGTTGTTTCGCAACGCCGGGGGAGGATCGCTGGTCGGCCTCGACTTCGACGCCACGGTGGCCTGGCCGGCGTACAACTGGATGGGGGTGGCCAAGGCCGGTCTTGAATCGCTCAACCGCTATCTCGCCCGAGAGCTCGGACCCGATGGCGTGCGCGTCAACCTGGTGGCCGCCGGACCGCTGAAGACGATGGCGGCCAAGTCGATCCCGGGCTTTTCCAAGTTCGAAGATGTATGGACGGAAAAGGCGCCGCTCGGTTGGGACGTCAAGGATTCCTCCGCCGTGGCCAAGGCCTGCGTGGCGTTGCTCTCCGATTGGTTCCCCAAGACGACGGGCTCGATGATTCACGTCGACGGTGGCTTTCGAGCCATGGGCGCGTAGGGGTTTCTATGTCCACTGATGAATCGGTCGGCCGACCGCGCAAGATCGGGGTGCAACCGTTTTCGCGTGACATGATCCGCGATCATTTGCAACGAATGGAGCTCGCCTTCGTCACCGATGACGACGGCGACTTCACCGCCGACTTCAGTCTCAACGACGAGGAAGAGATCGTGCTGCGCGTGGTGTTTACCGCCGAAGGTCCGAACGAAGACATCTTTGTGATCCGAGGCGTGACCAACCTGATGGTCCCCAAGACCCTGTGGCCCAAAGTCATGGCCGGATGTAACCAGTGGAATCAGGAGCGTCGGTATCCAAAGGCCTATCTGTTCGTGCCGACCGACGAAGAAACCCTCTTCGGAACCATTCATCTCGAAGGTCAATTCCCACTCGGCGCCGGGGTCACCCAGCCCCTCGTCGACGAGCTGATCACCACGCTCGTGCAAACCTCCTTTGCGTTCTGGCAGGACGCGTTCGAGACACAACTGCTGGCCGAGGAAGCACTCCCGGAAAACCCCAACGACTAGCGGCGGGCGCTGGCGTCAGGCGACGTGTTTCGGGTTGGCGATAGCCACGCGAACGTCAACAACGGCCCGGAGCGCAGCGAGCACATCGTGCTGACGGGTGTCGAGTTGGCCGTTCCGGATGGCAACGGCAAGCGCTGCTTCGCCTTCGTAGCCCAACTTCGTCGCCGCGGCCCGTTGGGCGGCTTCGAGTTGGGGACGCAGGACTATCTCTCGTTCGACAATGCCCAGCACGTTCTGGGCCACTCGCGCATGAAAGGCGATGCGTCCGTTTGTTGCGGCCATGACGTCGCGTTCGAGATAGCCGCGGACGGCGCTCAGAAGATGGCGCGATGACGGAAAGCCGACATCGTCGCCGCTGTCCGATGCGCTGACGGTGGGAATCAGCGCAGCGACCTTGATGGGCGTGGCGGGAGGGGCCCCCATCAGGGTGAGGAGGTCATGTTCCTGCTCGGCGATCCGACGACCGATGGCCGCCAGCTCCACGCTCTGGAGCGCTCCGGAGGTATGCGCATTAGCCTGGGTCACACACATCACGCCCCACATCAGCGTGCCAGCGACGATCCACCAATGCACGCGGTCGGCGTCGACCTCGGGATGACCGTTGGCAAGGTGATACGCGCGCAGAAGATCGTTGATGGATCCGATACCGGCTACTTCGTACGGGCTTCCGAACCGCCAGGCCCGCACGCTCAGCCAACCAAGGTCTTCGGCCGGGTCGCCAAGATGGGCGAGTTCCCAGTCGAGAACGGCAGCGAGCCCGCTGGTTTGCACGATCACGTTTCCGAGACGGAAGTCGCCATGCACAATGACGGGGTCGATTGGCTTCGGGCGATGGGCGTCGAGCCAGCGGAAAGCCAGCTCGAAGGTTGGACTGTGATGGCCGAGCAGGTCGAGCACCTCGCGGTACTTCTGCAGCGGCTGTACTTCAACGAGGCCGGGCACGGACTCCGGTGCCACCGCATGAAGGAGGGCGGCGGCCTCGCCAAGTTGACCAATGAGAACCGATCGTGCGTGCGCATAGGGTTCGTCGCGCAGAATCTTTCGGGCAATGGTTTCGCCTTCCACACGATCCATCACCAAGAACCCGGTCTCAAGTACTTCGTCGTCGGCATCTCCGCTGGCTCGGATCGTCGGTACGGGCACGCCGGCCTGCGCCGCCGTCTCGAAGAGGACCGCTTCGAGCGGCATACCCCCGACCCGGCCGACGGGAAGGGGAAGGCCGGGCGGGTCGCGTCGAAGGATCAGCTGTTGGGTCGTGCCGTCGGCGGCGACGGCGTCGAAGGACCATGTCTCTCGGCTCGCCCCGCCGCTCAGGCGACGCAGTTCGCGGATGTCGGCCTGGAGTAGGCGGGCGAGTCGTTCGCCGAGATCAGCGGAGGGGCCCGTCGGAGAAGTCACGGTGCGAGCATGGCAGTCGAGGCGGGGCTCGGCCCAGTCATCGGCGTCGTACGCTCGGAGCCATGGCCCGCCGTGGATCCCGATCACAACGACGCATCGTCAGCCTGGTGTCGCTGGCCGTGACTCTTGCGGCCGTGCTGGTGCCCACGCTGAGCAACTTGCGCTCATCGCCGCGGGCCGAGGCGCGGTCTTCCTCCACCCCCGCATCTTCGGCCTCTTCGCCATCTTCGGCCTCTTCGGATTCGAACCGGGCTGACCCCCGGTTGCGGAGCATCGGCTTCGCGTCGGCGCGGGGTCTGGATTCTCACTGGCTGAAGCACGGCGCCGAGTTCGACGTGTCTTCCAAGGCGGCCTACCTCGTATTGGCCCAAAACCTTCGAGACGCGCCCCTGTCGTCGACTGTTCTCGAAGCGTCGCAGTCCAACGGGTCCTATGCCCGGTTCGACCGTCGCAGCGGCGCGTTCCTCGCCTTCAACCAGGACCTCACGATCCGGACGTTCTTCCGGCCCGACGACGGCGAGTCCTACTTTCGCCGCGCCGTAAACCGTCGCTAGGCCGTCAATACGGGCGCCTGCGGGGGCCGCGGCGGGGTGGAACAGGCGCGCACATCCATCTGCCACCGACACAGACCGAACGCTTTCGCGCGCACCTCGGGCCGAAATTGCGCAGGACGGCGCGAAATCGGCCGATGTGCGAGCGTTCGGAGCCGATCTGTGCTGGTCGGAGGCGCGATCTGCGCGCCAGGCCGAGCGAAATGACACCGCGGCCAGCGCTGGTGGTGTCGTTTCGGAAAAGGGGTTGTCGCGACGGGCCTACCGACGAACGGTCGGTGACGGCGTCGATGGCGAGGTGATGATCGGCGTCGGGAGTACAACGAGCGGAGGAACCGGTAACGGGAAGGCCATGGTGACCGGCGAGTTCCCGGTGAACATCAGGCCCGAAGTCACCGAATACCGAGAAGCCGTGATGGAGAGCAGCCGCCGGTTGGCGCCGGGCGAGGTCGAAATGAGGAGATAAGCGGTGGCGTCGCTGCCGTCGATGCGTTTCGACCATCTGCTGCTCGCCAGGGTCGGTGCCGAGGCTGACTCCGCGGACGACCAGCCGTTGGATGTCATCTGCGCGCCTATGAAGCTGTTGAGCTCGACCACCGTCTTCGGTGTCTCCACCGTCATCTCCGACGTGGTCGAGAACGGCGAACTGCTCGACGCGTTCTGGGTCACGACGATGACGCTTTCAGGGACGGTGAGCCGGGGTAGTACGTCGGCGTTCGGCACGGTAACCGGGGGCGCCCTTCTCGGCGAGCACGGGGATGGCGACCCGGCGGGGATGACGGCGGTGATCACGGTGGCGATGATTGCTGGAGGTGTGCGTTGGGGCTCGCTGCGGATCATCGCCACGGTTCCGTTTCGACAAAACGCAAGGAAACTCGGCCTATTCCTGACGAAACCCCCCGGCCCTCCGGAGTCCGCCTGTGGGACCCAGCCGCTCGATCGGAATGATGCCGCCCAGGATTCGAGGACTTCCGACGAAATCGTGGGAACGTCGAAGTAGACGTCGGCGTTCGACATCGATCCACCGGGCCCGGTCTGATAAACCCGCCGAATTGTTCCGACGACGGTCCAACCCCGTGGTTCCACCGGCAGGCCCAACGAGGTATCCACGACCCCCGGCCGCAGGGTCACGGTCGTGCCCGTGCCCTGACCCAGCGCTCGTTCGGCAAGCTTGCGCCAAGCCTGGACGTCGTCTGCCCTTGCCGGCCGCGGGCCGAGAACGATGGCGAGGGCGATGGCGGTCATGGCCGCCGCGGTGAGCCGAAATCGTGTCACGGGTCTCCAATCGCCGAATGGTCATCGTCAGTCTGACGACCCAACGTCGCAACGTCTAGGTGCTCACAGGGCGAACCGCCGCCGACACAGATCGCCGGCTCTGGCGCGCACATCGGATGCGTTCGCGCGCAGATCGGGCCGAAAATGGCGGGAATTGCGCGAATGCGGTGATGTGCGCGGAGGCGGTGGTGATGTGCGCGCCCGGGACGGTGATGTGCGCGTAGAAGGCGGTGGTGATGTGCGCGCCCGGGACGGTGATGGGCGCGCTAGTCGACGAGGCGCAGGCCGGTGGGGGCGATGGAGGCGTCGACGCGGGGAAGGTCGACGACGAACTCGGTGCGATGGCCGGGAAAGACGAACTCGCTGAGCAGGACGGCCATGCCGTCGGCATCATTGGTGATGCGCTCGCAGCGCAGCATCGGCGATCCGGCGGGTACTCCAAGCAGGGCGGCATCGCCCTCTGATGCCGCGATCGCTCCGATGGTCTGGGTGGCGCCGACGACCTTGACGGGAAGCACGTCGTAAAAGGTCGTCCGCTCAATGGCGGCGCGTGAAATTTCGGCGCCGAGATGCTCGGGGACCCACACCGTCACTCTGGCAAAAGGCGTTCCGTCGGCGAGGTTGAGGCGTCGCACTTGCAAGACGGTGTCGACGCCGAGCACCTCGCGGGCCCTCGTGGGGGCCCGGACGAACCCGAACTCCAGCACTCGTCGTTCGGTGGTGATGCCGTTCTCGGCCAGTTGATCCTCCAGTGTTCCGAGCCGCCCAAGGGACTGGCGGAGGGGAGAGGCGGCGACGAACCATCCGAAACCCTGACGCGAGTCGACGAGGCCGTCCTCGCGGAGAGCAGCGAAGGCTTTGCGAACCGTGACCCGGGACGCGTCGTGGAGCGCCGACAGTTCTGATTCCGACGGAAGGAGGGCGCCGGCGGCGAGCTCACCACTAATGATCTGCTCCCGGAGGGCGTCGGCGATGGCCTGATACCGAAATGCTCCCCGCTCGCTCACTTGTCCTATACTTGTCTTGTTTTCCTGCCGAAGCAAAAGTCGTCGCAGAACCGAACCCGAGGAGTCCCCATGGCCGTCGCCGCCAACACCCCACTCAGCCTCGTCGAGAGCTTCTACACCAAGCTCGGCGCCAACGTCGCCATCGGCCGGGCGCGCCTCGGCCGCTCCATGACGCTGGCCGAAAAAATCCTGTTCGGCCACATGCGTGACGCCTCGACCGACGAGTTCGACCGTGGCGTGACCTACGGGGACTTCTTCCCGGATCGCGTCGCCATGCAGGACGCCACCGCCCAGATGGCGCTGCTCCAGTTCATGACCGCCGGTCTGGCCCAGGTGGCGGTGCCGTCGACGGTGCACTGTGACCACCTCATCCAGGCGCGGGTAGGAGCGATTAAGGATCTCGAGGTCGCCAACGACACCAACCGCGAGGTCTACGAATTCCTCCGCTCCGTCTCAGCGAAGTACGGCATCGGGTTCTGGAAGCCCGGCTCGGGCATCATCCATCAGGTCGTCATCGAGCAGTATGCCTTCCCTGGCGGCATGATGATCGGCACTGACAGCCACACGCCGAATGCCGGTGGTCTTGGCATGATCGCCATTGGTGTGGGCGGCGCCGACGCCGTCGACGTGATGGTCGGCCTGCCCTTCGGCGTCCGTTATCCCAAACTCATCGGGGTGAAGCTCACCGGCGCCATGAGCGGGTGGACGAGCGCCAAGGACGTCATTCTCAAGGTCGCCGACATCCTCACCGTCGAAGGCGGCACCGGTGCGATCGTCGAGTACTTCGGTCCTGGCGTGGCCAACATCAGCGCCACCGGACGGGCCACGATCTGCAACATGGGCGCCGAAATCGGGGCCACCACGTCGCTGTTTCCCTATGACCACGAGACGGCGCTGTATCTCAAGGCCACCGGCCGCGAAGACATCGCTGATCTGGCTGATAAGCACACTGATCTTCTGCGCGCTGACGAAGATGTCGAGACAAATCCGACGAAGTACTTCGACCGGATCGTGGAGATCGACCTCGATACGTTGGAGCCGCACATCAATGGGCCGATGACTCCTGATCTTGCTCACCCGGTTTCGCAGGTTGGCGCGCACGCCAAGGCGGCGGGATGGCCGCTCGAATTGAGCAGCGCACTTATCGGTTCGTGCACGAACTCGTCGTATGAAGACATGACGCGGGTGGCGTCGATCGCTCGCCAAGCCGCCAGCGTGGGACTCACGGTGAAGACCCCGCTGCTCGTGACTCCGGGCTCCGAGCGGGTGAGGGCCACGATTGAGCGCGACGGCATCCTCGCCGACCTCGAAGCCATCGGCGCCACCGTTCTCGCCAACGCCTGCGGGCCGTGTATCGGTCAGTGGAAGCGAGACGACATGGCCGACGGCATCCCGAATTCGATCATCAACTCGTACAACCGCAACTTCCCCAAGCGCAACGACGGCTACGCCACCACGAACTCCTTCGTCGCCTCGCCGGAGACGGTGATTGCCTATGCCCTCGCCGGCACTCTCGACTTCAACCCGTTGACCGACGCGCTCACCGCCACTGACGGCTCGTCCGTGATGCTCGCTGAACCGGTGGGGGAGAAGCTCCCGGCCAAGGGCTTCGAGTCCGGCGACACGATGTTCGAAGCGCCGCCGGCCGACGGATCCGCGGTCGTGGTGACTGTGTCGCCGACCTCGGACCGCCTGCAACTGCTCGAACCGTTCTCGGTGTGGGATGGCAAGGACTACGAGAAGCTCCCGGTGCTCATGAAGGCGAAGGGCAAATGCACCACCGACCACATCTCGATGGCCGGCGTGTGGCTGAAATATCGCGGTCACCTGGAGAACATCTCGGGCAACCTGTTCATCGGTGTGAACAACGCGTTCACGAGCGAGCCAGGGATGGGTTGGAACACGCTGACGCAGTCCGAGGCGATGATCCCTGACATCGCCAAAGCCTGGGGCACGAGCGGTGTCCGCTGGATCGCCGTGGGCGATCAGAACTACGGCGAGGGATCGTCGCGGGAGCACGCCGCCATGGAGCCGCGCTATCGCGGCGCAGCCGTGATCATCTGCCGGAGTTTCGCTCGAATCCACGAGACGAACTTGAAAAAGCAGGGCGTCCTGCCGCTCACCTTCGCCGACCCGGCCGACTGGGAGAAGATCGGACGCGACACTCGGGTGAGCGTCGTCGGCCTGGCTGGGATGAAGCCCGATCAGCCGATCGCCGTCCTGTTGCATCAGCCCGACGGTTCCGTCGACGAAATCGTGGGAAAGCACACGATGAACGACGAGCACATCGGCTGGTTCCGGGCCGGCGGCGCGCTCAACCTCATTCGCGCGGCCGCCGCGAATCGCTAAGCGCGCTGATGGACCAGTTCGTCGCTGTCGACCACGTGCAATTGGCTATTCCGACTGGCGGTGAAAATGCGGCGCGAGCGTTCTGGGTTGGTCTCCTCGGGTTTTCTGAGGAGACCAAGCCGCCCGCCCTGGCGGCCCGTGGCGGCGCCTGGTTCCGGTCTGCGGCGGGCGTGGTGGTCCACGTCGGTGTTGATCCCATTTTCGTTCCCGCCACGAAGGCCCATCCGGCGTTTGTCGTGCGTGATCTCGACGCCCTCGTCGCCGTGTTGGAAGCGGCGGATCACCCCGTCCGCTGGGATCACGAATTGCCCGGTGTGCGTCGCCTGCACGTGAGCGATCCCTTCGGTAACCGCATCGAGCTGATCCAGAGCGCGTAAGCCGAGCGCATGAGCCGGTCGGCGAGAAAAATTAGGAAATTTCCCGTATCGCCGTGAACCGATGTCCGTCAGAGTAAGACCATGAACGGACTTCGAAGGACCTCGCGACGAACTATCCGTGTGCTGCTCGCTGTCGCTTTGTTGGGCGGGGTCGTCGTGGCATCCCACGGCGGCGAGGCTAGGGCCGCAGGACGAGTGACGGAATGCACGCTCACGGCGCTGAACAGCCCAACAGAGGCCGGTCAACCGGCGAGATTTCGGTTCTTCACCAACAACGACTTCGAGCGCGGTGGACTGCCGCCCGGCGGACCGACAGGGACGGTCACCTTCTTCGCCGACGCCGACCCCATCCCGTTTGCGTTCGCCCTGCCAGTGATCCCCGACGGTGGTCCGACTATTGACCACAGCTCCGTGATCGTCCAAACATCGGACCTTTCGGTAGGTACGCACACCATCCGGGCGGTTTTCTTCCCCCTGCTTTTGTCGATTCCGTTTACCTGTCCGAGCACCCCCGAGGCTACGCACGTGGTCCGATCGACAGCCTCGGCCACATCGGTCAGCTCCGCCGTTAACCCGTCGGTATGGACGCAATCGACCACGTTCACGGCGTCGGTCACCAAGGTGGGCGGGGGTTCGGTCGCCGGTAGCGTCGACTTCCTCGTCGACGGGACGTCGATCGGGGCGCGACCCCTTGACGGAGGGGGAAACGCCTCGATCGACACCTCCACCCTGGCCGTGGGCAACCACACCGTGACGGCCCAGTTCCTCAGCTCAGACCCGGGAACCCAGAACAGCGCCGCCGTGCTGAATGGGGGGCAGACGGTCACGTCGGCGTCGACCGCGGTGGCGCTGACCTCCTCGGTCAACCCGACCGAGACGGGCGTAGCCACCACGTTCACCGCAACAGTCGCGGCTAGCGCTCCAGCGGTGGGCACTCCGACGGGATCGGTCGTGTTCCGAGCCGACGGCTTCGATCTTGCCGCACCGATCGGCGTCGATGGGAGCGGTCGTGCGTCGTTCAGCACGTCGTTGCTGGCGATTGGAAACCGCGCGATCACGGCCACCTTCGCACCGGCCAGCGCCAACTTCCTGCCCAGCGGAGCGGCCTTGACGCAAATCGTTGAGCTGGCTCGTACATCGATCGGCTACACCGGTGCCACCACCGGCGACTTTCACGACCCGGCTGTGGTGTCGGCCCGGCTCACGCGAAGCCGGGATGGCGTCCCGATCGTCGCCGGCTCAGTGCGGTTCACGATTGCCTCACAGACCTGCAGCGCAACGACGGACACCGACGGTCGAGCATCGTGCGCAATCGTGATCGCCGACCCCGCTGGGCCGAACACCGTGCAAGCCTCGTACGCCGGTGATGCCCAGCGGAGGCCGAGCAGCGACTCTGGCTCGTTCGCCATCACTCGGGAGCAGACGACGATCGTGGACACCGGTGACACGGTCGTGCTCAACGGCGCTGCGCTCCGGGCCTCGGCGACGCTCCATGAGGACGACGGGGCGCCGGTTCTCGCCGGGCGAGTCGTCAACTTCGCGGTGGGCTCCGGCGCCACCCGCCAGACGTGCAGCGCTCCGACCGATGTCACCGGACGAGCGGCGTGCACTATTGCCTCGACGTCGCAGCCACTCGGGCCGGTCTCCATCGTCGCCTCGTTCGACCAGGACGTTTACTACGAGGCTGCGTCGGTGACCCGGTCGATCATCATTTACGCCTTCCCGGCCTTCGGGGCGTTCGTTGTCGGTGACCGGGTGGCGACCGTGTCCAACCAGGTGACGTTCTATGACAGCAACTGGTCCGACCGAAACGCCACGAGCGGCGGAGATTCGCCGAACTCGTTCAAGGGCTTTGCGGCCACGCCCGGACCCCTGCCGCAATGCGGCGGGCTCTTCGCCGCCACACCGGGCCGGAGCACGAAGCCCCCGTCGACGCTTCCGGCCTACATGGGGACGATCGTGACCAGCAGTGTCAAGAAGAACGGTTCGTCGATCACCGGCACCCGGGTCGGCCTGGTCGTAGTTCGGGTCGACAACCGGACGACCCGCCCCGGCGGATCTGGGGACGACATGGCAACTGGAGCGGTCGTGGCCACGATCCCGTGCTGAGCACCGTCGGACCATGAACGCGACCACGTTGGTCAGTCCGTTGGCGAGACCGAACGGTCGCTGACCCAGTTGCC
>JANLQX010000257.1:0-2145 GCA_031368095.1 Actinomycetes bacterium | reverse complement strand
GCCCGCATTTGCCGGCGGATTATGCCTTGAATCACGGTCATTACCTCCGCGGCGGCCCCAAGCAATGAGAAAAGTGTTTGGCGACACGTTTTATCTCTGCCTCCTCAGCAGAATCTGTGGGTGCGTTTCGGCTCGGGGAGTCGGCCGAGGTTGTGTAAGAGAGCCAGTTTCGCGACTTTCGCGGTCCGAAAACCGTATGACTTTCTCGTCACCAGTTTCACCTTGTTGTTCAGACCCTCAACCGCGCCGGCCGAGACCATCCCTTTGGCCCGGAACCAGTTGAGGATCAACGGCCGGTGATTCCCAAGCGTTCGAGCGACCTTCTTCATCGGCTCCAGACGCGAACGCATCACACGCGACGTCCACTCGTCCAGAAACCTGCCGGCCCACCACGCGCTGGCGTACTCCCAGACCCGCTGGAACTCCTCGCGCAGCAGGTACGCCCGAACCGTCCGCAGGTTGTACTTCAAGACCTCCGACAACTTCACCGTCTGCTTGTCCGTCAGGTTCGCCGGCCGCTTCAGCAAGCACCACCGCGACTTCTTCAACACCGGCTCGTAGCCGTCACGCCGCAACTGCTGGGATTCCTCCGCTCGGATCTCGTCCAAGGCCTTGCCGAACTGCTGCATGACGTGGAACCGGTCCAGCACATGGACCGCCTGGCCGAGCTTCTGGGCGATCACGTTGAGGTACGGCCGCCACATGTCGCTGCACCGTGTCCGTCCGGTGAAGGCCGTTCTTGACAGGCGCGCGGACCCGGCGCAAACCGGCCGGAGTTCCCTCCCGGGTTTCAGCCGGTGGCCAAGATCCGTCGCACCGACGTTCGGTCGATCCCCAGCCGCCGTGCGATCTCCGAGTGGCTCACCCGCTCCGCCTTGAGCCGTCGAACCTCGTCGGTCTCAGCGATGCCGTCCGCAGGCGACCGTGGGGGCGTCCTTCTCTGCGGGCTTCGGCAATCCCGGCGCGGACTCGTTCGCGGAGAACCTCACGTTCGAATTCGGCGAAGACGGCCAACATGCCGGCCATCGCTCGACCGGTTGGGGTCGTCAAATCCAGCGCCGCGGTCAGGGACACGAAGCCCACGCCCAGGTCGGTCAGCTCGCGGAGTGTCACCATCAAGTCGGGCAGTGAGAGGCCCCAACGGCCCAGACGCCAAACGACGATGACAAGGCTGGCCAAGAGCTAGCCTTTTCGGACGGCCGGGTCGATCACCTCCAAAGGCGTCCAGCGATCGGGCAAGAGATCCTCGATCCGACTGTTCGGATGCGTGCTCACACGGTCGAGCACGTCGCGCAGATATGCAAACGGCTCGACGTTCCAGGCCTTGCACGACGTACACATGCTCATCAGAATAGCCGTTGTCTTGCCGCCGTTGTCGCTGCCGGCGAACAACCAGTTTTTGCGACCGATCGCCACCGGTTTCATGGCCCGCTCGCCGGCTCCGTTGTCGACCTCCAGAAAGCCTGCTTCCAAAGGTCGGATCAAGGCACCCCAATGATTCAACGAATATCCGATCGCCTCGCCGATCGGGCTTTTGGGAAGCACCTTGGGCTGCTCCAATTTGAGCCATGCGTGGATCGCATCCAGGATCGGACCCGACCGCCGCAACCGAAGCTCATAGCGATACGCGTGCCAGGTCGCGTCGTCCCAATCGGGGTGTTTTCGCCGCGTTTCCCTGGCATCTTCCTCGATCTTGTAGAAGCCGACGACCCACGCCAGAAGCAGATGCGACCGCGGCGGATCGCTGGTCCGCGCCTCGTAAAACTTCCGCCTCGCGTGCATCCAGCAGCCGACTTCCTTGATCGTTCCGTCGATGAACAGGACGTCGTATCCGGCGTAAGCATCGGCCTGAATGTCGCCCTTGAACCCCTGGAAAATTCGCTCGGGTCCGCCGCTACTGCGATCAGGCGTGTAGTCATAAACAACGAACTTGTTCTTCTCGTCACCGATCTGAACCCAGAGCCGGCCGGTCTTGATTCCCTTGCCGTTGTGATCCTGAACCGGCACCGGGGTATCATCGGTTTGGATCACCTTGGACTGGAGTACTCGCTTGAGCATGGCCTTGGCGATCGGTTCCAGAAGCCCGGCGGCGGCGGCCATCCAGTCGCACATGGTCGAGCGTGGCAACTCGACACCGTGGCGGCG
>JANLQX010000176.1:0-19786 GCA_031368095.1 Actinomycetes bacterium | reverse complement strand
TTGCCCGCTACCGCTGCAATTGCAGAACAACGAGAGCACGACGGCACTACTACTCTGTCGTGTCCACCGAAATGCGGGTCGCAAAGATCACGGATGATCTTGTTCGGGGGCACGAAATCCATCGGCCAAGTACGAACAGAGAGCGACCGTGGGACGAACCTCGCGAAGCAAATCAGCTTCCGATCAGTCCGCCGTCCAACTTGCGGATGGCAACGGTGGCCGGCCGAGGCACGGTGTTGGGGCCGTCGGGCCAGGCTGACTGGGCGTTGGCGGTGATGTCGCCGCCGCGGAAGAAGCCGCCGTCTTCGCCGGGATGTTGCACGGCGATGAACAGGGTCTTCTGGTCGGCGGTGAACTCCGGACCGCAGGTCTCGGCGCCGGCGGGAACAGAGAGAAACTGTTTGACCTGGCCACGGTTCGGTCCCGTTGTTGGGCAGGCGTGCAACGCGTCGTTGTAGCCGATCGTGTTTGGAGCTCCGTCCGTCGCAATCCACATCATCCCGTCGGGAGAAAACGCAAGATTGTCCGGTGCTCCGATCGGGCTCACCTCGCCGGCAAATCCCGCGAAATACGTGTCACTCCACTTTTTGACATCCTTGAGTGCAGTCACCTGCGTCCCTCCTGCCTTCGGATCACCGGCCAGCAAGAAGATGTCCCATCGGAACTGCATTGCCGCTTGGTTGTTGTCCTTCTCGGTGAGTTCGATGATGTGACCGGTCCGGTTGCCATTGGCGGCATCGAAGCGCGGGTTGGCGGCTCGTTCGGCCTCGTCGGTGGCCAGCGAGACGCGACGGGCGTTGTTGGTCATCACCACGAAGACGTGACCGGTCTTCGGATTCGCTTCGACATCCTCGGGGCGGTCCATCTTGGTCGCGCCGACGGCGTCCGCGGCCTGACGAGTGCGGAGCAGGACGTCCGCCTGATCGCGAAAACCAGCGCGGGCCGTGAGCTCCGGACGGGAGTTGTGCTCGACTCGAATCCACTGGCCGGACCCGTCTGCTTCAAGCTTGGCGACATAGAGAGTTCCCTCATCCAGGAGTGCCGCGTTGGCCTTCCCTTTGGACGCGTCGAAGGTTCCGTACGAGACGTACTTATAGAAGTAGTCGAACCGCTCGTCATCTCCCATGTAGACGACAATTTGGCCGGTTGAGGCAACCGTGACCGTGGCTGCTTCGTGCTTGAATCGACCGAGGGCGGTGTGCTTGATCGGAGTAGACGTTGGATCGTCCGGGTCGATCTCGACGATCCAACCGAATTTGTAAGGCTCATTCGGAGAAAGTGTGGCGTCGAAACGAGCGGGATAGACCCGCTCCCATCCTCTCTCAGTCGCGCCCCCGGTGATTCCGTAGCGAAGATGGGTGGCCTTGGTGGCCGGGTCGGCAACGGTATTGGCATTGGCAAAGTACTGGTTGAAGTTTTCTTCACATGTCAGCACCGTGCCCCATGGCGTGACGCCCCCCGAGCAGTTGTTCAACATCCCGACGACCGGCCCCGCAAGTCGGCTGTCGTTCGCTGCCGGCCCGGACATCCGCATGACGGTATTGGCGGTAATGCGACGGTTCCGTTTGCCCGGCTTGACTTCCCATTTGGCGAGCGCGTTGGCCCGCGTGAGCTCCACAACCGTGCCACCGTGTGCTGCCAATTCAATGTCCACCCAAGAACGGAGGAGATCAAGATTTGTCGTGCGGCCGTTCCAGCCCGGAATCATCCGGTAGGGGTCGGTGTACTCATGATTCACCCAGAACACTCCGTCGGTTGTTCCGTCGCCGATGGGTAGGAACGCCTGAAAATCGTGGTTGTATCCGCACTGCTGCGCCTGAGCTTCCCCGGACTGCTTCGTGACATCGAACTTCGGGGCGCCGGCCACGACCGGATCGCCCCACCGCAGCAGGACGTCGGCGGCGTATCCGGCCGGAACGCGAAGCGCGTCGTCCGTCACGGGACGGGGGGCGATGGCCGCGAACGCCGTCGACACAGCCGCCTTCCCGGCGTTCTGCGGCGTAAAGAGGGCGACGGCCTCGGATGGGCGAGTAACCACCGCACCGCCAACAGCAGTCGCCGCCGCCGTAACGGCGACGGTTTTGATGGCTCCGCGCCGGGTGATGCGAGTGGCCATCAGGCCTTCGAGAGTGGTGAGGTCAAAGGTGGGTCGGTTGGTGGTCATGGTGAGATGACCGTACGGATGGCATCTGTCCGCTGGCTGTCGGCTGGTTGAACGGCAAGTGGCTACCGAGCGAAGAAGTTCCCGGAACCGAGTCCAGCTAGCGGGAGTTCACGACAACCGGGGTGATGATCGCAGTCATGCGGACGGCGTCGGCCGGATCGAAGGCACTGACATCGGTCGAGTAATACTCGCCGAGCCGGAGCATCGTCGTGCGGTCAGGGTCGGCCTCCCACGTGACGTCACCGCGGACCTCGGCGAAGGACCAGATGTTGTCGGGGTCGAGGACGAAGAACGTGGCTTGAGGGTGAGCAACAAGATTTCGGTACTTCTTCCGGGCGGTCGTCATCGACACCTTGATGACGTCGTCTTCGAACAGGAACCACACCGCCGTGCTCTGCGGATATCCCTTCGGATCGAGACTGGTGAGCACGCCGGTGAGGGTGCGGGCAAGAAGCGTGCGGGCTTGGTCGGAGAACACTGACGGAGTTTCCCATTCGCCCGCCCGCACGAGCAACCGACCGGGCGGGTGACGTTCGGGCAGAATGGCTGGTCGTGTCCGACCCCACGCTTGAGCCGGCCTCACGTCGTGATTCGTTTCTTGACCTGCTCCGAGCGGTGTCGATTTGTCGGGTGGTGCTCCTGCACACATTGCTGCGCCCGCCGGTGGTGTATCTGCCGTGGATCATGTGGATCTACCCGGGCATGCCTGAGGTTTTCTTTGTGAGTGGTGCGGTGACGAAGGGCATGCTTGATCGTCGGCGTGCCTCGACGGTCATTGCCAGCCGTATTCGCCGCATCTCGCTCCCATACGCGGTCTACGCCGGTGGCGCAGTGGCCCTCATGGCGATCACCGATTCCCGAAGCGACGCCACGGGAGCAACGTTTCCCTGGTCCATCGCCTGGCACTGGTTGGTACCGCTGTTTGCCCCACGCGGGTCGACCGATCGAGTGTTCCTCTGGGGACAGCTCTGGTACGTCGGTGCGTTCCTGTGGCTCGTCTTGGCGTCGCCGTTGCTGGTACGGCTGTTTCGACTTCGGCGGGTCGGGCCAGGCATCGTGCTCATTCCACTGGCCGGATTCATTACGTGCCTGTGGCTGACCAAACGGACGAGCGTTCGAGTTGACGAAGCGATCTTCACGGCCTGCCAGTTCGGGGTGTTCTTCGTCGCCGGGTTCTCCTATCCACGTTTGCGGACATGGTCGGCACGAGTGTTCGTCGGGCTCTCGGCGACGGCGTTCGCCCTCGGCGTACTCACGGCCAAGGTCATCGAGCCGATCCAGGACCGAGGCACCCAGGAGCTCTACGCATCGCGTGCTGGGCATCTCCTCATCGGGGCAGGGTGGATGACGCTTGCGTTTGCCGCGCAGGCTCCGATCCGAACATGGATTGTTGGGCATCCCCGTCCGATGCGGGCCATCGTCGGGCGCATTAATCAGCGAACGCTCACGATGTACCTGTGGGGCCTGGCCGCGAACGGCGTGGGCAACTCCGTCAGCCGTAGCGTTGGAGGCAGGCATGGAAACCTTGCCGTGTACTTAGGGGTAAGTGCGCTTAGCTTTGCGACTTTCGTGATGGTGTTCGGTTGGATCGAAGATATTGCCGCCAAGCGAGCACCCCGTTTGTTGCCCCGGGCGGCGTCAGTCTGATCCCACTCGGTCCCCTTCGGGAAGTTCGAGAATAGGTAGCGATCGCGATAGCAACGCGGTCATCGCCGCAAGTTCACCGGGTCCGAGAAGGTCGAAGAGGTAACGACGAACGCCAGCCACGTGTATCGGCGCCAAGAGCTCGACGACGGCGAGACCATCGTCGGTGAGGCAGGCGAAGGAACCGCGGCGATCGGTCAGACACGGTATTCGTTCGACCAGCCCTCGACGTACGAGCGAGTCGATCCGGTAGGTAAGGCGACTTGCTCCACTGACCACTACGTTGGCCAGCTCGAACATGCGGAGTTGGCGATCCGGTGCTTCCGAAAGCAGAGCTAAAACTTCGAAGTCCGAGAAATCGATTCGGTGAGAGCCCATCTCGGCCGAGAGCCGATCAGCGAACGTCCGCTGGAAGCGAAGAAACAGTCGCCAGGCCTGCTGTTCTTCGGCGGTGAGCCAACCGCCATCCGACGTCATTGCGGGACCCAGCATCCGTCAATGTGGTCGTCGACCATCCCGGACGACTGCATAAAGGCATACATCGTGGTCGGCCCGACGAAGCGAAAGCCGCGCCGTTTCAACTCCTTGGACATCGCCGCGGATTCGACCGTCGAAGCCTCGAGTGGTTCGGTCGACGAACGCCGATGCGATCGCGGTGACGGAGCGAACGACCAGCACAGCGCGTCGAGGGATTCGCCGGCATCGAGCATCCGCACCGTGGCCCGGGCGTTGTCGATTGACGCCGCGATCTTTCCCCGGTTGCGCACAATGCCGACGTCGCCCATGAGACGTTCAACGTCGACGTCATCGAAGCGGGCGACGGCCGAAGGATCGAAGTTCTCGAACACTTCGCGATAGCGGGGGCGTTTGCGCAGGATCGTGATCCACGACAGTCCGGCCTGAGCACCTTCCAAGCAGAGCTTTTCCAGCACCTTCGCTTCGCCGTGAAGCGGTCGGCCCCACTCCTCATCGTGGTAGCGCACATACTCAGGATCGCTCCCACACCACCAACATCGGGGCGTTCCGTCGGTCCCGATGTGCACGTTCGCGTTCATGGCCGAGAAGTTAACCGCCGGGTTGCCGGTCAGAAGGTTCAGAAGGTTCGGTTGCGGCCGGAGGGCCCGGGTAAGCTGCTCTCCCATGCCGCACACCTCGGACCAGCGCTTCTTGGTTCTGCACGGATGCAAGCTCAAAGGTTTTTCGGAGCCATCGGCAATCGGGCCCGTCGTCGGCCTCAAACCGTCGGCGGTGGCCAAAGTGCTCCAAGCGCTGGTCAACGAGGGTTTGGCCAAGCATCTCCAGGGCGGGCGGATCTCCGGGTACGCCCTCACTCCGGCCGGGAAAGAGGAGCAGGTCCGCCTGGCCGCGAACGACCTCAACGTCAGTGGCGCGGGCGACACAGTGCAGGGTGCCTACGAACGGTTCCTGGTGCTGAACGCCGACCTTCTGGCGGTCTGCACCGCTTGGCAGGTCCGTGACCTCGACCGCAATATCCTCAACGATCACAACGACCGTGATTACGACGCCGGGGTCATCAAACGCCTTGCCGATATTCACACCGGCGTTTCGCCGATCACTGCGTTGCTTTCGGAGGCGCTCGATCGCTACCACCACTATCAACCCCGCCTACAGAACGCGCTCGACAAGGTCAAGAAGGGCAACCAGGAGTGGTTTGCCAAGCCGATCCTCGACTCGTACCACACCGTCTGGATGGAACTCCATGAAGATCTCCTGTCGACCCTCCACATCGAACGGGCGTCCGAAGATGCTTGAGAGCCGGAGCCTCTGATGTCGCGTTTTGGCGAGGTCCTCACCGCGATGGTGACCCCTTTCGATGCCAACGGCGCTCTCGACCTCGACGCCGCCCAGGCGCTTGCCCGTTGGCACGTGGAGCAGGGCAACGATGGTCTTGTCATCGCCGGCACCACCGGCGAGGCGCCCACGTTGACCGACGAGGAGCAGCTCGATCTGATCAAGGCTGTCTGTGAAGCAGTCACCGTCCCGGTCATCGGTGGCGCCGGTTCTAACGACACCGCTCATGCGCTGCACCTCACCAAGGCGATGGCGGGCCTCGGTTGCGCTGGCGTTCTCACCGTGACGCCGTATTACAACCGCCCGTCGCAGGCTGGCATGGAGGGACATTTCCGCGCTGTCGCGGCCGCCACCGAACTGCCGGTCGTGCTCTACGACATTCCCGTCCGCAGTGGCCGCAAGATCAACAACGACGTCATCCTTCGCCTCGCTCGGGAATGCTCCAACGTCGTTGCGGTCAAGGATGCGGCCAACGACATCTCGATGTCCGCCCGTCTCCTGGCCGAAGCGCCCGCCGGGTTCGAGCTCATCAGCGGGAACGACGATGCGACGCTTCCGCTCCTCGCCATCGGCGGCTGCGGCGTCATCGGCGTGGCCACCGCATGGTCGGCGCCCGAACACAAGGAAATGATCACCTCCTTCAAGAAGGGCGACGTCGATCGAGCCCGGGCCATCAACGCCAAGCTCATTCCGTCGTATCTGTTCGAAACCGGCGACGCCAACCCCAACCCGCAACCGACGAAGGCCATGCTCCGAACCCTGGGCCATCGCGTTGGTCATTGTCGCCCGCCCATGGACGCAGAACCTGACGGGCTCGAAGACCGAGCCCGTCAGGTCTACGCCGACCTCAAGGCAGGTTCATGAACACGCGTGCGGCGAGCGGTTCCCCTCGCCCGGTGGACTCCGCCCCCGCGTCCAGATCCGGCGCAAAAGGCTCAACGAAGGGTTCGTCGAAGAAGGGCGGCGCGTCATCGGTGGCGAGCCGCACGGCCGATTCGGTCGACGCGGCCTTGGCTCCAGTCGGTCCGGCGCCCAAAGGATCCGTCCGAGTGGTGTTCCTCGGCGGTCTCGGTGAAGTCGGACGGAACTGCTGTGCCATCGAAGTCAACGGTCGACTGATGCTCGTCGATGTCGGGTTGATGTTCCCGGATTCCGACATGCCCGGAATCGATCTGGTCCTTCCCGACTTCACCTATCTCCGCGATAATGCTGATCGCATCGATGGCGCGATCTTGACGCACGGCCACGAAGATCATGTCGGGGCGCTCTCGTATCTCCTACGAGATATCGAGTTCCCCCTCTACGCGACCCAGCTCACGTTGAACATGGCGCGAGGGCGCATCGAGGAAGCCGGCCTCCTCGGACGCACGTCGTTCAACCCGCTCGTCGACGGTGAACGCCGAACGATCGGGGCGTTCGACATCGAGGTGATCCCGGTCTCGCACTCGGTGCCCGATTCGATCGCGGTGGCGTTCCATACGCCCCAGGGCGTCATCATGCATTCGGGCGACTGGAAGCTCGACCTCACCCCGATCGACGGCCGCACCACGGACCTGTCACAAATCGGGGCCATCGCCGAGAATCACGGCATTCGTCTGCTCATGGGCGACTCCACCAACGCCGAAGTCGACGGCTACACCGACTCTGAGCGCGTTATCGGGAAGCACCTGCGCGATCTCATCCGGGACCATGCCGGTCAGCGAATCGTTGTGGCCTGTTTTGCGTCGCATATCCATCGTGTCCAGCAGGTGATCGAGGCGGCCGTCGCTTCCGGGCGCAAGGTAACGACCCTCGGACGCTCGATGAAACGCAACGTCCAGATCGCTCGCGACATGGGCAAGCTCCATCTGAGCGACAAGGACCTCTTCGAGATCGAACGTCTCGGCGACTACGACCCGACCAAGGTCCTGATCCTGTCGACCGGTTCGCAGGGCGAGCCCATGTCGGCGCTGTCGACCATGGCCGCCGGCGAGAATCGGTTCGTCAAGCTGGGCGACCGTGACACGGTGATCTTGTCGAGCCATGCCATCCCCGGCAACGAGACGAGCGTCGGCAAGGTGATCAATGGACTCGTCCGTCTTGGCGTCGACGTTGTCCATTCCGGTATCGCCAAAGTTCACGTGAGCGGGCACGCCAAGCGGGGGGAGCTCAAGACGCTTCTGTCGGTGGCCAAACCCGAATTCTTTATTCCGATCCACGGCGAGTTCCGCATGCTCACTCACCATGCGCGCTTAGCAATGGAGATGGGGATGAAGGCGAGCAACGTGCTCATCTGCGAAGACGGCGACACCGTGGACCTCACCAAGGCAGGGATCGATTTCGGTCCCACCGTGCCGAGTGGGTACCTCTACGTCGACGGCATCGTCGGCGACGTCGGCCTTGGTGTGCTGCGCGATCGTAAAGTTTTGGCGAACGAAGGGATGCTCGTGGTGATTGTGACCATCGACGAGCACAACGGTCAGATTGTGACCGAGCCCGAGCTCATTACGCGCGGCTGGGTCTATGCCCCGGAGGCCGAGGCTCTGCTGGGCGAGGCCGCCACCGTCATCCGCAAGGCCCTCGAACAAGCCATCGCCGACGGCGCCCGCGACCATGAAGCGATGAAGCGAACCGTACGACTCGCAACGGGTCGCTTCGTCAACGAACGAACCCGTCGCAAACCGATGATCGTCCCGGTCGTCATCGAAGTCTGACTTCCACCGCGTTCTCGACCCAGACCGGCCAGTAGGGCATCCCAGATAGCCCCAAAATCGCCCTTTCGACCACCCATTCGGCCCATGTGGGATGCGGACTCGGCCAATCTGGGATGTCGGCGGTGATCCCGGCGCTGTTCGGGTAGGGCGATTCCCGGGGCCACTGCGGGTGGCGGGCTACCGTGGGAGGCACTGTGCCTTCCTCCCAGCGAACTTCCCCTCGCTCGGGCGGCTCGACGAAACGACGCGCTGCGTCGTCTTCCCGGGCGCGCTCGACGTCCCCCTCTCGTTCTTCGCGGGCGCGTCAGAAGCGTCCGGGAACGTTGCTCCAGACGCGTGAATTCCTCGGTGAGCACCTCGGTCGGCAGGCCGACGATGTGTGGGGTCTCGTGCTCATCGTGCTCGGCCTGCTCATCGGGCTCGGGATGTTCTTCGGGCTTACCGGGATCTTCGGGGACATCGTTCGTAGCGGCGCCGGAGCGGTGCTCGGGCAGGCAAAACCGCTCGTCCCGCTGGCACTGATTGCCGTTGGCTACGTGTTGGTCCGGGGTCGACCCAGGGAGGAACCGGTTCGAGTCGCGATTGGCTCGCTGTTCCTCACACTGGCGACGGCGGGCCTTCTGCACGTGCGCGGCGAGACCAATGGTTTCTCCACGCCGCTGCGGACGTTGCGTACGGCCGGTGGCGTTGTCGGCCTCGTCGTGGCCGAACCCCTCATGAAGGTCGTGGCCACGTGGGGTGCCGTCATCGTGCTGTGCGTGCTCGGTCTGCTCGGCGCGCTCATTCTTGTGCGGCTCCGCGTTCGTGACGCCGTGAACAAGACGGCCGACGGTATGCGGCCGGTCGGTGCTGCGACCAGACGCGGGGTGGCGTCGCTGTTCACGATCACCTCGTCGTCAGGCAAGCAAGAGAAGGCGTCGGCCCGAGGGCGACACCCCACGTCGCCGGTACGCACCTCGATGCGCGACCGTCGACTGACCCATCCGGAGCGCGGAATCGTTGGTCCGGGAGTCGACTGGCGCGAACCGAAGACGGACCGGGACTACTCGCTGCCCGGCTACGACGAACTTCGCGACGAGTCGTTGGACGCCACCAAGAAAGCGCGCAAGCCGCGCAAGAAGGCGGAGCAAGTGGGCCTAGCTGGACCGGCCGACGCGGTCATCGACCTTGCCGCCGCCGAGGACGCCTCGGTGCAGGCCGCCCAGCCGAAGCCGATCGAAGTGACGTTGCCACCGGAACCGGTATGGACCGACGAGCAGCCCCCGGCTGCTGCGGTGCCGCTGCCCGGCCTCGGTCCCAAGGCACAGCCGGCCGTGGTGTGGAAGCTGCCGCCGAGTGCACTTCTCAAAAAGGGCAAGGCCATCGAGATTGATAAGCGCGCCGTCGAAGCGCAGGGCCGCGTGCTCGAAGAGGCCCTCGCTGCGCACGGTGTTGAGACTCGGTTGATCGGCATGACGGTCGGACCCACGGTGACCCGCTACGAGCTCGAGTTGGGACCCGGCGTCAAGGTGGCCAGGGTCACCACTCTGCATAAGGACATCGCCTATTCGATGGCCACGGCCGACGTCCGGATCCTGGCGCCGATACCTGGGAAGTCGGCCATTGGTGTGGAAGTGGCGAACAAGCAGCGGCAGCTGGTCGCCGTTGGTGATGTTCTGTTCACCCCCGAAGCCCGCAAGGCGACAAGTCCACTTACTGTTGCGATCGGTCGCGACATCGACGGCAAGCCGGTAACCGTCGACCTCGGCAAAATGCCCCATGTTCTCGTGGCAGGCACCACCGGTTCGGGTAAGTCGAGCTGTATCAACTCGCTGCTCACCTCGATCCTCATGCGGGCGACACCCGACGAAGTTCGCATGATCCTGATCGACCCGAAAATGGTCGAGCTCAGCCAGTACAACGGTTTGCCGCATCTCCTCACCGCAGTGGTTACCAATCCGAAGAAGGCATCGAACGCGCTGGCGTGGGCGGTCGACGAGATGGAGCGTCGCTACGAGATGCTCGCTCGACTCCGCTTTCGAGACATCGGCGGCTACAACGATGCCGTGGCCCGTGGGGACCTCGATGATCCGTACGCAGACGATCCTGCCGGTGGCATTGGGCTTCCGCCGGTCACCCACCAGAAGCTCAGCTACATCCTCGTCGTCGTTGACGAGTTGGCCGACTTGATGATGGTTGCGGCTCGTGACGTGGAAGAGGCCATCTGTCGTATCGCCCAAAAGGCGCGTGCCGTTGGCATCCACCTCGTCATCGCTACGCAGCGCCCGTCGGTCAACGTCATCACCGGACTGATCAAGGCCAATGTGCCGTCGCGGTTCGCCTTTGCCGTGTCGTCGCTCACCGACTCTCGCGTGATCATCGATCAGCCGGGTGCCGAGAAGCTGATTGGTCAGGGTGACATGTTGATGCTCACCGTGTCGTCCAACGTGGCGACGCGCGTCCAGGGCAACTTCGTCAGCGAAGAAGAAGTGCGAGGCATCGTGAACTTCTGGAGCCGTCAGGCAAAAGATGTCTCGAAGCACGAGCCGTCGATCGATGCCGAAGACGATCCGGGGGCAAAGGACTTCACCACCGCCTACGTCGGACAGCGCGCCGCCGGTCCGCTCCTCGACGGTCCCGCAGACAAGCCCCGTCCGGCGGCGTTCACCTATGGCGGAGCCGGTGAGCTGAGCGGCACGGCGCTCACGTCGCCGACGGGTGACGGGGGCGACGAAGACGATGATGACCTGCTCGACGCCGCCATGGATCTCGTGGTCCGCAGCCAGTTCGGCTCCACGTCGATGCTGCAGCGCAAATTGCGCGTCGGTTTTTCGCGAGCCGGTCGTCTCATGGACCTGCTCGAATCGCGGGGTGTCGTTGGCCCGACGACTGGTTCGAAGGCACGCCAGGTCATGATGACGGTCGAGGAGCTCGAAGCGCTTCGGCCTCGACCGGAGTAGCGACGATGCGCGCTCGTGTGCCGGCTTCGTCGGCCAACCTCGGCCCTGGTTTCGACACGCTCGGCGTGGCGCTCAGTCTCTACACGCAAGTCACGATCACGCCTGCGGATCGTCTGCATCTCGAGGTCGTGGGCGAGGGCTCGGGATTTCCGAAGAACGGTACCCACTTTGCCGCCAAGCTCGCTCGGCAGGTGCTCGGTCATGACCGGTTACGCATCGAAATCGAGAGTGAGGTGCCGGTTTCTCGCGGGCTCGGGTCGTCCGCGGCGTTGGCTGTGGCGGTGGTAGCGGCGTGCGGACACCCAGACCCGCTTACCGTTGCGGCCCTTCTTGAAGGTCATGCCGACAACGCCGCGGCCTGTGTACTAGGAGGGTTCGTGACCGCGACCATTGTCGACGGGAAGGTTGTGGCCCATCGGCTCCCTCTCGATCCCGGACTGACGTTCGTTGTCATCATCGCGAATCAGTCGCTGTCGACCAAAGATGCTCGCCTGGCGCTGGCCGAAGAAGTACCTCTCGTTGACGCCACGTTCAATCTCGGCCGAATGGGTGCGCTGATCGCGGGAATGGCGGATCATCGCCACCTCCGACCCGAGGCGTTCGCCGATCGTCTCCACCAACGTCAGCGAACCCCGCTGTTCCCGAGCGCCACCGTGCTGCTTGATGCCCTGGTGACCGCCGGGGCACTCGGATCGTGCTGGTCGGGGGCGGGCCCGACGCTGCTCGGCGTGTGCGATCGCGCCGCCGCCGAGCATGTCCGCAGCGGGGCCGAGGCGGCCATGCTCAGCGCTGGCGTGGCCGGGCGTGCTCTCGTGCTCCACCCTGATCCGGTGGGCCTCGTCGTCACGCCGTAAAGGATGGCCGTGATCGACGCCAGCACGTTGGGCCGGTTAGCGTTCGGCCATGGCCGCTTCGTCCGTGACTCCGACTGATCCAAAAGTCCTCGTGATGGTGCTTGCCGGCGGCGAGGGGAAGCGGCTTTATCCGCTCACCGCCGACCGAGCCAAGCCCGCCGTTCCCTTTGCCGGAACGTACCGACTGGTCGACTTCGTGCTTTCGAACTTCGCCAATGCGAGGCTCCTCAAGATGGTCGTGCTCACCCAGTACAAGAGCCACAGCTTGGACCGTCATATCTCGTCGACCTGGCGGGTGTCGGAGTTCCTCGGCAACTACGTCACGCCGGTGCCGGCCCAGATGCGGCGTGGGCCGCGGTGGTTCGTCGGATCGGCCGACGCGATCTATCAGAACTTCAACCTGATCTCCGATGAGCGACCGGACATTGTCTGTGTGTTCGGAGCCGATCACATTTATCGCATGGATCCGCGTCAGATGATCGACCATCACATCGAAGTCGGAGGCGGCGTGACCGTGGCTGGCATCCCGGTGAGCGTCGAAGAGGCTCGCGACTTCGGGGTCATGGAAGTGGAAGGCACGTCCATCAAGGCCTTCCATGAAAAGTCGGCAAACCCTCCGCTGATGCCGAAGCGAAATCCCACCGATCCCGATAGGTGCCTCGCGTCGATGGGGAATTACGTCTTCGACACCGAGGTGCTGCTCGACTCCATCAGTGCCGACGCCGACGACGAAACCAGCGCCCACGACCTCGGCGGCAATATCATCCCGAATCTCACGAAGACGGGCCAAGCCAACTTCTACGATTTCGACACCAACGAGATCCCCGGGCAGACCGGTCATGGCCGCGGCTACTGGCGTGACGTCGGGACCCTCGACGCGTACTACGAGACCACCATGGATCTCACTACGCCGAGCCCCCTATTTGACCTCTACAACCGTCGCTGGCCGGTGTACACCCAGCAGTCATCGCTGCCTCCGGCCAAGCTCGTGCAGGGCCACTCGTGGGCGCCGGGCTCGGCCGTATCGAGTCTGCTGTGCGAGGGCGTCATCGTGTCCGGTGGTCACGTAGAGCGAAGCGTGCTCTCGCCCGGCGCCTACGTCGATGACCATGCTGTGGTTTCTGACTCGATCCTGCTCCATGATGTCCGAATCGGTCCGGGCGCAATTATTCGCCACGCCATCATCGACAAGAACGTTGTTGTTCCGGCCGGAATGCAGATCGGCATTGATCTCGATGTGGACCGGGCGCGGGGCTTCACCATTTCTGACGCCGGTGTGGTCGTGGTGCCAAAGGGTATTTCGCTCGACTGACGTCGGACTTGGTCGGCGGTGTCTCCGATGCTCCAGATGTCTTCGTTGCGTTCGTTCTGGTCGACGCTCGTCGTTGCCCGCAAAAGGATCAAAGAGGTAGGCGCGTCGCGCCTCGTTGAAGCGATCGTGCTTCGCATTTTCCTGGCACTCTTTCCGTTGGTCGTCGTGGCGATTGCGGTGCTCGGTTTTGTGGCCGCCAGCCGTTCTGGCGGGAGTGCCAAGCTGGCCGACGACCTAGTGCGGAATCTGAAGCTGTCCGGTTCGATGGCCGACGTCATCCACGAGAGTGTCGCATCGGCCAAGGACAACCGCGGCGCCACGTCGGTGGTCGGCTTTGTCAGCGTGCTGATTAGTGCCACGGCAGTAGTGAACTCGATCGCCGCGGCCTGCAACAGTTCCTGGCAGGTGTCGAGTCGTGGACTCAGGGACCGGGTGCTTGGGGTGGTGTGGCTCCTCGGCGCGGCGGTGCTGGTGGCCGCGGCGGTGGCGACGACCACGATTGTCGGGCTCATCCCGATTCCGGGGCTCGACGCGCTGGTGGCGTTGCTCAGTGGATCGGCGGTGGGGGCGCTCCTGTTCTGGTGGACGCAGGTCATCATGACGAATGTCCGTCTGCCGTTGCGGGCCTTCGTCCCAGGTGCGCTCTTCGCCGGATTCGGCTTTGCCCTGTTTCAGGTCTTCGGCACGTTGCTGGTGGCCCGCATCCTGGCGTCGCAGAAAGGCGGACCCGCCTCGCTCGGTGCCGTCGTGGCATTCCTCACATTTTTGACGGTGTTCGCCTGGCTGTTCGTCCTGAGTGTGATCGTGAATGTGGTGGCCTGGGAGCGAGACCACGGCACGGTGCAGCTCACCATCACGGCGCCGGCGCTGCCCGGCGGACGCTGGGCCGAAACCACGCGATCGGGCCAGCGACCCCGGCCTTCGACGAAGCCTCGTTCGGCGTCATTGTGGCAAAAGTTCGGGAAGACTCGACGTTGATGCTTGAGCTCTTTGAACGCAACGCCATACTCTCGGGTGCCGTCTCGGCGTTTCTTACCGCAGGGTTCGGGCTGGGAATCGCGCTTGGGTTTCGGTGGATCTTCGGGTGGGAGCGTGGTGGGGTCACGGCGTTGGCGACGGCGTTTGTCGTGGTTGGATGCGTCCTCGGTGCCTTCCGCGCCGGCTTGGGTGCACCCCGCGCCCCGCTCAGCAACGGGGCGGCGGCGTCGGTCTTGGCCGGGTTGGCCATCTCGATCACCCAACGGCTCCTCGCCGGCAAAGGCTTTCGGCCCGGCAGTCTGATCTTTGTCGCGATGCTGTGCGCGTGCCTCGGCGTGTTCGGCGGTTTCGTCGCCAACAACGCCAACCGTACGCGCGCCTACCGTCAGCAGTAGCGCGAGCCGTTGGGCGGAGGCAGGCTGCTGATGTGCACAGCGACTAGTCATGTATGTGCACAGCGACTAGTCACGTGTGTGCACAGCGACTAGTCACGTCCGCGCACAGCGACTAGTCTGGCGTCATGGCCGTTCCTTCATACCTCCCGCGTCTCGCCGACGCCGTGATCGCCGAGATGGTGTCGGACCACTCCGCTGTTCTCGTTGTTGGGCCGCGGGCGACCGGAAAGACCACATCGTGCGAGCGGCTGGCTGCGTCCGTCGTGCGCCTCGGTGATCCGAGGGTGGCCAGCGGGTTCGCCGTCGATCCTCGTTCTGTCCTCGAGGGCCTTGCGCCGCCCGTGCTCATTGATGAGTGGCAAGAGGTCCCGTCCTCGCTCCAAGCGGTCAAACTGGCCGTCGACGCGGCCCCCGACCGGGGTCAGTTTCTTGTGACCGGATCCGTTCGCGGTGATATCGATGCCCCGACGTGGCCGGGAACTGGCCGTCTCGTCCGCCTCTCAATGTTCGGCCTAACGGAGCGCGAAATCGAACGACGAATCACTTCCACGTCGTGGTTGGCAATGATTCTCTCCGGTTCGACGATGATTCGACCTCGATCGACCGATGATCTCCGCGCGTACGTTCATCGAGCCCTTCGGTCCGGATTCCCGGAACCGGCCTTGATGGGCACTGAACGCGGTCGAGTGCGATGGCTTTCCTCGTACGTCGATCAGCTTGTCACTCGCGACGCCGAGACGGTTGCCCCCGGGCGAGACCCGCAGAGACTTCGTTCGTACCTGACGGCACTAGCGCTGAACAGCGCCGGAGTCGTTAACGATACGACGTTGTGGACCGCGGCCGGAGTGGCGAAGGACACGGCCCGTGCCTATGACACGCTGCTGTCGAACCTCTTCGTGATTGATCGACTGCCGGCGTGGACCAGCAATCGCCTGAAGCGTTTGACCCTGGCTCCAAAGCGATACCTCGTCGACAGCGGTCTCCTCGGTGGCGTTCTTGGCGTGACCGAGAACGACGTCTTGCTCGACGGTGACCTGCTCGGACGGCTTCTGGAAACGTTCGTCGTGGCTCAGATTCGGGCCGAATTGTCTCTCCGAGCGCCAGGTTGTCGGATGCACCACCTCCGCACAGCTCAAGGCCGCAATGAGATTGATCTCGTGATTGAGGTTGGAGCGCGGCGTCTTGTGGCCATTGAGATCAAAGCCACGAGCACCCCGGATCCCGGTGACGCCACCCACCTTCGATGGTTCCGTCGCGAGCTCGGCGACGCGGTTCTGGCGACCGTTCTGTTCCATGCCGGACCGAACACACTGACGTTCGATGACGGCACGATTGCCGCACCGATCTCCGCTCTGTGGAGTCAGTAGACCAATCTTTCCCGATCTCGCTGCGGGTGCGAGTCCGCGAAGAAGCCGATACCGTGCGACTTGTTCTGGGCGAGCACGGCCACTAGTTTGCCCTCGCGATTGACCGGATTGGGGAGTCTGTGAAGCCCGTGGCTGCCGTCTTCTTTGACTTCGGGGGAGTGATCTCCAACGACCCATTTTCGGGTGATGGCGGGTGGTGCTATCGAGCACGGGTTTGATCTGGGCGAATTTGGTGCGATCGCCATTGGTCGAGGCGACTACGGCAACGGTGACCATCCGTGGCACCAACTCGAACGGGGTGAGATCGAGGTAGACGAGTACAATCGAGCCGTCGATGATCTGGCCCGCAAGCGGGGACACGATGGGTTCCCTCCTCTGCCCGTCGACCGAATTCTCGGTTTCGCCATGAATGTGCGGCCCGAGATGCTGCATTTGATATCGGATGTACGCACACGCGGGATTTCTACTGGAATCGTGACGAACAATGTCCGCGCCCTCGGCGCGTGGCGTGACCTGGCCGACTGGGATTCGATCGTCGACCTGGTTGTTGATTCGAGCCACATCGGAATGAGGAAACCGGAAGCGCGCATCTTTGAATACGTCTGTTCCTCCCTTGGTGTCGCGCCGGCGCAAAGTCTGTTTCTCGACGACATGCAGGCCAACGTCGACGGTGCTGTTGCAACGGGGATGCATGGGATTCTGGTCTCCGAGCCAGCCGTTGCGATCGCTGAGGTCCTTCGACTGATCGGATAGGGCGTTCAGTGGCTGGTCGGGTTCGCCGTGTGTTCGGTGGACTTCTCGGGGTCCGACGATTGACGCGGCGCGGCGAGGTCGATCACGCGACGGGAGGCACCAGCCAGGTCCGGAAGTTCGTCGATCGGGCACCATTTCACGGCCGAGATTTCCCAGGGCGTTGTTACTGCGGTTGTCGTGGTCGTGCCGGCGTGGCCGCGAAAGAGTTGGTCGGTGTGGTGCTTCGACGAGTGTTCGGCGACAAGGTGCAACTCGCCGACCAGGGTGTAACCGGTCTCCTCGGCCACTTCTCGGGCGGCGGCATCAACGAAGGACTCGTCCGGATCAACCCAGCCACCGGGAAGGGACCAGTGCCGTCGATAGGTGTTCTTCACAAGGAGCACTTCGCCATGTTCGTTCAGCACCATGACCATCACTCCGCGAGTGGGAGCACCGCCCAGGCGACTGGCCACGATCCTTCCGGCAATGCCCGTCGCCTCGACCATCAGCGAGACGAATTGGCGTGGAGTCATTCGGCGGCCATCTCGGCGAACGGCGTTCGGAAGCCGTCGCGCAGGGTCGAGCGAACGTACGCGCGCTGACGAATCAGGAACAGCATGCCCAACACCAGGTAGACGATTCCGACGCCGATGCGCTCGGCCTCGGCCCAGTCGCTCGGCACGACGGCCCGGACGAGGAATTGGGCCCAGAACAGTCCGAACAGCATCAATGCCTCGCGGATCGAGAGCGAGAGGCTCATGAGCACGGCAACCCCGAAGAATGCCTGCGCGCCGGTCAGGAAAAGTTCTTCCCGTTGCAGCGAGTCGAGGGGAAGGCCGTGCGTGGATGATGACGTGATGGCAAACACGATCGGCAGCGTGCCAACCAGAAGGGTCCACTGATTGACCTTCGACGACACCAGCGTGGACAGTCCGCTGGCCGACGCCATGCGCCAGGCAAACATCCCGGCGATCAGGAGTTCGGGCGCTTCCGAGGCCAACGGTGCGACCCATTGCACGAGGACGAACTCGCTGATGCCGGCGGCCTTGCCTCCGGCGACGAGGGCTTCAGCGAAACTCTCGGCGCAGGCCAAGATCACCAGCGCGGCGAACGCCAGCATGGCTCCGTAGACCGTTCGCCGTTGCTTGGTGGGGAGCTCGCCAATCACGCGCGCCGGGCCGACAAGGTGTGGTTCTTCGGCCGGGGCTTTGGCGATGCGAAAGGTGTACGCGGCAAAGATCGCGACCAGGACACCGGCGTCGATCAGGGTGAGCGAACGCTTGAAAGGGAGCGTGAGCGCATACAGCGAAGCCAGGAGGAGGTACGACACCTCGACGCTGTTCGTACGTTCGAGTCGAACGTCGGTGTTGGGCATTTTGCGCTTGCGCCACTGGAACCAGGCCAGACCGACCACGAGGGCCCACCCGATGCCGATGAGCAGTCGGTTGCTGCCGGTCATGTTGGCCAGCGCCAACGAGCACGGTGGCTCGTCGACCGATCCGACGGCTCGGCAGGCTCGACCGTGGGCGGCGTAGGCGTGGCCGCCCTTGGAGGCGAACACCATGTCTACGGCGTACTCGGGGAGAACGGCGATGAACGCCAGAACAGCGATGGCGAGTCCGGCGGAAATGTCGACCTGGGCGGCTTCGGCACCCCAGGCGAGAAGGAAGGCGGCAGCGATGATGGCCAAACCGAAGAGGACCGCGGCCACCGCCGTGGGCGGTTCGAGGGTCGAGAAGCGAATGACGAAGGCGGGGATGATCGCGGCCACCACGGCGGCAATGAGCAAGACCGCCCGTCGCGAAGCCATGGCGGGGGGGGATTCGTCAACAGACACGAGTCCAGTCTCCCTGACCGATCATCAGGCGCGGGGGAGGCCGCCGTGCTGGGCGTCGATTAGATAACAATTGTTGTTGTCTGACATGCACTACCTTCGAAGCTCATGGGCGCCAGCAACATCCACGAAGCCGATGGCTTTCCGGGCGAGGTGGCCGAGCGTCTCCGGTCGCACGGCATGAAAGTCACCCCGCAGCGTGAGTTGATTCTGCGCATTGTCAGCGCGGCCACGGCTCACCCAACGGCGGACTCAGTGTTCGCTGCGGCCCGGCGGCAGATGCCGATGATTTCGCTCAAGACCGTGTATCAGACGCTCCACGATCTGGCCGAGGTCGGTGAACTACGAACGCTCGATTTCGGCGCCGGAGCGACACGCTTCGATCCGAACATGTCCGAGCATCATCATGCCGTTTGCACAAAGTGTGGCGTGATCCTCGATGTCGACGTGGCGGCCGTTCCACGGCTGCATCACGGCCACGGTTTTGTCGTCGACGATGTCGACGTGACCTTCCACGGCACGTGCGCGGCGTGCTTGCGCACCGCTTGAATTCGTTCCGCAGTACCAACCCCCCAACAAACAACGAAGGAGTTCTCGATGTCGCTCAAAGGCACGAAAACCGAAGCAAACCTGCAGCACGCGTTCGCCGGCGAAAGTCAGGCCAATCGCCGTTATCTCTACTTCGCGCAGAAGGCCGACATTGAGGGCTACCCCGAAGTGGCCGGTCTGTTCAAGAACGTTGCCGACGGTGAGACCGGCCACGCCCATGGTCACCTGGAATATTTGGCCACGCTCGGCTCCGGTGATCCGGCCACGGGCATGGCCATTGGATCCACCGAGGACAATTTGAAGTCGTCGGTGGCGGGCGAGACGTACGAGTACACCGAGATGTACCCAGGCTTCGCCAAGGCCGCTCGGGAAGAGGGCTTCACCGAGATTTCTGAATGGTTCGAGACGCTTGCCCGCGCCGAGAAGAGCCACGCCGGTCGTTTCCAGAACGGCCTCGAGAACATCAACTGATCATCGATTGGTGAGTGTCGGACCGGGGCGAGTTCAACGTCG